>NZ_JBJDQT010000023.1:0-81200 GCF_044903565.1 Streptomyces sp. NPDC004065 | reverse complement strand
AGCCTGCTCATGGTTCGGGCCCGGGGGGGGGGGGGGGGGGGTAGGCGGCGCCGCAACTGACCACCCCCCCCCTGCGGGCCGGGCCCCGGCACCACCCCCCCCCCCGGGCGCGCGGGCCCCGCCACCCCCACGCGTTCGGAACCACCCAGGCGACCGAGGAGAGGGCATGGCCCGCCGGAACGACGAGACCACACCGGCCCGGGGACACCGTGCGGGTCCCCCCGCCCCTGGCGAAGAAGCCGGGCAGTCCGCGCCGCGCGAGCGGCCGCGGGCCGCGGCGCCGGAGAGCGACGCGGCCCCCGCCGCCCCGGCGCCCGCCCTCCCCGCGGCGCCGGCCGCCACCCGGCGGGACGCCACGGACCCTGACCGTGCCGGAGGAGCGGGCGCCCTGACCGCCCGCTCCTCCGGCACGAACGAACGGGACGCCGCGGCCGGTTCGGCCGGTGCGGCGCCCGTCTCCGTGAGCGGTGCGCGGGAGCCGGCCGGCCGGGCCGGCGCCGGCGCCCGCGTGCGGCCGGCCCCCGTCCCGCGCGCCGCACGCGCCGGGACCGGGGAGGATCCGGTACCCCCCTCCCCCACCGGGACCGGGGAGGACCCCGCACACCCCGCCCCCACCGGGACCACCACCCCCACCGTCACCAACTCCCGCCGCGGCACGGCACCTTCCGGCATCGATTCCCCCCAGGACACCGTCACGCCCACGGGCACCCCAGAGGCCACCGGCACCCCCCGGGCCGACGGCACCCCTCAGGCCGCCGGAGCCGCCGGCCCCGACGAGGGCGCCACCCCCGCCGCGTCGTCGCCGGCCACCGCCGAGCCGGCCGGCGTCTCGGGTGAGCCGACCGGACCGACCCGGCCGACCGGGCCGGCCCGACCGGCGGAACGGGCCGAGCCGACCGAGCCGATGGCCGCCCAGGCCGGCCCGGGAGCCGCCCCCGCCCCCGCTCCCGCCCCTGACAGGGACACGGGCGCGGGCGCGGACGACCGGCCCGACACCGGCGCGGACGACCGGCCCGACACGGGCGCGGGCGCGGAGGACGCCGTCGTGGACGCGCGGGTCGCCGCCGTGCGGCGGGTGGGGCTCGCCGGACAGCGGTGGCGGGCGGCACGGCTCGCCGGGCCGGCGCTGCTGCTGGCCGTGGCGCTGACCGGCGGCGCCGTCGCCCTGGGGGCGGCACGGGACGGCGGCGCGGGACCGCAGACCGTCGCGGCCGCCGCCGTGCCGCCGGAACTGCTGGCCGGCGGGAGCCTCGACGCGAGCATCACCTCCCTCCAGGCCCATCTGCGCTCCCAGCCCAGGGACCACGGCGGCTGGGCCACGCTCGGACTCGCCTACGTCGAACAGGCGCGGACCAAGGGCGACCCCTCCCGCTATCCGCAGGCGGAGAAGGCCTTCGCACGGTCGCTGCGGCTCGCGCCCGGCAACGACCAGGCCCTCGCCGGGCGCGCCGCCCTCGCCGCCGCCCGGCACGAGTTCACCGACGCCCTCGCCTTCGCCGACCGGGCCCTGAAGCACAACCCCTACAACGAGCGCGCGCTGTCCTCCCGTATCGACGCCCTGGTCGAACTCGGCCGTTACGACGAGGCCGCGCGCGCGGCCGACACCGCCGACGCCCGCCGCCCCGGCGTGCCGGTCTTCACCCGCTACGCCTACGTCCACGAGCTGCGCGGGGACGTCGCGACCGCCCGCCGCGTCCTGGAACAGGCGCTGTCCACCGCCACCTCGCGCGGCGACATCGCCTACGTCGCCACCCAGCTCGGACAGCTCGCCTGGAACCAGGGCGACTACCGGACCGCCCTGCGCCACTACGCGCGGGCGCTGGCCGCCGACGACGCCTGCCTCCCGGCCCTGGAGGGCCGCGCCCGCGCGCAGGCGGCGCTCGGCGACACCGGACAGGCCGTCAAGGGCATGGAACTCGTCGTCCGGCGCTACCCGCTGCCCGGCCCGCTCGTGGTGCTGGGCGAGCTGTACGAGGCACGCGGCGCCGACGGCGACCGGGCCAGGGCCCGCGACCAGTACGCCCTCGTCGACGCCTGGACCGCGCTCGCCCGCGCCAACGGCGTCAACGCCGACCTCGACACCGCGCTCGCCGCCGCCGACCACGGCGACCGGGCCCAGGCGCTGCGCGCCGCCCGCGCGGAGTGGGACCGCCGGCACACCGTGCACACCGCGGACGCGCTCGCCTGGGCGCTGCACGTCAACGGCCGTGACCGGGAAGCCCTGCCGTACGCCCGGCAGGCCACGGCCACCGGCTACCGCAATGCCGCCTTCCTCTACCACCGCGGCATGATCGAGCGGGCCACCGGCCACCCCGCCGACGCCCGCACCCACCTCGCCGCCGCCCTGCGGCTGAACCCCGGCTTCTCCCCGCTGGGCGCCCGCGAGGCCCGTACGGCACTGAAGGCCCTGGAGGCCGCCCGGTGAACGCGCCCCGCCCGGTCTCCCTCGCCGCGGCCCTGCTCACGGCCGTGTGCGCGCTCGTCCTCCTCCCCTCCGGCACCGCGAGCGCCCATCCCCTCGGCAACTTCACCGTCAACCGCTACGACGGCCTGGTCGCCGCCCCCGGCACGCTCCGCGACGACCACGTCGAGGACCTGGCCGAGATCCCGGCGACCCAGGCGCGGCCCGACATCAGGCGGCTCGGCATGACCGAGTGGGCCCGGCAGCGGTGCGAGCGGGCCGCCCGCGACAGCAGGGTCACCGTCGCCGGGCGCGCCGTCGCCCTGACCGTCGCCGGCAGCCGCGCGCGGGTGCGCCCGGGCCAGGCCGGGCTCGACACGCTGCGCGTGGAGTGCCGGCTGACCGCCGCGCTGCCCGGGCCTTCCTCCGCGAGCTCCCTCGCCATCGGCTTCCACAGCGCGGGCGTGTCCTCCGGGCCCGGCTGGCGGGAGATCACGGCGCGCGGCGACCGTATGACGCTCACCGGCTCGGACGTGCCGAAAAGCTCCGTCTCCCACGAACTCACCGCCTACCCCGAGGAGTTGCTGTCCTCCCCGGCCGACACCTCCACCGCGTCCCTGCGGGTGCGGCCGGGCGGCCCCGCCCTCTCCGGCGACGGCCACGACAGGGCGCCCGCCGCCTCCGTACTGCCCCGGGGCGCCGACCGGTGGACGCGCGCCCTGGACAACCTGGTCGCCCGGCACCGCCTCACGGTGGGCTTCGCCGCGCTCGCCCTGCTCATCGCGGTCGGCCTGGGCGCGATGCACGCCCTCGCCCCCGGACACGGCAAGACCATCATGGCCGCGACGGCCGCGGCGCGCGGCGGCCGGGCCCGGATGCGGGACGTCCTGCCCCTGGCCGCCTCGGTGACGGTCACGCACACGCTCGGCGTGGTCGCCCTCGGCCTCCTGGTCGCCGCGGGCTCCGCGGCCGCGCCGTCCGTGATCGCCTGGCTGGGCATCGCCAGCGGCGTCCTGGTGACCCTGGCGGGCGCCAACCTCGTACGCCGCGCCTGGCGCAACCGCGTCCACCCGCATCCCCACCCCCACGAGCACGAGCACGACCACGGGCACGGGCACGAACCCGGTCACGGGCGTTCCCACGGCTCCGGGCACGAGCACGGCCACACCCCTGCCCACGAACACGAGCACAAGCACGAACGCGAACAAGAGCACGGCCACAGCCCCGACCACGCACACGAGCACGCCCACACCCCCGACCAGGCTCACGAGCACGCCCACACCCACGACGGCCACACCCACACCCACGGCGGCCACACCCACACGCATCCCACCGCGCCGACCCTGCGCGGCACGCTGCTGCTGGGGTTCGCCGGGGGGCTGGTGCCCAGTCCGTCGGCCGTGGTGGTGCTGGTGGGCGCCGCCGCGCTGGGGCAGGCCTGGTTCGGGCTGCTGCTCGTCGTGGCGTACGGCGTGGGGCTGGCCCTGACGCTGACCGCCGCCGGGTTCGCCGTGGTCCGGCTGGGCAGCGGCATGAGCCGGGTCCTCGACCGGCGGCCCCGCTGGACGGCGGGCCCCGCGGCCGCCCTGGTGCGCAGGGCCGCACCGCTCGGATCCGCGTGCGTCGTGCTGGCCCTGGGCGCCGGACTGGTGCTCAAGGGGGCGGCAACCGCGCTGGGCTGAGCTACTTTTGGGGAGCAATCACGCGAAGTCACGCGCGGTGGACACCGCCATGACGCGAATGGGGGGCGCCGTGTCCGAGGAACGGGGCCAGGAGCGTGTGATCGCCGGCCGCTACCGTCTGCTGTCCCGGCTCGGCGAGGGCGGCATGGGAGCGGTGTGGCGCGCCCGCGACGAGGTGCTGCACCGCGAGGTCGCCGTCAAGGAGGTGCGCGCCCCGGCGGGCCTGCCGGCCTCCGACGTGGAGCGGATGTACACCCGTCTGGAGCGCGAGGCGTGGGCGGCGGCCCGGGTCTCGGGCCGCAACGTGGTGACGGTGTACGACGTGGCCACGGACGACGGCCGCCCCTGGATCGTGATGGAGCTGGTGCGCGGTCTGTCCCTGGCCGACCTGCTGGAGGCGGAGGGACCGCTCACCCCGCAGCGGGCCGCGGCGATCGGCGCCGAGGTGCTGTCCGCGCTGCGCGCCGCGCACGCGGCGGGCGTGCTGCACCGCGACGTCAAGCCGGCCAACGTGCTGCTGTCGAACGACGGGCGCGTGGTGCTCAGCGACTTCGGGATCGCCACGGTCGAGGGCAGCCCTGCGCTCACCATGACCGGCGAGGTCGTCGGCTCGCCCGAGTTCCTGGCGCCCGAGCGGGCCCTGGGGCGCACGCCGGGCCCGGAGTCGGACCTGTGGTCGCTGGGCGTGCTGCTGTACGCGGCGGTCGAGGGACAGTCCCCGTTCCGGCAGGACACCCCGCTGAGCACGCTGCGCGCGGTGGTGGACGAGGAGCTGCCGCCGGCGCGACGGGCCGGTCCGCTCGCCCCGGTGCTCGAGGGGCTGCTGCGCAAGGACCCGGCCGTACGGCTGCCGGCCGACCGGGCCGAGCGGGACCTCAGGCTGGTCGCCGCCGGGGGGACGCCCCGCGCGGACACCCCGTCGCCCTCGGGCCGCACCCCCACCGTCGCCGTGCACCGGGACGGCCCGGCGCCCGGGCAGCACTCCGGCCGGCCGTCGCCGACCGCGCCGGTCGTGCCGGCGCCGTTCCCGGCGGACGGCGCCGGGTCCGGAGCGGCCGCGACGGCCGCGGACGGCGGCCACCGGGGGCGGGACCGCCGCGCGGCGGTGGTCCTCGTCGCGGGCGTGGCCGCGCTGGCGCTCGCGGTGGCCGGACTGACGTACGCGCTGCTGCACAAGGACGGTGGCGGCCCGGGCGGCGGCCGGGCCGCGGGTACGAGCGGCGGCGCGGCCGGGGTGACGCCCTCCCCGTCGGCGAGCGGCGGCCGCACGGAGTCCGCCGGCGCTCCGGCTCCCTCGCCGGGCACCCGCACCTCGAGTGCCGCCGTGCCGCAGTCGGTGACGGTGACGCTGACCGGCGCCCGTACGGCGTACACGGGGAGCTGCCCGCCGCCGCACGCGCAGGGTCCCGCCTTCACGGCGACGTTCACGGTGGGCAGGCTGCCGGCGGAGGTCTCCTACCGGTGGGTGCTCAGGGACGGGAGCATGCCGGACGCGCGGTGGCGGACGCTGTCGTTCCCGGCGGGCGGCGCCCGGACGAAGCAGGACACGGTGTCGGTGACCACGTACGCGGACGGCGGCACGTACCGCGACGCGGTGAGTGTCCAGGTGCGGGGGCCGGTGCGCACGGCGTCGGACGCGGTGCCGTTCTCGGTGACCTGTGTGACGGAGACCCCGTCGGGCGGGGCCTCCGCGTCTTCCTCGGTCTCGCCCTCCGGCTGAGGGCTCAGGCCGCGCCGTTGAGGACCGGCAGATAGCCGCCGGACTGGCCGGCCGCGGTGGGGTGGTACGACTCGCCGATGTTGAGCCAGTTGACGCTGTGCAGCCACGAGCTGCCGGAGCAGATCTCGTGACCGGTGAAGGTGGTGCGGACGTCGCCGTAGACGAAGCCGTGGTTGGCGGCGGCCTTGGCGATGGCGGCGTCGATGTGGTCCGCCGCGCCGTTGATCGCCGACCGCTTGGTCTCGGAGAGGCCGAGGCAGGTCTGGCCCAGCTTGTAGAAACGCGGGTAGCCGATCACGACCACGCGGGCGGAGGGCGCCTTGCCGCGGATCACCGAGTAGAGGTTGTCGAGCTTGCCGGGCAGGGTCGAGTCGACGTACGCCTTCGCGGTGTTGATGCGGGACAGGCAGGTGCTGTCGGACTGGAGCACACAGGTCGTCATCACGTCGGCGAAACCGGCGTCGTTGCCGCCGATGGTGATCGAGACCAGGGACGTACCGGAGTTGAGCGGGCCGAGCTGGTTCGCCAGCACGTCGTCCGTCCGGGCGCCCGAGCAGGCGGTGAAGGCGAACGACGAGGGTGAGTGGGCGGCGTTCCACAGGTACGGGTACGCCTTCGTGCTGCGGTCGCAGCTGCCGCTGGAGCTGATGTAGCTGCCGGCGCCGACCCCGGAGGAGTAGGAGTCGCCGAGGGCCACATAGCCGCCGGCGGCGGCCGGTTGGGACGCGTGTGCCGTCGCTGCCCCGGTCAGGGCGAAAGCGGCGGCGAGGAGGAGGGAGCCGATATAAGCGGCAATTCGGGAACGTCTCATGGAACCTCCCTTTAGCAGGATCTCTGCCATAACCGTCGTAGCAGCTACGCGTGTTGACCGGAAGTGTCCATGCCAAAAAATGTTGCGAGGCTCAACCGAGTCCGACCGGACGGTAGGGAGCGGGGAGTTGGGAGTTGGCTCGCCGACGACCCGTCAGCCGGTGCGCGTCCCCGGACGGGGAGCGGCGGGGAACCCGTGCGCGGGGCCTTGGCGTCTTGACGGCCCCCCGGCGGCTGCGCGACATTGAAGCCCGGCATCCGGCGCTTCGGGGGGCAAAGTCGCCAATGCAGACCTTACGCATCAAGACAGCTTCAACGGACGGCGCACAGCGGGCGCGACCGGGGCCGGGGAGGGACCTGTCGCCGCTGCTCGCGGGCGCCGCGACCGCCGTCGCGGCGGCCGGCGCGGCGCTGGCGCTGGCCGGCTCGGGCTCGCCGCTGCGCGGTCCCCTCACGCTGTTCTTCCTGCTCGCGGCGCCGGCCGCCGCCATCGGGGCGGCGCTGCGCGGGCTGGATCCCTTCGGCCGCGTGCTCGTCTCGCTGGCGGGCGCGGTCGCCTTCGACATGCTGGTGGCCCAGGGGATGCTGGCCGTGCACCGGTGGTCGGTGAGCGGCGGCACGGCCGCCGTCACCGTGTTCAGCTCCCTGACTCTCCTGATGGTCACGGTACGGCGCTCGCGCGGCCGTACGGCGAGAAGACAGGGCTTGTGACGTGGACATCAGCGTGTACCGCCCCGGCGAGCTGAGCGCCGCCGACCGGGCGGCGTGGACGGCCATGCAGTCGAAGGCCCATCTGCACGGCGCGGAGGGGCTGGGGAACCCTTTCCTCTCCCCCGAGTTCGCGCTCGCGGTGGGCCGGTGCAGACGCGGGGTGCGCATCGCGGTGGTGCGCGAGGACGGCGAGCCGGCCGCCTTCTTCCCCTTCCAGAGATCCGCGGCCGGCGTCGGCCGGGCCGTCGGCCTCGGCGTCTCCGACTGCCAGGGCCTGGTGCACCGGCCCGGCTTCACCTGGGACGCCCGGGAGCTGCTGCGGGCCTGCGGGCTGGCCGTGTGGGAGTTCGACCACCTGGTGGCGGGCCAGGAGCCGTTCGAGACGGCGGCCACCGCGAGCTTCCCGTCCCCGGTCATGGACGTCGACCGGGGGTACGACACCTATCTGGGCGAACTGCGGGCCAGATCGCCCAAGTTCACCAGGACCACGCTCGCCAAGGAGCGCCGGCTGGGCCGGGACGCGGGCCCGGTGACCTACGTCCACGACGAGCGGGACCCGGCCGTGCTGCGCACGCTGATGGGCTGGAAGTCCGCACAGTACCGGCGGACGGGACGCAGCGACCGCTTCGCCCACGAGTGGATCACCCGCCTGGTGACCCGGCTGTTCCACACCCGCTCCGCGGACTTCGCCGGGATCCTGTCGGTGCTCTACGCGGACGGCCGTCCCATCGCCGCCCACTTCGGACTGCGCACCGAGCGGGTGCTGGCGTGCTGGTTCCCGGCGTACGACCCGGCGTACGCGAAGTACTCGCCGGGGCTGGTCCTGCATCTGCGCATGGCCGAGGCGGCGGCCGCCGACGGCATCGCCCACCTCGATCTCGGACGGGGCCAGAAGGAGTACAAGGACTCCCTCAAGACACGTGAACTCACCGTGTGGGAGGGAATGGTGACGCGACGTCACCCCGTCGCGCTCGGACACCGGGCGCGGCGCGCGCCGGTCCGGGCGCTGCGCAACGCCGTGCAGACCCGGCCGGAGCTCTTCGAACCGGCCGACAGAATTCTGAAACGGATGGGAAAAATCCGTTCGAGGCGGTGAACTGCGGGCCCATCTGCACGTAACGGCAAAACCAACAAAATCGTGAGGCCTCGTTCCAGGTCTTGCCATACTGGTTCAATCGTCAATACCGTCGTACATCTCACCCGCATCGGTCGTCCGCACGCGGTTCAGGGGGAGGGCTCAGGACCGGGACGCACCGGCGCGGAGCGCGGTAGGGGGGTGCCGTGCCCGGTGGCCGTTCAGGCCGGCCGGGCCGTGCCGCGCGACCGGCTGCCGTGAAAGCGGTGGTCCGGCCAGCTTTGCCAGCTCACCCGGCGTGCACGGAGATCGGCTCCGGCATGTCCCGGGGGAGGAACCCCCCTTTCGAACCGGACACACAGCCGGGCCGCCCAGGGGCGGGCGGTCCACCGGACGAGAGGGACAACACTCATGAGTTCCGTTCTGCGGAAGCCGTCTGCGGACCACGATCCGGCCAGGGCCACCGCATACCGGCCGATCTCCTCTCACCTGGCCATCGCGCCACCGGTGAGCGTGGTGATTCCCGCCATGAACGAGGCGGAGAATCTCCCCTACGTCTTCAAGACACTTCCGGACTGGATTCACGAAGTCGTCCTCGTGGACGGCAATTCCACCGACGACACCGTCGAAGTGGCCCGTGAGCTGTGGCCGAAGGTGCGGGTCGTGCCGCAGCGGGGCAAGGGCAAGGGGGACGCCCTGATCACCGGCTTCGAGGCGTGCACGGGCGACATCATCGTGATGGTCGACGCCGACGGCTCGGCCGACGGCGGCGAGATCGTCAGCTATGTCTCCGCCCTCGTCTCGGGCGCGGACTTCGCCAAGGGCTCACGCTTCGCCAACGGCGGCGGCACCGACGACATGACCTTCGTCCGCAAGCTCGGCAACCGGGTCCTGTGCGCGGTCGTCAACCGCAAGTTCGGCGCCCGCTACACCGACCTGTGCTACGGGTACAACGCGTTCTGGCGGCACTGCCTGGACAAGATCGAGCTGGACTGCACCGGCTTCGAGGTCGAGACGCTGATGAACATCCGGGTGGTCAAGGCCGGGCTGAAGGTGCAGGAGATCCCCAGCCACGAATACCTGCGCATCCACGGCACCAGCAACCTGCGCGCCGTGCGCGACGGGCTGCGGGTGCTCAGGGTCATCCTCAAGGAGCGCTCCAACCGGCGCGAGCTGCGCCGGCAGGAACGCCACTCGCCCCTGCTCGCGGAGGTGCGGGGGCCGGTGTCTTGAGCGATCCCGGCATCTCCGTCGTGATCTGCGTCTACACCGAGGACCGCTGGGAGGACATCCTCGCGGCGGTCTCCTCGGTGCGGGCGCAGTCCCACCCCGCTCTGGAGACGCTCCTGGTCGTGGACCACAACCAGGCGCTCCTGGACAGACTGGCCAAGCAGTACGAGGAGCACGGCAAGCACCAGGACGGGGGGCGCGCGGGCGGCGGACGGGTGCGGGTGCTCGCCAACGCGGGCCCCCGCGGCCTGTCCGCCGGCCGCAACACCGGCATCGCCGCCTCCCGCGGCGAGATCATCGCCTTCCTCGACGACGACGCGGTCGCCGAGCGCGACTGGCTGCGCCGTTTCGCCGAGGGGTACGCCGACCCGCGGGTGATGGCCGTGGGCGGCCGGACCGTGCCCGTCTGGGCGTCGGGCCGCCGGCCGGCCTGGTTCCCGGAGGAGTTCGACTGGGTGGTGGGCTGCACCTACCGCGGCCTGCCCCCGGGCCGGGTCCGGGTGCGCAACGTGCTCGGCGGCAACGCCTCCTTCCGGCGCACGGCGTTCGACGCGGCGGGCGGCTTCGCCACCGGCATCGGACGCGACGGCGACAAACGGCCGCTGGGCTGCGAGGAGACCGAGCTGTGCATCCGGCTCAGCCGGGCCCGGCCGGACGCCGTGCTGCTGATCGACGACCGGGCGGTCATCCACCACCGGGTGCCCAGGGCCCGCGAGCACTTCCGCTACTTCCGCGCCCGGACCTACGCCGAGGGCCTGTCCAAGGCGCTGGTCGCGCGGAGCGTGGGCGCGGACAAGGGCCTGGAGTCAGAGCGCCGTTACACCACCCGCGTGCTGCCCGCCGGAGTGGCGCGCGGGCTGCGGGACGCGCTGCTGGCCCGCCCCGGCGGCGCGGGCCGGGCCGGCGCCATCGTCGCCGGCGTGCTCACCGCCGCCGGCGGCTACGCCGTCGGCAGCGTGCGGGCGCGCAGGGGCGGCACCGCCTTCTCCGTGGTGGAGACCGGCGGCGGCGAGAAGGGAGGAGCCGTATGAACGCACCCGTGCCGGTGCTGATGTACCACGCGGTCGCCCGGGACCCGAACGAGGCCACCCGCGCCCTGTCGGTGACCCCGGAGGCGTTCGCGGAGCAGATGGGGATCCTGGGGGACCTCGGCTTCCACCCCGTCACCACCGCCCGGCTGGCCGCCCACTGGCGTGCGGCGCCCTCACCGGCGCTGCCGGCCAGGCCGGTGCTGATCACCTTCGACGACGGCTACGAGGGCGTGCACCGCCACGCCCTGCCGGTGCTGGCCGGGCACGGCTTCACGGCCACGCTGTTCGTCTCCACGGGCTGGATCAGGGGCGCCCACGACACGGGCGGCGGCCTGGACACCATGCTCGACTGGGACCAGGTGCGCGAACTGGCGGCCGGCGGGGTCGAGATCGGCGGGCACAGCCACACCCACCCCCAGCTCGACCAGCTCGACGACGCGGAGCTGTGGACCGAGCTGACCCGCTGCCGGGAGATCGTCGCCGGGGAACTGGGCACCGCCCCCGCCTCCTTCGCCTACCCCTACGGCTACTCCAGCCGCAGGGTGCGCGCCCGGGTGCGCCAGGCGGGCTTCGCCCAGGCGCTCGCCGTCGGCAACGGCCTGGCCCGCCGCTCGCAGGGCCCCTACGCCCTGCGACGGCTCACGGTGCGCCGCAGCACGAGCCCCGAGGAGTTCGAACGGCTCGTCCAGGGCCGCGCGATCGCCCGGCACTTCGCCGGGGACCGCGCCCTCACCAAGGGCTACGCCCTGGTCCGCAGAGCACGACAGGTCCGCCGGAAGGCCATCCGTACCCGTGTCTGACACGACCACCACCACCGAGGCATCGGCCACCGTCCCCGAGCCGCCCGGCCGGCCCGGGCGCCGTCTGCGGCTGCCCGGCCGGGGCCGCTCCCCCGGCGGCAACCAGCTGTTCCGCAACGCCTACGCGCTGATGCTCAACACCGGGATCTCCGCGGTGCTGGGCCTCGGCTACTGGCTGGTCGCCGCCCGCTACTACTCCGCGGACGCCGTCGGCCAGGGCTCCGCCGCGATCGCCGCCATGAAACTGCTGGCCGGGCTGACCGCGGTGACGCTCACCGGCGCCCTGGCCCGGTTCATCCCGGTCTCCGGCCGCACCACCGGCCGCCTCATCGCCCGTACCTACGGGGGCAGTTCGCTGATCGTGGCCTGCGCGG
Organism: Streptomyces sp. NPDC004065; assembly: GCF_044903565.1. NCBI lineage: Bacteria > Bacillati > Actinomycetota > Actinomycetes > Kitasatosporales > Streptomycetaceae > Streptomyces > Streptomyces sp. NPDC004065. The sequence continues at coordinate 69,366 of NZ_JBJDQT010000023.1, read as the reverse complement.
CCGGCGTCTTCCTGCTCACCCTCGACGTGTGGGGGCCGTCGTACCGGTTCCTGCACGGGCTGCTGCACGGCCTGGGCTTCGTCGCCGTCGTGATGGCGTGGAACCTGCTCACCCTGCAGGACGGGGTGCTCACCGGTCTGCGCAGCGCGCCCTGGGTGCCCGTGGGCAACACCGTGTTCTCGGCGGTGAAGCTGGGGCTGCTGGTCGCGGTGGCCGCGGCCCTGCCGACGACGGGCGTCTTCGCCTCCTGGGGGCTGGCCATCGCCTTCTCCATCGTGCCGCTCGGCTGGCTGGTGTTCCGGCGCCTGGTGCCCCGGCACGTCAAGGCCACCGAGGACCGTGCGAAGCCGCCCACGGCGCGGGAGATCGGGCGGTTCCTGGCCGGCGACTACACCGGCTCGCTGTTCTCCCTGGCGGTCGTCTACCTGGTGCCGGTGATCATCGCCTCGCAGGTCAGCGCGGCCGACAACGCCTACTTCTACATCACCACCACCATCGGCGGCACGGTCAACCTGCTCGCCATCAACATGGGCGCCTCGCTGACCGTGGAGGGCTCGCACGACCCGGCGCGGCTGGCCGCCAACACCCGGGCGGCGATGAAGCGGATGGCCCGCCTCATGGTGCCGATCTGCGGCCTGCTGTTCGTGCTGGCCCCGCAGGTCCTGCACGTCTTCGGCGAGGGCTACGCGCACGCGGCCACCCCGCTGCTGCGCTGGTTCGCGGTGGGCGCGCTGCTGCGGGTCGTGATGGAGACGTACTTCGCCGTGCTGCGCGCCCAGAGCCGCACCGCCGGACTCGCCTGGCTGCAGGGCCTGCTGTGCGTACTGGTGCTGGGCCTGACGCTGCTGCTGCTCCCCCGGATGGGGCTGACCGGCGCGGGCGTCGCGGAGATCTCCAGCCTCGCGGTGATCGTCGCGATCGCCGCGCCCAGGCTGTACCGGACCGCCACCGCCCGGACCGCACCGGCCGCCGCCGTCCCCGAGGACGCGGCGCCCGACGGGGACCTCGCCGACCTGGGGACGGGCCGGGTCCCCGCGGGGACCCGGCCGCACCGGCGGCCCGCCTGGGCGCTGGAGTCCGACACCCTGGCGCTGGGCGTCCACGTCGACTTCGACCACGTGGAGCGCCGGCCCGACGTACGCCCCGGCCCGGGCACCCCGCCCGCGGGCACCGCCGTACCGGACGCCGGTCACCGCCCCGCCCGGGAGGCGGCGCCCCGGCGCCCGGAGGCGCTCGGGCTGCCGGTGGAGGCCCGGGAGCCGGGCGCGGAGACCTCCCTGGAGCCGGCCGGCCCGGGGACGGCCGGCCCGGGGACGGCGGGACCGCCGGACGGGGAGCGAACCGGGGACGTGGTACCGGCGGGCGAGGGTGCCGCGGCGGAGGCGCCGCGGCCCGAGCCGGTGGCGTCCCCGCCCGGTGAGCCGCCGCGGTCCTGGCGACAGCGCCTCGCGCCCACCCGCCCCGGCGTGCTCCTGGCCTGTCTGCTCACCGCCGCGCTGCTGCTGTACTGGGTGCCCGGGCTCCGGCTCGACGACGCGGACCTGGACCGGATGGGCGGCCTAGGGCTGATCTCGGTGCTGCCGCCGCCCACGCTGGTGGGCGCGGCGCTGCTGGCCGTGGTGTTCGCCGCGCTGCTGCGGCTGCGCCGTGAGCACCGCGCCCTGCTCCTGGTCACCCTGCTGGCGACGGTGGTGTCGCTGCACGCGCTGCCCGCGGTCGTCGAGACCGAGCCCCGGTTCGCCACCGCCTGGCAGCACCTCGGCTTCCTCGACTACATCGACCGCACCGGGTCGGCCGTGCCGGACCTGGACGCGCGCTGGAGCTGGCCCGGGTTCTTCGCGGCGGCCGCGTTCGTCGCCCGCGCCTGCGGGGCCGGCGACCTCACCGAGGTCATCCGCTGGTGGCCGCTGACCGTCCAACTGCTGTATCTGGCACCGTTGTTCCTGCTCACCCGCTCGCTGCGGGCGAGCTGGCGGGCGCGCTGGACCGGGGTGTGGATCTTCGTGCTGGGCGGCTGGGTGGGGCAGGACTACTTCTCCCCGCAGGGCTTCACCTACCTGCTCTACCTCGTCTTCGTGGCGATCCTGCTGGTCTGGTTCCGGGCGCCGCGCATGCTGTGGGGCAGGGCGCGGCCGGGTGAGGCGGAGGTCGAACCGGCGAGCCGGCGGCAGCGGGCCGTGCTGCTGATGGTGCTGATCGGCCTGTTCGCCGCCAGTGTGCCGGCCCACCAGCTCACGCCGTTCGTGATGCTCGGCGTGCTGGCCGTGCTGGTCCTCGTCGGCAGGTCCGAACTGCGCGGGCTACCGCTGCTGTTCGCGGTGCTCGCGGCGTTCTGGCTGGGCTTCATGGCGGAGCCGTACTGGTCGGGGCACTTCGACGAGCTGTTCGGCGGGGTCGGCGGGGTCGGCAGCAATGTCTCCACGTCCGTCTCGGGCCGTATCCAGGGCGGCGACCCCACGCACAAGCTGGTGCTCTACACCCGTGTGCTGCTGGCCGGCGGCGTACTGGCCCTGGCCTGCTGGGGCTGGTGGCGGCGGCGCCTGAACGGATACCGCGAGCGGTCGCTCGTGGTGCTGGCCTTCGTGCCGTTCGTGGGCTTCGGCATGCAGTCCTACGGCGGCGAGATGGCGCTCAGGGTGTTCATGTTCGCCCTGCCGGGGGCCGCGCTGCTGGCCGCGCTGGCGCTCTTCCCACGGGCCGGGGCCACCGCGCGGGAGCGCGGGAAGGACCGGGCGGGCCTGGCGGCCGTCGCCGCGCTCCTGACGGGACTGCTGCTGATGGGCGGCTTCCTGGTGGCCCGCTGGGGCAACGAGCCCTTCGAGCGGATCCGGCCCGGCGAGGTCGCGGCCATGGACTACGTGTACGCCCACGACCGGCCGACCGTACGGCTGCTGTGGCTGAGCAACGACCCGGCGGTCAACGTGACTCCGGCCATGCCGTGGGGCGCGCGGGACATGGAGCGCGTCAACTATGTGCCCACCCTGGCGCCGGCCGACCCGGTCCTGGTGTCGGGCCTGGTCAAGGCGCTCAGGGACGCGGGCCCGAACTCGTATCTGATGGTCAACGTCAGCCAGGTCACCTATCTGCGGATGGACGTGGGCTATCCGGCCGGCTGGGAGTCGCGGCTGCTGAGCAGCCTCGACGGGCGGCGGGAGCTGAGGAGGGTCCTGGTCAACGACGACGTCGCCCTGTACGCGCTGCGTGCGCGGCCCGCGGGCGCGGTCCCGGAGCCGGACCCGGGTCCGATCGGCCCCAAGGTGACGTGGACGCCGTGGTCGGTGGTCGGCGGGCTCGCGGCGCTGGCGCTGGTGGTGCTGCTGACCGCCCGGGAGCTCGTCCGGGTGGCGGTGCGGCCGGGCGTGCGCCGGCTGCGGTGGCTGCAGGGCAGCTTCTGGTTCTCGCTGCCGCTGCTGGCGGTGCTGCTGGCCTCGCTGGTGCAGCGGTTCATGACGATGGGGCGGGGCTGAGCGGGAGGCGCCCGGTGCGGTGGCCCCGGCGGGCGGGGGTCACCGCTCGAGCCACTTCACCTCGTACGCCCCCATGTCGAACCGTCTGCCGTCGACCTGGGCGCTGATCGTCCGGTTCAGGGTGTTGACCACCAGCACGGTCCTCGCGGTGGCCAGGACGCGGACGTTGGGCACGTCGTCCGGGGCGACGGACACGCTCTCGTACCGCGCGCCGGGCGGGAAGGCCCGGCCGAAGCGGGAGACCAGGCCGTACATGGGCAGCGCCCGGCCGCCGTCGGCGCCGGCGGTCGGCGTCCACAGACAGCCGGGGCAGGCGCCGTTCTCCTCCTCGGGGTTCCAGTAGAAGCCGGAGGAGGCGCCGCCCTTGACCATGGCGATCATCCCGGCGGCCTGGACGGCGACGCGGTGCGGCTCGCTCCAGCCCCTGCGGTCGTCGTTGCCGTCGGCGGGTTCCACGTAGTACTCGGCCCACCACAGGGGCAGGCCGCGCGTCTGCCGCCGCACCCACTGCCCGACGGCCGTCAGCTTGTCGGTGGCGGCGAACTCGTCCGGCAGCAGGTCGTCGTCCTTGGTGTAGCTGGAGCCGTCGACGACGACGAAGTCCGCCCCGGCCTTGTGCGTGTTCCAGTAGGCGAAGGCGTCCAGGACACGCTGGTCCATGGCTCCCCAGGGGCCGCGCAGGAGGGTGGAGGCGTTGTCCTTCTGGCGTGGGTCGACGCTGTCCATGACGAGGTAGGGACCACCCACCATGATCTTGGGGTCGACCTGCTTGAGCGCCTTGTACACCAGGTTGTACAGCTCGGTGTAGCCCTCGTGGTCCCAGCGTCCCCGGGCGTTGTTCCAGAAGCCCTTGAACTCGTTCCACACGAGGAAGTGGCGCACGTCCGGGTAGCGCCTGGCGACGGTGGCGGCGAGCGCGGCGTAGTCCTTGTAGTGGGCGCGGGTGGGGGCGGTCTCCAAGGCCTCCTGGCTCCAGTCGGTGTTGTCCGCGCCGGCCCGGCCGCCCTTCATCCAGTCCGGGGCGCAGCACAGCGTGATCACGGGGACGCCGCCGGTGGAGCGGACGAAGTCGATCCGGCGGTCCAGCGCGTCGAAGTCGTAACGCCCCTTGACCGGTTCGGGGTTGTCGGCGCCCCAGCCCATGAGGGCCTGGTTCTGCGGCAGCCCGCCGCCGCGGGAGAGCAGCCGTCCGGCGCGGCCGGTCGCCGCGCCGCTGCCCTCGTCGGCGCTGAACTGGGTGTGTGTGAAGCCCCAGCCGACGTACGGCTCGTCGGCGCCGCGCGGGGCCGCCGGCGTGCCGTGCACCTTGGCGCCGTCCCGCGTGGTGCCGTCGGTGCTCGCCCCACCGGGCAGCGCGTTGACCAGGGCCACCACCAGGGCGACGGCCGCCACGCCCACACCGACCAGCGCGGTGAGCCGCCACCGCCCCGCCCCCGGATTCCACCCATGACGTCCCATCAAGGACAACACTAAGGGGGGAATCCACCCCTCCGACAGGGTTTGCGCACGCTCGGCGGACACCGTCGCCGACACGTGACGCGCGACCGGGAAACAGGGTGCGCGCGGGGTCCGGGTGCCGGATCATGGCGGCATGTCTGCGAACCCACACGACGCTCTGCCGATCCGGCTCAACGTCGACGACTCCGACTCGCCGTCCGACGTCGTCGACGCGCTGTTCCTCGGCCGCTTCGCGACGGGCGAGCAGCCGTACTCGCACGCGGTGAACATCGACCGCGTCCGCTCCGGCGCCACCCTGCTGCCCGACGGCGCGCGGGTGCTGCGCGTGGCCCGCGACGACGACCGCAGCGCGACCCTGGCCGAGGGGGACGGCTGGACGCTGCTGGTCTCCCGCTGGAACCGGGGCGCCGACGTGACGGTCACCGCGACCACCGCCGAGCTGGCCGCGAAGGTGCTGGACGAGGCGACGGACGGCGCGGCGGACGAGCCGGAGCCGCAGCCGGAGAACGTGACGATGGGCTTCTGGTACGTCTCGCCCCGGCGCGGCCCGCACCGCACCACCCGGCAGATCTCCGCGGGCACCTGGGACGAGGTCCGGGCCAACTACACCGCCCCGGTGGCGGACGCCATGGACCGCCTGATGAAGACCACCCCCGAGGACATCGCGGGCCGGCTGCTCCTGCTGCACGGCCCGCCGGGCACGGGCAAGACCTCGGCGCTGCGCACCCTGGCCCGCTCCTGGCGGGACTGGTGCCAGGTGGACTGCGTGCTGGACCCGGAGCGGCTGTTCAGCGACGTCGGCTATCTGATGGACATCGCGATCGGCGAGGAGGACGCGGCGGGCAAGGGCCGCTGGCGGCTGCTGCTCCTGGAGGACTGCGACGAGCTGATCCGCGGGGAGGCCAAGCACACGGCGGGCCAGGCGCTGTCCCGGCTGCTCAACCTGACCGACGGCCTGCTCGGCCAGGGCCGCAACGTGCTGGTGGGCGTGACCACCAACGAGGACCTGGAGCGGCTGCATCCGGCCGTGGTCCGCCCGGGCCGCTGCCTCGCCCGGATCGAGGTGGGCCGGCTGACCCGGCGCGAGGCGGTGAACTGGCTGGGCACGGAGGAGGGCGTGGGCCGTGACGGGGCGACCCTGGCCGAGCTGTACGCGCTGCGCCGGGGCACCTCCCCGACGGCGCTGCCGGAGCCGCGCGAGGGGGCCGACGCGGGCCTGTACCTGTGAGCGCGGCAGCGCGGGCGACCGGGGCGGGCCGCCCGGTCCGGCGGCCGGTGCTTTGATGGGCGTATGACCCTGTTCGTCGGGACGTCGGGCTGGCAGTACAAGGACTGGCGGGGGGTGCTGTACCCGGAGAAGTGCCCCACGCGGCTGTGGCTGGAGGAGTACGCGGCCGCCTTCGCCACCGTGGAGCTCAACAACGCCTTCTACCGGCTGCCGTCCCGGGAGACCTTCGAGGCCTGGCGGGAGCGGGTGCCGGCGGACTTCACGATCGCGGTCAAGGCGAGCCGCTTCCTCACCCACATCAAGCGGCTGAAGGACCCCGAGGAGCCGGTGCACCGCCTGATGACGCACGCGTCCGGCCTCGGCGGCCGGCTCGGCCCGGTGCTGCTCCAGCTCCCGCCGACGCTGCGCGCCGATCCGGGGCTGCTGGACGCCTGCCTGGCCTGCTTCCCGCCCGGCACCCGGGTCGCGGTGGAGCCGCGGCACACCTCCTGGTGGACGCCGCAGGTCCGCGACGTCCTGCGGACGCGGGGCGCGGCCCTGTGCTGGGCGGACGCCTACGCCCGCCCGGTCACACCGCTGTGGCGCACGGCCGGCTGGGGGTACGTCCGCTTCCACGTGGGCCGCGCCCGGGCCTGGCCGCACTACGGCCGGCGCTCGCTGGAGACCTGGGCCGACCGCGTCGCGGCCACCTGGCCGGACGACCGGGACGTGTACGCCTACTTCAACAACGACCCGACGGGAGCGGCCGTCCAGGACGCGGCGGTGTTCGGACGGGTGGCACGACGAGCGGGCCTGACGGTGACCCGGACACCGGCAACCACACCGGCAACCACCGCCCGCACGGCACCGGCCGGCTTCTAGTGTCGTGGCCCCCGCGGCCGGGAAGGTCTGCCGGCGTCGGGGGCCGGTGTGTCCTTCCGGTCGCGGCGGTGCCCGCCGCGGCCCTAGTCGCCGTAGACGGCCCGCAGGGCGTCGTGGACGGCGGCCAGCGCCGCGTCCCGCTCGAGGCCGAGCCTGTGCGCCCGCTCGGCGTAGGCCCGGGCGGCGTTCGCCGCCTCCTGCTGCGCGGCGGAGCCGGCCGCGGCCACGAACGTGCCGTTGCGGCCGCGCGTCTCGATCACCCCGTCCGCCTCCAGGGCGCGGTAGGCCTTGGCCACCGTGTTCGCCGCCAGCCCCAGCGACTCCGCCAGCCCGCGCACCGTCGGCAGCCGGTGTCCCACCGGGAGTGCGCCGGACCGCGCCTGCTCGGAGATCTGCGCACGCACCTGCTCGTACGGCGGCGCCCCGTCCTGAATGTGGATCCTCAAGGTCACGGAGCCGATTGTCCCGTGCGCGGCGCCCCGGAGAAAATGGGAGGCACGCCGGCGGTTCCGGCCCGTAGCGTGCGCCTCCATGACCGCGATCGTCCGTGACCTGCGCCCCGACGCGCCATCCGACCTCGAGGGCTTCGCCCGCGTCCGGCAGCGGGCGCTGCCGTTCATCCTGTTCACGCCCGAGTCCCTCGCCTACGACCTCACCCATATGCACCCCGGCGCCCGCTACCGGCCCCTGGTCGCCGTGGTGGACGGCGAGGTGGCCGGCACGGCCCAGGTGCACCTGGTGCACGACAGCCCGGAGCCCGGTCAGGGCAACGTCAATGTGTATGTGCATCCGGAGTACACCGGCCGCGGTCTGGGCACCGCGCTGGTGCGCGCCGCCGAGGAGCACCTGGCCGCGCACGGGGCGCGGAAGCTGCTCGCCTGGGTGCTGGACGAGCCGGGCAACCGCGCCTTCGCCGAGCGGCACGGCTACCGCGCGAGCCGCTCGGCGCACTTCCTGCGCCTGGACCTCACGGGCACGCTGCCGCCGCGGGCGGACCCGCCGCCGGGCGTGGAGCTGCGCCGGGGCTCGGACTTCGCCGGCGACCCGCGGCCGCTGTTCGATCTGGACGCGGAGGTGTCGGCGGACGAACCGAGCGATGTGGACTGGGAGTTCACGGACTACGAGGCGTGGCTGGAGGAGACCTGGCGGCACCCGCTGTTCAGCCCGGAGCTCACCTCGGTCGCCGTGGTCGACGGGCGTCCCGCCGCCTTCACCGCGGTCCGCACGGACGGCGGCACCCGGTACGGGACGGTGATGACGGGCACCGCCCGGGCCTTCCGCGGGCGGGGCCTGGCCAAGCTCGCCAAGAACGACTCCCTGCACCGGGCGCGGGCGGCGGGGTGCACGGAGGCGTTCACGGGCAACGACACCGGCAACGGGCCGATGATCGCGATCAACAAGTGGTTCGGCTACGAGGTCTGCGCGACGGAGGTGCGGTATGTCCGCGAACTCGGCTGAGACGGGACGCGGGGCAGGGCGGCTGGACGTCGTCCTCGTCAAGGGCGGCCGGACGAAGATCCGTTACGCGGCCCGGCTGCTGGCCGACGACGGCACCCGCATCGCGGTGCGGGCGCCCTGGGCGGGCGAGGGCGTGCGCGACTTCGGCTTCGTGCGGTTCGAGCCGGGGGACGTCTTCACCGAGTACTACTGGCGCGACCGCTGGTACTCGGTGAAGGAGGTGCGCGACACGGCGGGCCGGCTGAAGGGGTGGTACTGCGACGTCACGCGCCCCGCGACGCGCTCCGGCGCGGAGCTGGTCGTGGAGGACCTGGACCTGGACCTGTGGCGCTCGGCCGACGGAGCCGACGTGCGCCGTCTGGACGAGGACGAGTTCGCCGCGAGCGGGCTGGCCGGACGCGACCCCGCGGCGGCGGCCGCGGCCCTGGCCGCCCTCGACACCCTGGAGACCCTGGCCCGGACCGCCGACGGCTTCGCGCCCCTGCTGGCCTGAGGGGGTGCGCGCAGGCCCCCACCTGCACCAACGGGCACCGTTCCGGCCCGCCGGGCCCTGCTCAGAGCCGGGCCACCACCGCGTAGCGCTCGTCGGTCACGGGGCCGCCCCACAGCCGGGTGTCCTCGGAGAGCCGCTCCACGTGCGTGTGCGGCAGGAGCGGGGCGAGAAGAGTGAGCAGGTGCTCCGTGGGTATGCCGACGGGCGTGACCTTGCCCCAGACACCCTCCACCAGGACCAGCCGGCCGCCGGGCCGCAGCAGCTCGCGCCAGCGCCGCAGGACGCGGGCGGGGTCGGGCAGCGCCCACAGCACGTGGCGCGCCAGGACGACGTCGAAGCACTGCTCGCCCACCGGCGGGTCGGCCGCGTCACCGGTCAGGAAGACCGCGTCCCGGCCCGCGAGCTTGGCGCGGGCCCGCTCCACCATGGCCGGGGAGAGGTCCACGCCGGTCACCCGGTGCCCCCGCTCGGCCGCGAGCAGCGACAGGCTGCCCGTGCCGCAGCCGGCGTCCAGGAGGTCGCCGGGCCGCCCGGGCAGCCAGCCGTCCAGCCGCTCGGCCCAGGCGGCGCGCACCCCCGGGTCGCGCAGCCCGTGATCCGGCTCTTCGTCGAAGACGGCTGCCTGTGCGTCCCAGTCGAGGGGGGCCGAAGCCGCCTCGCCGCCGTCGGTCGTCGCGCGTTCACTCATGCGCCCCAGGGTGACACCCGCCACTGACAGCCGATTCGTGACAGCCACCACAGACAGAGCTGTACCGATGAGGAACTCTCGCCCGAAAGGTCTGCCGCCGTGAGGACACGGAACCAGGTAGGCGTGAAGGAGGCAGCCATGCGCCGTGTGACAGTGCACAAGCCCCTGAGGAAGACGGACGCGCGCCGGGTCCGTGACGAAGCCGAGGAGCGCCCCGCGGGGCGGCCGGAGGTGCGCAAGGACATCGCGCGCACCTGGTGGCCGGACGCGTGAACACCGGCACGCGCATGGTGGGACGCCTCAGACGCGCGGCCCGCGGCGCGGCACGCCGCGCCGCGGGCGTCGGGCAACGCGGCGGGCGTCGGGCAACGCGGCGGGCAGCGGGCAGCGCGGCGGGCAGCGGCTGAACCGCACCCGTCCGATCCCAGCCTGAGCGCAGTCTGAGCGCTCCCTTAACGCGACCATAAGGATCTCCCCACGGCGCCCTTCCCGGGCGTTTTCCCGGCCGGCCGGGGCTAGTTTCTGATCAGCCCCACGGGATCGCGGCCCGCGGCATCCGTCCGCGGCGCGCACCCCGTGCTCCCCGTCCGAGGACCGCTTCGAGGAGTTCCCCCATGCCCGCACGCCGCAAGGCCGCCGTCTTCGCCGCCGTCGGCCTGGCCCCGCTCGCCCTGACCTCGCTCGCCGCCGCGCCCGCGTCCGCGCACGGCACGCTGGGCGACCCGGTCAGCCGGGTCTCGCAGTGCTACGCGGAGGGTCCCGAGAACCCCAGGTCGGCCGCGTGCCGGGCGGCCGTCGCGGCCGGCGGCACCCAGGCGCTGTACGACTGGAACGGCATCCGGATCGGCGAGGCGAACGGCCGGCACCGGGAACTCATCCCCGACGGCAGGCTGTGCAGCGCGGGCAACGAGGAGTTCAAGGGGCTCGACCTGGCCCGCGCGGACTGGCCCGCGACCGCGGTGAGCAGCGGCGCGCGCACCTTCAGGTACCGGGTGACCGCCCCGCACAAGGGCACCTTCAAGGTCTACATCACCAAGCCGGGGTACGACCCGGCGAAGCCGCTCGCCTGGGCCGACCTCGATCTCGAGCACCCGGTCGCGACGGCCGCCGACCCGGTCGCCTCGGGCGGTTTCTACACGTTCTCCGGCCGGCTCCCCGAGCGCTCCGGCAAGCACCTGCTGTACGCCGTCTGGCAGCGCTCGGACAGCCCGGAGGCGTTCTACTCCTGCTCGGACGTGTCCTTCGGGGGCGGCAACGGCGGCGCGGCGGGCGGGTCCCCGCCCGCGCCGCGCGCCTCGGCGCCGACCGAGCGGCAGATCGAGGACGGCGCCGGCAGGTCGACGGTCGAGCACCACGGCCACGGCGACGCCGACCCCCGCACCACGACGGACCCGACGACGCGGCCGAGGGCGAAGCGGGGGACGGACGCGGGTACGGACGGCGGGAGCGGCCACGGGACGGGCGCGAAGCCGGGCTCCGGCGGGTCCGCCGGAGCGGGCGCCCCCGCGTCCCCCGCACCGGCCTCGGGCCGGCCCGAGGCCGCGGGGGGTTCCCGGAACCTGGCCGAGACCGGCGGCGACGGCGGCACCCCGTACGTCGCGGTCGGCGGCGCCGCCGCCCTGGCGCTCGGCTCCGCGGTCCTGTTCGCCTCGGTCCGCCGGCGCGCGGCGGGCGGGCGGAACGGCCGCTGAGGGGGCCGCGCATGACGCGGGGCCTGTCCGGCGGCTCAGGCCGGACAGGCCCCGGAGCACTCGGCCCGGTCAGCTGAAGACGGACGCGCAGGTGGTGTTCCTGGCGTGCGCCGGGTCGAGGGCGTTGGTCACCTCGTGGAAGGCGATGCGGTCGATCAGCCCGATCGCCACGTGCTCGGACAGGTCGAGCGGACACAGGTCCTGCAGCAGGACGTTGCGGACGTCGGGACCGGTCAGGTACTGAGTGCGCCACGGCGTGGCGACCTCGTCGTACTTGGTGGCGATGACCGTGTAGTGGACTCCGGGCACGGTGTCGCCGCCCTGGTTGAGCTTGGTGAGGAAGTCGGACCCGACGATCTGGTCGGCGAGGCCGGGGGTGGCGGCGGAGATGAGGTCCTCGGCGCCGGGGAAGTACGGCAGCAGGTTGGTCAGTCCGCCGAGGTCGGTGCCGTGGTTGTCGGGCGCGATGCCGACGAGGGCGTTCACCTTGGCGGCTCCGCCGAGGAACTTCAGGTAGTAGCGGGGCATCATGCCGCCCTGCGAGTGGCCGACGAGGTCGGCCTTGGCGGCTCCGGTGGCGGCGAGCACCTTGTCGACGAAGGCGGACAGCTGCGCGGCCGACTGGTCGATGGGGCCGAGGCCGTAGAAGACCGGGACGCCGCGCAGTTGTCCGTAGTCCAGGGAGAAGACGCAGTACCCGCGGTTCTTCAGGTACGGCGCGAGGCCGAGCCAGTTGTCGACGGAGTTGCCGAGGGTGCCGTGGACGAGGACGACGGGGCGGGGGTGGGCGGCGGAGGGCTTGCAGTCGTAGTCGTTCCAGCCGCTGCTGGGCGCGCCGGCGGCGGTCGTTGCGGCGGTGGCGGTCGTGGCGGCGGCGGTCGTGGCGGCGCCGGCGGTGGCGGCGGGGACGGTGGCGACCGCGGCGGCCAGCAGCAGGGCGGCCAGTGGTCTGAGGGCGCGCTTGAAGGGCAGCATCGTGTGATCTCCTTGCGGCTCAAGGGAGGTGCGACGGCACTGCGCCCTGTGATCCGGATCACGAGGATGCGTTCACTCGCCAAGTTACGGACGAGTAGTGGAAGTGTGAAGTTACGCGTCAGTAAAAACTTCCAGTGGTAACCCGGGATTTGTGATAGTGCCCCTGACGAACCGTCACCAGGCGGGCCGGATGGGGCCATACGGCGCGATCCGCGCCAACTGCTGCCACAACTCAACGAGTTGACCCTCGCCGATGACATCGGCCCAGGCCCGCACGGCCTCCGCGGCCGCCTGCTCGGCCGCCCTCGTGCACTGCCGGCCCCGCTCGGTCAGCACGACCAGCCGGGCCCGCGCGTCCTCGGGGTGCGGCCGCCGCTCGGCGTACCCCTTGCGCACGATCTCGTCGACGAGCTGGCTCGCCGCCTGCTTGGTGACGCCCAGATGGGCGGCGAGCTCGGTGACGGTGGCGCCACCCGGGGCCAGCCGCGCGAAGGCGAAGCCGTGGGCGGGCCGCAGCCCCTCGAATCCCCGGGCGAGCACCCCCTCGTGGATGCGCTGGGTGAGCTCACCGGCGACGGCGAGCAGGGTGGCGGACAGGGCCATGGCCTCGGAGTTCTGCACGCAGGCATTGAAACACCCTTGACGAAATGGTCAAGCAGCTTGACCATAAGGGACGAGCAGAACAGTCAAGCAGCTTGACCATCGCCCTTCGAGGAGAACCATGCCCGTCGTCCACCCGTCCGATGCCGTGACCCACGAACTGCACGGCGCCCGCTTCGTCTCGTACGCCTCCCCGCGCACGGGAGCGCGGGAACTGGCCGCGTGGCGCGGCGAGATCCCCGGGGGCACCCGGGCCCCCGCGCACCGCGTCGACCGCGAGGAGATACTCCACCTGCTCGAGGGCGAGCTGCTGATCACCCTCGACGGCGGCACCGAGCGCGTCACCGCGGGCGACACGGTGATCGTCCACCGCGGCGCCACCCTCGCCGTCGAGAACCCCACGGACCGCACCGCCGTCACCTGGGTGACCACGTCCACCGGCCTTCGGGCGCGCCTGGCCGACGGCACCGTCCTCACCCCGCCGTGGGCCAACTGACCCGCCGGCAGGGGAGGTCACGCGGCCGGCGGGGACGGGGGCGTACGCGCGGCCGGCGGGGACAGGGGCGTACGCGCGGCCGGCGGGGACGGGGGCGTACGCGCGGAGCGTCAGCCCGCGCTCCCCGGGCTCTGGTGCCACAGCTTCCGTCCGCTCGCGGACCCCTCGCCCGCGGGCCGCAGATCCGCCCAGGGGTGCATCTCGTAGCCGGTGGACATGCGGATGCTGCGGCCGCGGGCGGCCTCCATCGGGTCCCGCGCCGCGGAGCCGGCCGGCGCCGGCAGGCCGTCCGACCCGGCGAGCCGGGCCCGCCGCGCGGCCTCGCCCTCACCGTCCGGCGCTCCGTCCGGCGCTCCGTCCGGCTCCCCGGGGGGCCCGCCGGGGCGGGCCAGCCGGGCCGCGACCTCCTCCAGGCCGCCCTCGGCGCGCAGTTCGGCCAGTTCGGCGAGGTTCCAGACGGCGGAGCCGACCACGCTGAAGCTGCGCGGGCCGCGCCGCTGCACCACTCCGCGCACCAGCAGCAGCCAGGAGTGGAAGACGGTGTGCGCGCAGGCGTCGTGGGAGTCGTCGAAGAAGGCGAGGTCGACCAGGCCGGTGCCGTCGTCCAGGGTGGAGAAGATGACCCGTCTGCCGGAGCGGATCGGCGGGGTCTGGGTGGCCGCCTTGGCGCCCGCGACGAGCACCGTCTCGCCGTGCCGCACCTCACGCAGCCGGCGCGCGGAGACCACGCCCAGCTCGTCGAGGAACGCCCGGTGGTCGTCCATCAGATTGCGCGAGGCGTCCATGGACAGCACCCCCAGTTCGGCGCTGAGCCGCTCAGCCTCGGACAGGTCGGGCAGCCCGGCGGCGGCCGTCCTCCTTCCGCCGGCCAGCGGCAGCTGCCCCCCGCCGCCCCGGCCGCCCCGGCTCCCCCGGTGCAGCTCGGTCAGGTGCAGTTGCAGATCGCGGCGGTTGGCGCCGAACGCGTCCAGCGCGCCCACCTGGGCCAGGCGCGCGGCGACGGGACGGCTCGGCCGCGCCCGCTCCCAGAAGTCCAGCAGCGAGGCGTAGGGCTGCCCGTCCGCGATCCGCGCCGCCTCGGCCTCGTTGATGCCGTGCACGTCACAAAGGGCCAGCCGCAGTCCCCAGGTGCCGGGCGGAACGGACTCCGCGTCACCTTCCCCTGACTCCGAATCAGACACCAGTTCGATACGATGGGTGACCCCCGACCGGTTCACGTCCAGCGGCAGGATCGGCACCCCGCGCCGCCGCGCGTCCGCCAGCAGCAGCCGCTTGGGGTACATCCCCGGGTCGTGCGTGAGCAGCCCCGCGTAGAAGGCGGCCGGGTGATGGGCCTTCAGCCACGCCGACTGGTACGTCGGCACCGCGAAGGCCACCGCGTGCGCCTTGCAGAAGCCGTACGAACCGAACGCCTCGACGATCTCCCAGGTCCGCTGAATCGTTTCCGCGTCGTACCCCCTCGCCGCCGCGTGCTGGGCGAACCACACCTTGATCCGCCCCTGCGACTCCGGGTCGGACAGCCCGCGCCGCACCCGGTCGGCCTCGTCGCGCCCGCAGCCGGTCATGATGTGCACGATGTGGATGATCTGCTCGTGGAAGACGACGACCCCGTACGTCTCCTTCAGCGGCTCCTCCAGGTCCGGGTGCGGATAGCGCACCGGCGCCCGCCCGTGCCGGGCCTCGATGAACGGCCGCACCATGTCGGCGGCCACCGGCCCGGGCCGGAACAGGGAGATGTCGACCACCAGGTCGTGGAAGGTCCCCGGCTGCAGCCGCCCCACCAGGTCCCGCTGTCCCGGCGACTCGATCTGGAAGCAGCCGAGCGTCTCGGTGGAGCGGATGAGCCCGTACGTCGCCGGGTCGCCGTCGGGCACCGCGTCCAGGTCGATCCGCTCCCCCGTCGCCCGCTCCACCTCCGCGACCGCGTGCGCCATCGCCGACTGCATCCGCACGCCCAGCACGTCCAGCTTGAGCAGCCCGAGGTCCTCCACGTCGTCCTTGTCGAACTGGGACATGGGCAGGCCCTCGCCGCTGGTGGGCACGACCGGCGTACGGGAGAGCAGGGAGGCGTCGGACAGCAGCACCCCGCACGGGTGCATGGCGACCCCGCGCGGAAGGGCGTCGAGCGCCTCGACCAGTTCCCAGAGCCTGCCGTACCGCTCCTTCCGTCCCGCCAGCGCCCTCAGCTCGGGCAGTTCCTCGAGGGCCGCGCGGGCGTCGCGGGCGCGGATGTGCGGGAAGGACTTGGCGACCCGGTCGATCTCGGCGGGGTCCATGGACAGGGCGGCGCCCACGTCGCGGATCGCGTGCCGCACCCGGTACGTCTCCGGCATGGCGACCGTGGCGACCCGCTCGGCGCCGAACCGGTCGATAATCGCGCGGTAGACCTCCAGCCGGCGCGCGGACTCCACGTCGATGTCGATGTCGGGCAGGACCATGCGCCGCTTGGACAGGAAGCGCTCCATCAGCAGCCCGTGCGCGACCGGGTCGGCGTGGGCGATGCCGAGGAGGTGGTTGACGAGGGAGCCGGCGCCCGAGCCGCGGGCCGCCACCCGGATGCCCATGTCCCGTACGTCGTCCACCACCTGGGCCACGGTGAGGAAGTAGGAGGCGAAGCCGTGGTGGGCGATGATGTCCAGCTCCTGGTGCATCCGCTCCCAGTAGTCGCGCCGGCCGGCGTAGCCGCGCAGCACCATGCCCGCCGCCGCCCGGGAGGCGAGCGTGCGCTGGGCGGTGCGGCGGCCGGCGCCCACCAGGTGCGGCTCGGGGAAGTGGACGGTGCCCATGCCGAGGTCGTCCTCGGGGTCCACCAGGCACTCGGCGGCCGTGGCCTGCGTCTGCTCCAGCAGGCGGTGGGCCGCCTCGGGCCGGAAGCCCGCGGCCCGGACGATCCGCTCGGCCGCGTGCAGCATGGCGCCCGGGTCCTTCAGCCAGGCCTCGCCGGAGTCCAGCTCCCCGCCCGCGCCGACGGGCACCAGCCGGCGGGCGGCGTCCAGGACGTCGGCGACCGGGCCCTGGCCGGGGTCGGCGTAGCGGACGGCGTTGCTGAGCACGGGCCGGATCCCCTGTTCGGCGGCGAAACCGACGGTGCGGGCGGCCAGCCGCAGGGAGCCGGGGCCGGTGCCCTCGCGGCCGTGCCAGACGGCCTCCAGGCGCAGGGCGTCGCCGTAGACCTCGCGCCAGGGGACGAGCAGCCGCGCGGCCCGGTCCGGGCGGCCCGCGGCCAGCGCCCGGCCCACGTCGGAGCCGGGGCCGAGCAGCACGGTCAGACCGTCGGCGTGGTTGTCGGCCCAGGCGAGCAGCGGGGTGCCCGGGGACGGGGGTCCCCCCTGCCCGAGCGGGGACGAGAGCCCCGAGTGCGCGGCGCTGATCAGGCGGCACAGATCGGCCCAGCCCCGGGCGCCGTCACGGGCGAGGAAGGTGACGCGCGGGGCCGACTCGTCGACGAAGGCGCCACCGCGCACCGGCGTCCGGCGACGCTCCGCCCGCGCGGAGGCGTCGTTCCGTGCGGAGGCGTCGTACGGTCCGGACAAGCCGTACGGTCCGGGCAGGCCGTGCCGCCCGGGCGGGCCGTGCCGTACGGGTTCGGGTCCGGCCACGGCCAGTTCCGTGCCGAACAGGGGGCGCACACCCGCCGCCGCACAGGCCTTGGCGAAGCGGACCGCGCCGGCGACGGTGTCGCGGTCGGTGAGCGCGAGGGCGTCCATGCCCCGCTCCGCGGCACGCTCGGCCAGCCGCTCCGGGTGGGAGGCGCCGTACCGCGGGGAGAACCCGGAAACGGTGTGCAGATGCGTGAAACCCGGCACCCGCACCTCCCGTACTCGTGAGCCCGCACCAGACTCTCGAACATCAGTTCCCTACCCCCTCCTCCCCACCATACCCCCATCCCCGAACACGTGTACGACATCCGTTCGGGCGTGTCCCACCTGCGCAAACATCCGGCGCCACGCAGCGTGAGGGCATGACGCACCCCCACGCCCGCCGTCGTCGCCCCAGTCCGTTCCGCGAGGAGGTGAGGGACGCCGTCACGCCGCGTGCCACGCTGCTCGTCCTCGGGGTGATCGCACTCCAGCTGCTGTTCGTGGCCTCCTACGTGGGCGCCCTGCACAAGCCCCGGCCCCGGGACGTGCCCTTCGGCGTGGCCGCCCCCGAGGCGGTGGCCGCGCGGACGGTGGCCCGGCTGGAGGGGCTGCCCGGCTCGCCCCTGGCCCCGCGGAGGGTGACCGATGAGGCGGCGGCCCGCGCCAGGATCCTGCGCCGCGAGCTCGACGGCGCCCTGGTCGTCGGGCCGGCCGGTACCACCGACACACTCCTGGTGGCCTCCGGCGGCGGCGCCGCCCTCGCCACCACCCTGGAGAGGCTCCTCACCACCGTGGACCGGGGCGAGGGGCGGTCGGTACGGACCGTGGACGTGGCCCCGGCCTCCGCCGGCGACCTCAACGCGCTGTCGTCCTTCTACCTGGTCGTGGGCTGGAGCATCGGCGGGTACCTGTGCGCCTCGATCCTCGCGATCAGCGCCGGCGCCCGGCCCGCCAACCCGCGCCGCGCGGCGATCCGGCTGGGCGCCATGGCACTGGTCGCACTCCTCGGCGGGCTGGGCGGCGCGCTGATCGTGGGCCCGGCCCTGGACGCGCTGCCGGGCCATGTCCTGGCCCTGTGGGGACTGGGCGCGCTGGTCACCTTCGCCGTCGGCGCGGCCACGCTCGCCCTCCAGGGCATCTTCGGCATCGGCGGCGTCGGCCTGATGATCCTGCTGGTGGTGATCGCGGGCAATCCGAGCGCGGGCGGGGCGTTGCCGTGGCCGATGCTGCCGCCGTTCTGGCGCGCGATCGGTCCCGCGCTGCCGCCGGGCGCGGGCACCTGGGCGGCTCGCTCGATCGCGTACTTCCGCGGCAGGGCCCTGACGGACGCGCTGCTGGTGCTCGGCGCGTGGGCGTTCGCCGGTGTCGTCCTGGCCCTGCTCGCGGCGGGTCTGCGCGGAAGGCGGGCGGCCGCGGGCGCCGCCCCGGCGAGCCGGGCCGGCGGGAACGGCACCGCTGCGGGCGGGTCCGGAAAGTCCGGCGTCTCCGAGTCCGGCGTCTCCGAGTCCGGCGCCTTCGAGTCCGGGGTCGCGGAGGCCGGTGCCGGCGGGGCCGGCGCCGGAAGCGGCACCTCCGACGGCACCGACGCCGGCACTACGGGCAGTGCGGGCAGCGCAGGCAGTACGGAAGGTACGGGCAACACGGCCACCACGGGCGGCGCGGGCACCCCGGGCAGTACGGGCACGGGCGCCCCCGGTTCCGGGCGCGGCGGTACGACGGCGCGCTCCGGGGCGCCGCGGAACGACACCTTCACCGAACCGCCCGGCCGGGCGGACACCCCGCCGGAGTGATCGCGGCCGCCGGGACCGCCCGCGGGCAAGGGCGAGCCCCCGTACGCCGGTTGCGTACGGGGGCTCGCCTGCCGCCGGTGCGGGCAGTGGGCGCCGGGCCGCCGCGGTCGGCCCGGCGGGCGGGGAGGACGTCAGTAGACGTGGACCCCGTAGGCGCTCAGTGCCTCGGTGACCGGCTGGAAGAACGTCGTGCCGCCGGAGGAGCAGTTGCCGCTGCCGCCGGAGGTCAGGCCGTAGGCGACACCGCTGTTGGAGTAGAGCGGGCCGCCGGAGTCGCCGGGCTCGGCGCAGACCGTGGTCTGGATCAGGCCGTAGACGACGTCGCCGCCACCGTAGTTGACCGTCGCGTTGAGCGCGGTGACCCGGCCGCTGTGGATGCCCGTGGTGGAGCCGCGGCGGTAGACGGTGGTGCCGACGGACGGCGTGGCCGCGCTCTTGATGTCCACGCTGCCCACGGCGCCCGACTTGGTGACCGAGCCGTTGGTGTAGCGCACGATGCCGTAGTCGTTGCCCGGGAAGGACGAGCCGGCGGTGGTGCCCAGCGTGGTGGAGTGCGACGAGTTCGACCACCAGGTGCCCGCGCCGTCGGTGCAGTGACCGGCGGTCAGGAAGTAGTAGTTGCCGCTGGAGTCCTGGACGTTGAAGCCGAGCGAGCAGCGCCAGCTACTCGCATAGATGGCGTCGCCGCCGGAGATCAGCTTGTTGAATTTGCCCGGCGTGCGCTTGATGGTCAGGGCACCGGAGTTGGATCCCGCCTGCTGCTTGATCCTGGCGATCTCGGCCTGGGAGACCGTGCTGTCGACGGTGACGACGACACGGTTCGTCCTGCTGTCGACAGCCCAGGCGGTACCGGGGATGTCGGCCTTGAGCACCGAGTCGCTCGCCTTGGTGAGCTGGGCGGCGCTGAAGGTGCCGGTGTCGGACGCGTTCGCGCTGGGGACCGCGAACGCGGCGGCGGCCACGAGCCCGGAGGCGATGGCGATCAGCCGGGTCCGTCTCGTGATACCGCTGCGTGGGGTGGTGCGCTTGATCCTCACTTTTCGTTCCTCCACAAAGGAAGTCGGGGGGCCCGCGTGGGGTCGGGGCCCGTGAGGCGCAGCCAGGAGCACCTGTCCGGATTCCGGACAAGCCGTGCCCCTGACAAGCGCTGTGGGGGAGTATTCGGCCGAACGGCCGGTCGGCGCAAGGGTGCCTTTAGGCCGTGCGACTCTGTGCGTTCCAAGTGGGCTGTGTGCGGTCTCGACCGGTATGCGCGCCCGGTTGACGCACCGTCAGTGGCCGGGGGCGCCTCGGAGCACGGTCCGCTCCCCCGCCGGTATCGCGGGACCGCGTTCGCGCCCGCCCGCGTCCGGCACGCGCACGGTACGGCTCGCGGCGTACCGGGTGAAGCGCCCCGGCACCGGCCGGCCCAGGGCGTGGGCCCGGGCCGCCGTGGCGGCGGTGAGCACGACCGCGTCGCCGTCCGCCCTCCCGGTCCCGGGGTTGTCCGGAATTCGACCATCCGGATGGCTCTCGGGCCAGTGCGGGCAGGCCGGTGCGAGCGGCCCGTGGGGCGCCGGCACCGCGTCGGTGCGGTCCTCGTGCCCCTGCTGCCGGCGGGCGGGTGCGTCCGTCATGCGTTCAACCCTTCCATGTGCGGCGGGGCGGCCAAACCGGGGTGCGGGCGCACAGCGGCGCCCCGGTGCCGCGCGGAACGCGCCGCCGTCCCGGAGCGGTGGCGCCGTACGGTCCATGAAGTCGTCGGGTCCGCCCGGCGCCGGGAGAAGGTGCGGGAGCACGGCGGGGGGAGAGCCGCCGGTGGCCTTCCGCCGTATGCGGGGCGGGAGTTGAGCGGCGACCGCCTCCCACGAATCCCCCGCCCGGACGACGACCGGTTGGCCCTGGAACGGCCCCGGCACCCCTGCCCCACCCCTGACCGACAGGCCGACGGGCCGAGCGGCCGACAGGCCAGGGCAGCCCCAGGTGCGCCCGCGCCCCGCTAGCAGTCGCAGCCGCAGTCGCAGCAGTCGCAACTGCAGCAGTTGTCGCCGCAGCACCCGCACATGTCCCCGCAGTCGCTGCAGTCGCAGCAGTCGCAGTTGCTGCACACGCCCTCGCGCCGCCGCCTCGACCACGGGCCCTCGAACTCGTCGGCGCAGCACACCTGGCAGGTGCAGCACACGGCGAGGGCCGCGGCGCACCCGGCCCAGAAGCCGCGCGGGCCCGGGGCGGGAGGCTGCGGGGTGTGCGGGTCCTGCGGCAGGTACGGCGTGCGCGGGGGGCCGAAGGCGCCCTCGGGCGCGCCCTCCGGTGCGTCCTGGGAGGGGTGCCCGTGCCCGCAGGACGCGGTGCCGAACGCCCGGTCGACGGAGCGGCCGAGTTCGTGTGCGAGCAGCAGATGGGCGAGCCGGCCGTCCTCGAACTCGACCTCCTTCAGGGCGAGCCGGATGCCGTGCACCGCGTCGTCGGCGAGCCGGCGGGCCTCGGTGAGCGGGGTGCCGGTGGCGGTGAGCGGGTTCCACGCGCCCGAGGCGGCGTCGGCCTCGCGGTCCTCCACGGCGTCCAGCAGATGCGCGAGCCGCCCGAACAGGCGCCCGGCCTCGGCGAGCGGCGCGGCGTTGCCGGGGCGGCCCGCGAGCACCGCGGTGTGCGCGAAGGCCGCGGCGGTCGCGGTCTCGGTCGGCTCGGTCACGGCGAGGATCGGTGTGCCGGGCCCGGCGAGCGCCTCGATGCCGGTCTGCCGGTCCACCGCGTCGACGAGCACCGCGGTGTCGAACCCGACGTAGGCCCCGGTGCGGGCGCCCGCGCGGCCCCAGCCGTCGGCGACCCGGCGGGCGGCGAGCGCCACCGGCCGGCGGGCCAGCAGCCCGTCGCCGTCGGCGACGTGGTCGCGCACCTTGGCCGAGGCGAGCACCAGGGAGACGGCCGCCGCGAGCCGGGCGCCCTCGCCCCGGGCGACGGACGCCGTGCGCATGCCGCGCAGCGGACAGGGGCCGGCCGTGCGCCGACGGCCCCTGGACTCCCCCGCGCCCTGCGACTGGGCCTCGGTCAGCACGGATATGAGAAGTCCGTCATAATTCGTCGCTATGCGTGCGAACTGTCCGTGATCGCTGCGCAGGGCCAGGCACAGTCCGCACAGATGGGCCATCCACTGGGTGGCGAGGTTCTTCCCGAGCCGGTGGCGGCAGGGTCTGACGATTCCGAACATGGCGATCCCCCGTGACGCGTACGACGTTGAGCCGCCGCATCGTATCGACCACTTCGTTCACCCGTACGCACCGACGGTCACCCAAGTGCCGGGGACAATCATATTTCACTCACAGTCAGCAGCCGTGTAGCGCACGAGCCTTGGGGCATACGGGCTCTCGACGGATTCGCTGTGCACCAGTACCGTCACAAACCCCCCGTGCGGCGTCTATTCACTTGGCGCGCCGTCCGCATCATGGATGACCATAGGGATGCGGAAAGCAGGAGAGACCGCTGTGAGAGGAGGCGTCCATGGGATCGGTACGCAAGGCGAGTGCGTGGCTCGGCCTCGTCGACGACAACGAAGACGAGCGCTACTACGACGACGACTACTCCGAGGGCACCGAGTCCGGGGACGCCTGGGTCACCGACCCCCGGGTGAAGGTGGCCACGGACACGGCCGAGGAGAAGGGCCGCCGGATCGGCACGGTGACGCCGGACAGCTTCCGGGACGCCCGCGCCATCGGCGAGCTGTTCCGGGAGGGCGTGCCCGTCATCGTGAACCTGACGGCGATGGAGTCGGCCGACGCCAAGCGCGTCGTGGACTTCGCGGCCGGGCTCGTCTTCGGCCTGCGCGGCTCCATCGACCGGGTCTCCACCCGGGTGTTCCTGCTGTCCCCCGCCGACACGGAGATCGTGAGCGGCGACCCGGCCGCGCACCGGTCGGACGGGTTCTTCAACCAGAGCTGAGGCAGGGCCGTACGCCGGCCCTGCCCCGCCCGGGGCTCACCGGAAGGCGTCGAGCCCGGTGAGCGCCTTGCCCAGCACGAGCTGGTGCATCTCGACGGTGCCCTCGTAGGTGAGCACCGACTCGAGGTTGGTGGCGTGCCGCATCACGGGGTACTCCAGCGAGATCCCGTTGGCGCCGAGGATCGTCCGCGCCGTGCGGCAGATCTCGATCGCCTCCCGCACGTTGTTGAGCTTGCCGAAGCTGACCTGCTCGGGACGCAGGCGGCCGGCGTCCATGCGCCGCCCCAGGTGGTGGGCGAGCAGCAGCCCCTTGTGCAGTTCGACCGCCATGTCGGCGAGCTTGGCCTGGGTGAGCTGGAAACCGCCGATGGGCCTGCCGAACTGCTCGCGCGTCCTGGCGTAGTCGACCGCGGCCTCGAAGCAGGAGCGGGCCGCGCCCATGGCGCCCCAGACGATGCCGTAGCGGGCGTGGGAGAGACAGCTGAGCGGTCCGCGCAGCCCGGTGACCTCCGGCAGTACGGCGTCGGCGGGCAGCCGTACGTCGTCGAGGACGAGCTCGCTGGTGACCGAGGCCCGCAGGGACCACTTGTGCTTGATCTCCGGCGCGGAGAAGCCGGGCGTGCCGGCCGGCACGGCGAACCCGCGGATGCCCTCGTCGGTCTGCGCCCAGACGACGGCGACCCCGGCCACGGATCCGTTGGTGATCCACATCTTGCGGCCGTTGAGGACCCAGTCGCCGCCGTCCTTCTTGGCGTACGTCCGCATGGCGGCGGGGTCGGAGCCGTGGTCGGGCTCGGTGAGCCCGAAGCAGCCGATCACCTCCCCCGCGGCCATCCGGGGCAGCCACCGCTGCTTCTGCTCCTCGCTGCCGAAGCGGTGGATGGCGTACATGGCGAGGGAGCCCTGTACGGAGACCAGGGAGCGGATGCCGGAGTCGGCGGCCTCCAGCTCCAGGCAGGCGAGGCCGTACTGCACGGCCGTCGCGCCGGCGCAGCCGTATCCGCTGAGGGACATCCCGAGCGCGCCGAGGGAGCCGAGCTCCCGGGCCAGTTCCCGGATGCCGGGCAGCTCGCCGCTCTCGTACCACTCGGCGACGTGCGGCAGGACGCGGTCGGCGGCCCAGCGGCGCACGGTGTCGCGGACGGCCAGGTCCTCCGGCTCCAGCAGATCGTCGAGCCCGAGGGGATCGGTGGGGTCGAACGGGGGCAACGACGACGGCATGGGCACCTCCGGCTCAACAAAACTAGCACCGCTAGTTACGCGACTCGGCCCCGACGTTACGACGTGCCGGGCCCGGCGTCCAGCACCCGTGGCCGCCGCCCGCGCCCCCGGGACGCACGCCGCGCGGGCGCTCCTCAGGCGGACACCCGGTCCCGCTCGACCTCCCGCTGGGCGGGCAGTCCGACCGCCTCGTCGTCCGCCGCCTCCTCGCACTGCATCACCCGCGGCAGCCGCAGCGCCATCACCGCGCCGAGCAGCAGCAGTCCCGCGCTCACCAGCAGGGTCACATGCAGACCGTGCACGAAGGAGTCCCGGGCGGCCCGCCGCAGGGCGCCCCCGGCCGCGCCGCCGAGCCGGCCGGCCACCTCGTAGGCCTCCCCCAGCGAGTGCGAGGCCGCCCCCGACGCCGGCGCCGGCACACCGGGCACGTCCGCGAGCCCGGGCGCGTACGCCGCGTTCATCACCGTCCCCAGCAGGGCGATGCCGATGCCCGCACCGAGCTGGTAGGACGTCTCGCCGATGGCCGCGGCCCCGCCCGCCTGAGCCGGCGGCGCCTCGTTCAGCATCGACTCGTACGCCCCGAACAGCGTGGTCTCCAGCCCGAAGCCGAGCAGCACGAAGCCGGCCAGCAGCAGCCAGGCGTCGTCCTGCGCGCCCATCGCGGTCAGCAGCACCACCGCCGCCGCGGTCGCGCAGAACCCGGCGCACACCATCCGCCGGGGCCCGAACCGGCGCAGCATCCGCGCGCCCAGCAGCCCGGCCGCCATCGCGGCGAACGTCAGCGGCAGCAGCCGCAGCCCCGTCTGCAGCGGGGACAGTCCGAGCACGAGCTGCAGATACTGGGCCGCGATCAGCTCCAGACCGACCAGCGCCAGCATCGCCAGCACGATGCAGCCCACCGAGGTGCTGAAGGCCGGCCGGGCGAACATCCCGAGGTCCACCAGCGGATGCCGGCGCCGCCGCTGCCGGCGGACGAACGTCACCAGCAGCGCCGCGCCCACCACCAGCGGGCCGAGGGTCAGCGCGCTCACCGCCGGCTCCCCGCCGCCGAGCCGCTTGACGCCCAGCACCACGCCGAACAGGCCGGCCGCCGCCATCAGCGCCCCGGCCACGTCCCACGGGCCGTCCCGGTCGCCGGTCGACTCCGGCAGCAGCAGCCGGCCCACCGGCAGGCTGACCAGCATCAGCGGGATGTTGACGAGGAAGACCGACCCCCACCAGAAGTGCTCCAGCAGAAAGCCGCCGAGCAGGGGCCCCACCGCCGCGCCCACCGCGGCGACCGCGCTCCACACCCCGATGGCCAGCGCCCGCTCGCGCCGGTCGGGGAAGACGGCCCGCAGGATCGACAGCGTGGCCGGCATGATCATGGCGCCGCCGACGCCGAGCAGCGCCCGCGCGAGGATCAGGGTCCGCGGGTCGTGCGCGAACGCGGCCACGGCGGAGGAGACCCCGAACAGGCCGTAGCCGAGCAGCAGGATCCGTCTGCGGCCGACCCGGTCGCCCAGCGTGCCGAAGAGGATCAGCAGCGAGGCGCAGACGAGGGGATAGGTGTCGACGATCCAGAGCAGTTCGATGGCGCCCGGCCGGAGGTCCTCGGTGACGGCGGGGACCGCCACGTGCAGGACGGTCGCGTCCACCGCGACCAGCAGCAGGCTGACGCAGAGCACGACCAGGACGACCCAGCGATCGGCACCGGCCCCGGCCGCCCGACGGCGCGGCCGGGCGGCGGCCGCGGTCGTCCCGGACATGTACGTACCTCCCAGATGAACCCTCGCGTCCGGCGGGCGCGGGGTGGGGAACCCCGCTGCTCGGCCGGGGAGGAGCGGAGGTCCCCGGCCCGCGCGGCGACTGCGAGTGACACGTCAGCGTACGCGCATTCGGCCCGGTGGCACGTGGCCCACCTCTCAGACCCCGCGCGAACCGGTGTGGCGTACGCCACTGCCCCGCCCGTCATCACGCACCCGCCGGTACGGACGGTTCCGGTCGGTGCGGATAATCGGGCCGGTGACCGATCTCGCGATGCCTATGACGGCGGCCCGGCCCGGGGCCCTGCGCCGGGCCGCCCCGGCGCTCCTCGGGTACGCGGCCGTGCGCGCGCTGGGCCTGCTGGTCCTGGCCGCCTGGAGTGCCGCGCGGGGCAAGAGCGCGTACACCTTGCTGACCGCCCGCTGGGACGCCCTGTGGTACGAGCGGGTGGCCGGGCCCGGGTACGGCTACGAGGTGCGCCTGCCGAACGGCGACGTGCACTCCAGCCTGGCCTTCTTTCCGCTGCTGCCCTGGCTGGAGCGGCTGGGCGCCGCGGTGACGCCGCTGTCGTACGCCGACGCCGGCTTCGTCGTCGCCCTGCTCGCCTCGCTCGCCGCCGCCTGGGGGATCTTCGCGGTCGCCGACCATGTGCACGGCCGCCGGGCCGGGGTGTGCGCGGTGCTGGTGTGGGCGGTGCTGCCGGTCGGGATCGTGCAGTCGATGGCGTACAGCGAGTCGCTGTTCACCGCGCTCGCCGCCTGGTCGCTGTACGCCGTGCTGACCGGCCGCTGGGTGAGCGCGGGGGTCCTGGCGCTGGCGGCGGGGCTGACCCGGCCGGTCGGGCTCGCCGTGGCCGCGGCGGTGTGGACGGGGGCGATCACCTCGTTCGTGCGGTCCCGTGGCACCGGTGACGGCGGGGGCGCGTGGCGGGCGGCGCGCGCCCCTGGCGCCACGGGGCGCGACGCGTGCGCTCCGGCCGTCACCGGGCGCGACGAGGGCGCCCCGGCCGGCCCGTCCCGCGCCGCGCTCTCCCGCACCGTTGCCGGCATGCTGCTCGCGCCGCTCGGCGCGGCCGGGTACGTCCTGTGGGTCGGGCACCGCACCGGCGGGGGCCCGCTGGGCTACCTCGACGTGCAGGCCGGCTGGCACAACGGCTTCGACGGCGGCTACGCCTTCGCCCGCTTCGCCGCCGGGAAGCTGACCTCCTTCCCCTCGGCCCTGGCCGGGCTCGCGCTGATCGCCGGGGTCGGCCTGGTGATCCGGCTGTACGTCACCGGTGTGCGCCAGGGCCAGCCGCTGCCGCTGCTGGTGTACTCGGGCGTGATCACCGCGCTCGCCCTGTGTGCGTCGGGCTACTTCGGCTCCAAGCCGCGGCTGCTGCTGCCCGCCTTCCCACTGCTGCTGCCGCTCGCCCTGGGCCTCGCCCGGCTGCGCCCGCCGCGGCAGGCCCAGGTGCTGGGCGCCGTCGCGGTGGCCTCGGCCCTCTACGGGGCGTTCTGGCTGAACGGCTCCGGCCCCCCGTGAGCGGACCGGCCCGGTGACGGGCCGGTCGTGACGGACCGTCCGACGATCACACGGGTAATTACATCCGAGCATCCGGTCAACGCATTCATAAGCGCCGCATAAGCAAGTACCGGAATGATCAAAGGAAATGCGGCGCGGAGACCGGACGGGATTACGGATTCCGGGGAATTAAAGGGCCGTTGAGAGCAATCCCACATCACATCGTCATCACAAACCCCGCGATTCGTCCGGGAACAGTCCTCACTCGCTGTAACGTCGATTAGGTGCGTACCGAAGGAACCCTCACCACCCGCCTGGACCGGGTGTTCGCCAGGCTGGACCGTGAGCCTCAGCGGCCGGCGCACATCGACGTGCCGAGAATGAGCCGCCACCGGGTGGTTCTCTTCTCGGCGACCCTGGCCTTCTACCTGTCCATCGTCTGGGCCGTGGTGACCACCTCCTGGCTGGTCCGGCTCGACTGGCAGGTCATGTTCTTCCGGCCGTACCAGCAGTGGCCCGAGATCCACGCGTTCCTCGACTACTACGTGGTGCTGGGCCAGCGCGGCCCGACCGCCGTGATGGTCGCGTCCTGGCTGGGCTGGCGCTCCTGGCGGCAGCACACGCTGCGCCCGCTGCTCACGCTCGCCGCGTCACTGCTGCTGCTGAACATCACGGTGGGCGCCGCCAAGCTCGGCATGGGGCGCCTCGGACCGCACTACGCGACCGTCATCGGCTCCAACGAGATGGGCATGGGCGGCGATATATTTCCCAGCGGGCACACGGCCAACGCCGTGGTGACCTGGGGGATCCTGGCCTATCTGGCCTCCACCCCGAGAGCCCGCCGCTGGCTGTCGGCGCTGTCCGCGGTCACCTCGCTCGGCGTCGGCCTCACCACCGTCTACCTGGGTACGCACTGGCTCAGCGACGTGCTGCTCGGCTGGGCCGCGGGGCTGCTGATCCTGCTCGCGCTGCCCTGGTGCGAGCCGCTGATCGCCCGGTCCGAGACCGCGGTCCTCGATCTGCGCGACCGCCTGCGCTCCCGCCGCGGCCGCCGTACGCCGGTGCCCGTGCCGGTCGTGCCCGTCGGCGCGCCCGTGGCCCTGGGACCGCGCGTGCCCGCCAGGGACGAGGCTCCGGTGGCCCGCGAGACGGTCGGCGCCGGCCGTGCCTCCCGGACGCCGGTCCACCTGGCGTCCGGTCCGCACGCCGTCCGCTCGGAGCGCACGCCGGTCACCCCGGCCGGCAGCCGCCGGCCCCCGCACCCCGACCGCGCCCACCCCGACCGCCTTCCGCGCGGCACGGCCTCGGCGCCCCGCCCCCTCGCCGGCGGCTGAAGCGGGCAGGCGGGTGCCCGCGCCGTCCGTGCGCCGGGCACCCGCCTCCGCCGTGCCGGGCCCACCGCCCGCCGGGCGGCCGGGTCAGCCGTCCAGGCGGTCGCCCCAGCCCTTCCAGTCAGCCCTTCCAGTCAGCTCTTCCAGTCAGCCCTTCCAGGCGCGCGCCACGCGGCCGTCGGCGACCTCGAAGTTCAGCCGCCCGTACCGGTACTCCATGGTGATGATCGCGCCGGGCGGCAGCGACCGGACCGTGGTCCAGCCGCGCTCGCGCGCGAGCCGTTCGGCGTGCTCGGGCTCGAGGCCCACATAGCCGTCCGGACTGTCCTCTGGCTCCGCGGGCGGAGGGGGGATCGATGCCATACGGCCACGCTAGGCCCTGGCGGGGAACCGCGGAAGAACACCCGGCCCCCGGGCCACTTCTCTCCCCGCTGTCACGCTTCTGTCACAGGACGCCGACGCGCGACCGGATGAACCGCGCCCCCGCAGGCGGGCGTTCGTGTTCCTCTCCCGCGGCCATTCGCGGGCAATTCCCGCCCCCGGTGACGGCACCCGGAAAAGGCCCGCGGAAAGCACCCGCGCGAGCCGTACGGGGGCCGCGGGGAAGGCCGCCGCATTCCGGTCCCGCGATTGATCCGCGCATGATCAGCGCACCCTCCGCCGCACAGGAAATTCACCGGCCCGGCACAAAACCCCCTCCCGGGCCGGACGGCGGGCGGCGCCGCACGCGGCCGTACGACCCCGCCCGGGGTGCCCGCGCGCAGCCGCAGGACCGCCCGCCCGGGGTGCCCGGGCCGAGCCGCGGGGCCGCCCGCCCGGGGCGGCCGCACCGGGCCGCGGGACGCGCCGGCGCGGTCCCGGACGACGGCAGGCCCCGCCCGGTCGGCGGACGGGGCGGGGCCAGGTGCCCGGCAGAGGGGGGAGCGCTCAGAGAGCGAGGCGCTGCCCGGGCACGATCAGGTCGGGATCACCGCCGATGACCGGCTTGTTGGCGGCGTAGATCCGCTGCCAGGTGGTCCCGTGCCGGGCGGCGATGCCGCTCAGCGTGTCGCCCGCGCGGACGGTGTACTCGCCGCGGGAGCCGCCGCGGCCGGTGTGGCCCGTCTCGTGGGCCGGCGCCTTCGACGGCCGCTGCGCGGGCTGCTGGGTGTTCTGGTGGCCCGTGCCGTGCGCCTCGGACCGGCCCGACTTGTGCGTGGACTTGTGGGACTCGTACGACGACCCGGTCGCGCCCCCGCCCGAGCCGGACGCGGGTGCGCCGCCGGACGCGCCGGCCCGGGCCGAGCAGACCGGCCAGGCGCCCCAGCCCTGGGCCCGCTGGACCCGGGTGGCGACGGCGATCTGCTGGGACCGGGAGGCCTGGTCGGCGCGGGGCGCGTAGGCCGTGCCGCCGTAGGCGCGCCAGGTGCTCGCGGCGAACTGGAGTCCGCCGTAGTAGCCGTTTCCGGTGTTGATGTGCCAGTTGCCGCCGCTCTCGCACCGGGCGATGCGGTCCCACACGCCGCCGTCCGCCGCGTGGGCGTTGCCGGTCGCGGCCAGCACGCCCAGCGGGGCGAGCAGGATCGCTCCGGCGAGAGCCGCCGTGGTGCGCGTCCTGCGGGTGGTCTCACGCGTGGTGTCGGCGTTCCTATCGGCACATTCGGACATGTGAATCCCTTTCGGACAACCCGGGGTCCCCCAAGGCGGTGCGCGCCCGCCGCGCTTGGACGCGGCCGGCGCGCCCGCCCCGTCCGCCTGGTGAGGTCGTGCTCGGTGGTGCGGGCTCGGTGCGGTCGGCGGACGTACCCGGGCGGTGCTCGGTGCACACGGCGGAGGAATGTAGGGAGCATGCCGAGCCGGGATCAACCAACGGCCCGTCGGGCCAGGCCAGTTGCCGGTTACCGAAGGTATCGGCGATTTCCGGACACCCACTTCATTCGCTGATTTCCGGATTTTTCGACCCTCGCCACCGGCGGTCTGTGACCCACTTCACCGCGTCAAGGCCCTTGACCCGTCCGGGAGTTGACGATGAGTGCCCGATTCCGCACCCGGTGTGACCCTGTGCGGTGGATGGTTCGATTCCGTTCGGCGGAGGGCGTGACTCCCGCCACAGATCGTCCGTTGTCTTCTTCATGAGCCGGGGGCCCTCCCGGCCCATGGGCCGGGAGCCACCCGGTCCCGCCACGCACCGCATCCCGAGGGAGCCACCCGTGCCGCGCATGCTCGACGTCAGCGACGCCGTACGCGCCGAGATCGGCGACGAAGAAGCCGACCGGCTGCTCGCCGGAGAGAACGCCCCGGGCAGTTACGACTGCACGTCCTGCCGCACCCCCGGCGACTCCGCCCAGGAGCGCACCAGCACCGTCCTGTTCGTCGGGGACGAGACCGCCGTCCTCGCCTTCGCCCACGCCACCTGCCTGCCCTCGCAGGTCGTCCAGGTCACCGAGGAGCAGCTGCGCGGCGCGGTCCGCTCCATCAACGCCGACGCGGCCGCCGGCCGGGTGCCCGGGCAGGCCGTCCCCGGCCAGGCGGGACCCGGCCAGGCGGGACCCGGCCAGGCGGGACCCGGCCAGGCGGGACCCGGGCAGGCGGGACCCGGGCAGGCGGGGTCCGAGCGCCCGGCACCCGAGCAGGCCGTGCTCGGAGTGACCAGCGGGCTCGTGCTGATCAACGGTGAGCTGCACCCGGCGCTGGTCGTCGAGCCGACCGCGCCGATCGTGCGCCCGGGCACGACGGGCGCGGGCGACGACTTCCTGCCGCTCCTCATCGAGCAGGGCTTCATGCCGCTGACCGAGATCACCGCCGTGCCGCCGGTGCTGCACGGCTGGTCGGTGCTGCTCGCCATGGGCCAGCTGCACGCCGTCCTGCAGCCCGGCGCCGACGGGGCCCGGCCGGTCGCCTGGTGGCAGGCGCACCAGCCGCTGCAGGTCACCGAGGGCTGGCGGGCGGCCGCCAACAAGCACCAGCAGGTGATCATGTTCGCGGCCCCGGTGGGCTCCATCGGCCGCCAGCCGCGCGAGGACCTGCTGCGCGACGCCCTGGACCGGGCGGCCGCGACCGGGAAGCTGGTCGCGGCGGCGCTCCCGCTGGCCGGTACCTGAGCCGCATCCCTTCAGGTCCGGGGTCGTTTGCACATACGTGCACGCATACGACGTTCCCCGCCGCCAGTCCTACCCGCCGATCCCGTCCGCGCGGCGGGCCCAGGACCCGCAGGGCGGCCCATCGGCCACGCCGATCTACGACGCGCTCTGCGCCGAGTACGTCAAGGCCTACCGAGCCCTGCCGGGTGACCGCAGCGGCGAGGAGGACCTGGGCTTCGTCGCGTTCGGAAACCTCTCCCACGGCACGGGCCAGAACGGGTACAGCGCCTACGGCGCGGGCTCCTACAGCACCCGGCACGGCACCGGTCACCAGCAGGCCCAATGGCAGCGGGTCGGCACGATCGGGCGGCAGGACCCGGGAATGCACCACGTCCCGGCGGCCCTACCACCCGCACCGCGCCGGGGTCTGTGACACGGCGGGAAGAACGCCGAAGGGGCGGCCCTCCGTCTCGGAGGGCCGCCCCTGACGCATACCTGCACGCCGCGCGCGCCTGCGCACCACGCGCTTCCTGGCGCGCGCTCCCGCGCGCCTGCGCTCGGTCAGCCGCGCGCGCCTTCGCGCCGCGCGCTTCCGCCGCCGCGCGACCAGGCGCGCGGTCCTACTTCCGCTTGGCGCCCCGCTTCTCGCGCACGCGCACCGAGATGTGGATCGGCGTCCCTTCAAACCCGAACTCCTCGCGCAGCCGGCGCTCGATGAAGCGCCGGTAGCCCGCCTCGATGAACCCGGAGGCGAAGAGCACGAACCGCGGCGGCTTGGTGCCCGCCTGGGTGCCGAACAGGATGCGCGGCTGCTTGCCGCCCCGGATGGGGTGCGGGTGGGCGGAGACCAGCTCGCCGAGGAAGGCGTTCAGGCGGCCGGTCGGCACCCGGGTCTCCCAGCCGGCCAGCGCCGTCTCGATCGCCGGGACCAGCTTCTCCATGTGCCGCCCGGTGCGCGCCGAGACGTTCACCCGCGGCGCCCAGGAGATCTGCGCGAGGTCGGTCTCGATCTCCCGCTCGAGGTAGAAGCGGCGCTCCTCGTCGAGGGTGTCCCACTTGTTGTAGGCGACGACGAGGGCGCGGCCCGCCTCCACGGCCATGGTGATGATCCGCTGGTCCTGCACCGAGACGCTCTCGGACGCGTCGATCAGCACGACGGCCACCTCCGCCTTCTCGACGGCGGCCGCGGTGCGCAGGGAGGCGTAGTAGTCGGCGCCCTGCTGGAGGTGGACGCGCTTGCGGATGCCGGCGGTGTCGACGAACTTCCAGGTCTTGCCGCCGAGTTCGATCAGCTCGTCGACCGGGTCCCGGGTGGTGCCCGCCAGTTCGTTGACGACGACGCGCTCCTCGCCGGCCACCTTGTTCAGCAGCGAGGACTTGCCGACGTTCGGGCGGCCGATGAGGGCCACCCGGCGCGGGCCGCCGGCGCCGGCCGCGCCGAACGTCTCGCGCGGCGCCTCGGGCAGCACCTCCAGCACGCGGTCCAGCATGTCGCCGGTGCCGCGGCCGTGCAGGGCCGAGACCGGGTGCGGCTCACCGAGGCCGAGCGACCACAGATAGGCGGCGTCGGCCTCGCCGCTGGGGCCGTCCACCTTGTTGGCGCACAGCACCACGGGCTTGCCGGCCTTGCGCAGCAGCCGGACCACCGCCTCGTCGGTGTCCGTCGCGCCGACCTTGGCGTCCACCACGAACACCACCGCGTCGGCGGCCTCGATGGCGTACTCGGCCTGGGCGGCCACGGAGGCGTCGATGCCGAGGACGTCCTGCTCCCAGCCGCCGGTGTCGACGACCTTGAAGCGGCGGCCCGCCCACTCGGCCTCGTAGGTGACGCGGTCGCGGGTGACGCCCGGCTTGTCCTCGACGACCGCCTCACGGCGGCCGATGATGCGGTTCACCAGAGTCGACTTGCCGACATTGGGCCGGCCGACGACGGCGAGCACGGGCAGCGGGCCGTGTCCGGCCTCCTCGATGGCGCCCTCGACGTCCTCGAGGTCGAAGCCCTCCCCCGCGGCGAGCTCCATGAACTCCGCGTACTCGGCGTCGCCGAGCGCCCCGTGCTCGTACTCGTGCGCGGCCGAGCCGTCGGGCTGGTTGTCCTCGTTCATGAAGTCCGTACCTCGTAGTTCATCGTGGTGGTCGGTGGAGCACCGCTTCGGTTCGCGGTGATCCACTACTCAAGTGTTGCTCAGCGCCCGGTGAGGCGCCTGGCGTTTTCCAGGTGGGCGGTGAGCTGCTTCTGGATGCGCTCGGTCGCCTCGTCCAGCGCCCTGCGGGTGCGCCGTCCGCCGGCGTCGCCCGCCTCGAAGGGGTCGCCGAAGACGACGTCGACGCGGGAGCGCAGCGGAGGCAGTCCCTTTATCAACCGCCCGCGCCGCTCGGAACTTCCCAGCACCGCCACCGGCACGATCGGCGCCCCGCCGCGCACCGCGAAGTAGGCGAGCCCGGCGCGCAGGGAGGCGAAGTCTCCCTCGCCGCGGGTGCCCTCGGGGAAGATGCCGAGCACACCGCCCTGCTTCAGGACACCGAGGGCGCGGCTGATCGCCGTGCGGTCGGTGCTGTCGCGGTCCACCTTCAGCTGTCCGATGCCGGTCAGGAAGGGGTCCAGCGGGCCGACGAACGCCTCCTTCTTGATCAGGAAGTGCACCGGCCTGGGCGCCACGCCCATCACCATCGGGCCGTCGATGTTGTGCGAGTGGTTGACGGCGAGGATCACCGGCCCGCTCGCGGGCACCCGCCAGGCGCCCAGCACGCGCGGGCGCCACAGCCCGTACATCAGCCCCACGCCGATCCGGCGCCCGACGTCCGCGCCGCGCTCCGACGGCGGGCCCGGCGCGCGCTCCGGCGCACGGCGGGCCGTGCGCTGAGACGGAAGGCTCACTTCGCGGCTCTCTTCTCCTCGACGAGCGTGACGACACACTCGATGACCTGCTTCAGCGTCAGGTCGGTGGTGTCCACCTCGACCGCGTCGGCGGCCTTGGCCAGCGGGGAGGTCGTACGGCTGGAGTCGGCCGCGTCCCGCTTGATCAGGGCCTCCCGGGTGGCGTGGACGTCCGCGCCCTTCAGTTCGCCGCTGCGGCGGGCGGCGCGGGCCTCCGGGGAGGCGGTGAGGAAGATCTTCAGGTCGGCGTCCGGCAGCACGGTGGTGCCGATGTCGCGGCCCTCGACGACTATGCCGGTCGCGGCGGAGGACGCCAGCGAGCGCTGCAGCTCGGTGATCCGGGCCCGCACCTCCGGTACCGCGCTGACCGCGCTGACCTTGGAGGTGACCTCCTGGGTGCGGATCGGGCCGGCCACGTCCACACCGTCGACGGTGATCGTCGGGTGGGCGGGGTCGGTGCCGGAGACGATCTCCGGCTTGCCGGCCACGGCGGCGATCGCCGTCGGGTCGTCGATGTCGATCCCGTTGGTCACCATCCACCAGGTGATCGCCCGGTACTGGGCGCCGGTGTCCAGGTAGCTCAGGCCGAGCTGCGCGGCGACGGCCTTGGACGTGCTCGACTTGCCCGTGCCGGAGGGGCCGTCGATGGCGACAATCACGGGCTTGACGGTCCGGGCGGCGCCGTTTTCCACAGCGGGGCACCTTCCTGGTGAAGGGGGGTGATCGGGTGGGCGGGACGCGAGTGCGCCCCGCACAAGGTTACTGGCATCCCGGGTGCCCTCTTACTGCCGGATGGCCCAGCCCCGCTCGCGCAGCGCCGCCGTCAGCACCGGCGCCGCCTTCGGCTCGACCATCAGCTGCACCAGGCCCGCCTGCTGCCCGGTGGCGTGCTCGATCCGTACGTCCTCGATGTTGACCCCGGCCAGGCCGGCGTCCGCGAAGATGCGGGCCAGCTGTCCGGGCTGGTCGTCGATGAGCACGGCGACGACCTCGTAGACGCGCGGCGCGGAGCCGTGCTTGCCGGGGACGCGGACCCGCCCGGCGTTGCCCCGACGCAGCACGTCCTCGATCCCGGTGCTGCCCTCGCGCCGTTTGTCCTCGTCGGAGGACTGCAGCGCGCGCAGCGCCCGGACCGCCTCGTCCAGGTCGGCGGCGACGTCGGACAGCAGGTCGGCGACCGGTCCCGGGTTCGCGGAGAGGATGTCGATCCACATCCGCGGGTCGGAGGCCGCGATCCGGGTCACGTCCCGGATGCCCTGCCCGCACAGCCGTACGGCCGTCTCCTCGGCGTGCTCCAGGCGCGCGGCGACCATGCTGGAGACCAGGTGCGGCATGTGCGAGACCAGCGCCACCGCCCGGTCGTGGGCGTCGGCGTC
Organism: Streptomyces sp. NPDC004065; assembly: GCF_044903565.1. NCBI lineage: Bacteria > Bacillati > Actinomycetota > Actinomycetes > Kitasatosporales > Streptomycetaceae > Streptomyces > Streptomyces sp. NPDC004065. Next base: position 33,551 of record NZ_JBJDQT010000023.1, on the reverse strand, counting down.
CATGACGACCGGCACGGCCCTGCAGTGCGAGACCAGCTCCAGGGCCAGGTTGAGGACCTCGGTGTCGGTGTCCCGGGTGGGGGTGAGCACCCAGGGCCGGCCCTCGAAGAGGTCGCCGGTGGCGGCCAGCGGGCCGGACTTCTCCCGGCCCGACATGGGGTGGCTGCCGATGTAGCGGGCCAGGTCCATGCCGAGCGACTCCAGCTCACGGCGCGGGCCGCCCTTGACGCTGGCCACGTCCAGGTAGCCGCGGGCCGCGTTCCGGCGCATGGCGTCCGCGACCACCCCCGCCACGTGCGCGGGCGGGGCGGCGACGACGGCGAGGTCGACGGGCCCGTCCGGGGCCTCGTCGGTGCCGGCGCCGAGCGCCGCCGCCGTACGGGCCTGCTCCGGGTCGCGGTCGGTCAGGTGCACGGTCACGCCGCGCTGGGCGAGGGCCAGGGCGGCGGAGGTGCCGATGAGGCCGGTGCCGATGACGAGTGCGCTTCTCACTGGGCGATGTCCTTGCGCAGGGCCGCCGCCGCGCCCAGGTAGACATGGGCGATGTCCGCGCGCGGCCGGTCGGACTCGACATGGGCGAGGATGCGCACCACGCGGGGCATCGCCCCCTCGACGTCCAGCTCCTGGGCGCAGATCAGCGGCACGTCGACGATGCCGAGCTTGCGGGCGGCCGCGGCCGGGAAGTCGCTGTGCAGATCGGGCGTGGCCGTGAACCAGACGCTGATCAGGTCGTCGGCGGTCAGGCCGTTGCGCTCCAGGACCGCGGTGAGCAGGGCCCCGACCCGCTCGTCCATGTGGCCGGCCTCGTCCCGCTCGAGTTGGACGGCCCCCCGGACCGCTCGTACCGCCACGGCGCTGCTCCTTGCTCGGTGGATGTCGGCTGCTGGACCTCCCAGCCTAGTCAGCCCGCGTGGCGCGGGTGCGCGGCGCCCGCCCGCTGAGACACGCGGCGGAACGACCGTTTCGCGGCGTTCCCTCCCGGGTTGCTTCGTGATGGGCGGTTCCGGTGCGAAGATGCTCCTGCTCCGCCCGGAGCTCCCCCCACCCAGCACCCCTCGGAGTGACGAGATGACGCAGGGCTCGACGCGGCGCACGATCCTGACCACGGGCGCGGTGGCGCTCGTGGCGGCCGGCTGCGGCAACGACGACGGCAACGGCGCCGGGAACTCGACGAAGGCCTCTCCCTCGGAGAAGACGTCGGCCTCCCCGGCGAGCTCGCTCTCCCCGCACACCCCGGCCGAGGGACAGGCACTGGCCGGCACCGGCGACATCCCGGAGGGCGGCGGCAAGGTCTTCGCGGCCCAGAAGGTGGTGGTGACCCAGCCGCAGCTCGGCGAGTTCAAGGCCTTCTCCGCGATCTGCACGCACGAGGGCTGCACGGTCAGCCGGGTCGCGGACGGCACCATCGACTGCCCCTGCCACGGCAGCCGCTTCCACATCGCGGACGGCTCGGTGGCCCACGGCCCGGCCACCCGCCCGCTGCCCGCCAAGCGGATCCAGGTGAGCGACAATTCGATTCGCCTGCTGTGACGTTCCGCGTACGCTCCCGGCATGCAGCCCGAGGACCTGGTACGCGACCACACGATCTACTCCTGTGTCATGGGCTCGCGGGCCTTCGGGCTGGCGACGCCGGACAGCGACACCGACCGTAGGGGCGTGTTCGTCGCCCCCACGCCCTTGTTCTGGCGTTTCGACAAGCCGCCGACGCACGCGGACGGGCCCGGCCCCGAGCGGTTCAGCTGGGAGCTGGAGCGCTTCTGCGAGCTGGCGCTGCGTGGCAACCCCAACGTCCTGGAGTGCCTGCACTCGCCGCTGGTGGAGTACGCCGACGCCACCGGCCGTGAACTCCTCGCGCTGCGGGAGGCGTTCCTGTCCCGCCGGGTGTACGAGACCTTCACCGGGTACGCCCTCGGGCAGCGGCGCAAGCTGGACGCCGACATCCGCACGCACGGCGCCCCGCGCTGGAAGCACGCCATGCACCTGCTGCGGCTGCTGATGAGCGCCCGCGACCTGCTGCGCACCGGACGGCTGACGGTCGACGCCGGCGAGCACCGGGAGAGCCTGCTGGCGGTCCGGCGCGGCGAGGTCGCGTGGCCGGAGTTCGAGGCCTGGACGGACCGCCTGGCGGCGCAGGCCCGGGAGGCGTCCCTGCGCACCCCGCTGCCCGAGCACCCGGACCGCCGGCGGGTGGAGGACTTCCTGCACCGCGTCCGCCACGCCTCCGCGCTGCGGGCGCCCGGTCTCCCGCGGCAGGCCGCCGCGGCGGACGAGCGCCGACCGGGGCGCCCGGACCACGCGGCCCGGGACGCCCGGCCTTAGAGGCGCCCGGGACGCCCGGCCTTGGAGGCGAGCCTCAGAGGCGCCCGGCCTTGGAGGGCCCGGGTCCCTGCGGGTCCCAGGGCCCTGAAAGTCCCAGGACCATGAGGGTCCCGGCTACCGGTCCCCGGAGGTCCCGGGTCCTAGAGGTCGACCTCCTTCATCAGCATGCCGACCTCGGTGTTGGACAGCCGGCGCAGCCAGCCGGACTTCTGGTCGCCGAGGCCGATCGGGCCGAAGGCGGTGCGCACCAGCTTGTCGACCGGGAACCCGGCCTCGGCCAGCATGCGGCGGACGATGTGCTTGCGGCCCTCGTGCAGGGTGACCTCGACGAGGTAGTTCTTGCCGGTCTGCTCCACGACCCGGAAGTGGTCGGCGCGGGCGTAGCCGTCCTCCAGCTGGATGCCGTCCTTCAGGCGCTTGCCGAGGTCGCGCGGGATCGGTCCGACGATGTGCGCGAGGTAGGTCTTGCGCACGCCGTACTTGGGGTGGGTCAGGCGGTGGGCCAGCTCGCCGTGGTTGGTGAGCAGGATGACGCCCTCGGTCTCCGTGTCCAGCCGGCCCACGTGGAACAGCCGGGTCTCCCGGTTGGTGACGTAGTCCCCGAGGCACTGCCGGCCCTCGGGGTCCTCCATGGTGGAGACGACGCCGGCGGGCTTGTTGAGCGCGAAGAACTGGTACGACTGCGTGGCCACGGTCAGCCCGTCGACCTTGACCTCGTCCTTCTCGGGGTCGACCCGGCGGCCCTGCTCCAGCACGATCTCGCCGTTGACCTCGACGCGGGCCTGGTCGATCAGCTCCTCGCAGGCGCGCCGGGAGCCGTAGCCGGCCCGGGCGAGGACCTTCTGCAGCCGCTCGCCCTCCTGTTCGGCGCCCGGGAAGGTCCTGGGCGGTTTGACGTCCTTCCCGCCCGCGTAGCGCTCGCGGTTGCGCTCCTCGACCCGTGCCTCGTACTCGCGGGAGCGGGCGGGCGCCGTGCGGCCGCGACCGCCGTCCTGCGGCCGGCCCTGCTTGGGGCCGCCCTTGGCGCCGCCGCGGGCCGCGCCGCCGCGCCCGGCCTTGGGGCCGTCCTTGGTCGCGCCGGGGCCCACGTCGTAGCGGCGCTCCTCGGGGCGGGGCTTGCGGGGGCGGCCCTGCCCCTGCTTGTCGTCCCTGTTGTTGCCGGCGCCGCGGTGGTTGCCGCGCCCGCCGTGTCCGCCGTTCCTGCCGCTGCTTCGCATCAAAGTTCCGTCTGGTCGTCTGCGTCGTCGGTACCCGGCCTCGCCGGGGTGCCCGGCGCGTCGTCGTCGGGCGCGTCCGGGTCGAACGACGGCACCCCTTCCTGGGTCTCGGCCTCGATCGCCTCCGCCTCCGGGAGGAAGGGCGCGAGCTCCGGGAGCTCGTCCAGACCGCGCAGGCCCATCCGCTCCAGGAAGTAGTTCGTCGTCCTGTACAGGATCGCACCTGTTTCGGGTTCCGTGCCCGCCTCCTCGACGAGACCGCGCTGGAGCAGGGTGCGCATCACGCCGTCGCAGTTGACCCCGCGTACGGCGGAGACGCGGCTGCGGCTGACCGGCTGGCGGTAGGCGACCACGGCGAGGGTCTCCAGGGCGGCCTGGGTGAGCCGGGCCTGCTGGCCGTCGAGCACGAAGCCCTCCACGGCGGCGGCGTACTCGGGGCGGGTGTAGAAGCGCCAGCCGCCGGCGATCAGCCGCAGCTCGAAGCCGCGGCCCTGCACGGTGTACTCGTCGGCCAGCTCGCGCAGCGCGTCCGCGATCTGCCGGCGGGGCCGCTCGAGTATCTTCGCGAGCTGCTCCTCGGTCGCGGGTTCGTCCACGACCATGAGGACCGCCTCCAGGGCGGGCTTGAGGTCCAGCCCGGCGGCGGTGCGCGGTCCGGCCGGGGCCACGGTCGTCTCCTCGTTCACGGCCTCTTCTCCTCCTTGGGCTCCTCGGGCGGCCGGTCGAACTCGTCCGTCACCACGGGTGTCTGGTCCCCGTCCCCGCCGGTCCAGCGCACGAGCAGCTCGCCGAGGGCGGTCTCCTGGTCCAGGGCGACGGCCTTCTCCCGGTACAGCTCCAGCAGGGCGAGGAAGCGGGCGACCACGGTGAGGGTGTCGTCGGTGTCCTCGACCAGCGCGCGGAAGCTGGCCTCGCCCAGTTCCCTCAGGCGTGCGACCACGATGCCCGCCTGCTCCTGCACGCTGACCAGCGGGGCGTGGATGTGGTCGACGTACACCTGCGGCTTCGGTCGGGGCTGCATGGCCTTGACGGCGAGCCGGGCGAAGCCCTCGGGGCCGATGCTGATGACGACCTCGGGCAGCAGCTCGGCGTGGTGGGGTTCGAGGCCGACGGTACGGGGGTGGCGGCGGGCCTCCTCCTCGAGCCTGCGGTTGAAGATGTCCGCGATCTGCTTGTACGCGCGGTACTGCAGCAGCCGCGCGAACAGCAGGTCGCGGGCCTCCAGCAGCGCGAGGTCGGCCTCGTCCTCGACCTCGGCGGCGGGCAGCAGCCGGGCCGCCTTGAGATCGAGCAGGGTGGCGGCGACGACCAGGAACTCGGTCGTCTCGTCCAGGTCCCAGTCGGGCCCCATGCCCCTGATGTGCGCCATGAACTCGTCGGTGACCTTCGACAGCGCGACCTCGGTGACGTCGAGCTTGTGCTTCGAGATCAGCTGGAGCAGCAGGTCGAAGGGCCCCTCGAAGTTGGCCAGCCGAACCTTGAAGACCCCGCCGCCGTCACCGTCGCCGTCCACCCCCGTGCCCGGCGACGGCGCAAGAGGTGACTCGCCCGCCGCGACCCGCTCCACGTCCGCCGCGCCGGTGCCGGGCGCCGCGGCCCGCTCGGCCGCCACGCCGGCACCGGAGGCCACGGCCGGCCGGGCCGCCACGCCGCCGTCGGAGATCGCGGGAACGGCCCCCGCGCCGGTGCCGGGCGTCGCGGCCCGCTCGGCCGCCGCGCCGCTGTCGGAGGCCCTGCGACCGGCGGCTGGGCCGATGCCGGGCGCCACCGCCGTCTCGTGGGCCGCGGCCGTGCGCGGCTGGGAAGGCGGCTCGGCCCCGGTCCGGCCGCCTGCCGCGCTCCCGGCCCCGTCCACCGGCCGTTCCCCGGACGCCGGTCCGGCTCCGGGCAACGCCCCGGCCCCGGAGACCACCCCGGCACCGGACCCCGACCGAACCTCCGACGTCACCCCGGCCTCGGAGGCCACCCCGGTCTCGGAACCCGCCCCTGCCTGGAAAGTCACGCCGGCCTCGGGTGACCGCCCGGACCGGAGCGGCGACGTGGCCTCGGGGGACGGGTCCGCGCCGGGCGGAGAGGTGGTCGTGCGGGGCGCTGCTTCCGTGCGCGGGTGCGGCTGGGGTCCGGCCGTCGCGCCGCCGGCTGCTGCCGGTGTCGCGGCATCGGGTGACGGCCCGGTCCGGGGCGGCACAACGGCTCCGGTCCGGGGGCGGGAAGCGGGGCCCGGGTCCTGGGCGGCAGCGGTGGCCGGGGTGGCCGCGCCGGGGGCCGGGGCGGTGTGCGGTGCCGCGGGGTGGGCCCGGGGCGGCTCGGGAAGCGGGGCCCCGCCGGTGCTCGCGCGGTCCTCGCTCTCCGGGGAGTCCCCGGGGCGCGCCGGACCCCGGTCCGGGGCGGCGTCCTCGGCCGGCCGGTCCGGGCGCGGGGTCGCTCCGGGTCCCCTGCCCAGCGCACGCCGGCGGCCGGCGGGGCCGCCGGAGCCGGGGGCGGGAGGGTTGTTCGAGGTCATGGCCCCCGCAGGCTACCGCTACCGCCCGCGCAGCCGCCGTACGAGGATGCTGGCGTCCCCGCGGGTCTCCAGGTCGGCGAGGACCACGGCGACCGCCTCGCGGACGATACGGCCCCGGTCGACGGCCAGGCCGTGCTCACCGCGGAGCACCAGGCGGGCGTGCTCGAGGTCCATCAGTTCCTCGGCGGAGACGTACACCGTGATCTTCTCGTCGTGCCGCTCACGGCCGCTGGGCCTGCGGGCCGCCGCCCGCCCGCGCTTGCGCGGCTGCGGCTGGGCCGCCGCGGCGGCAGAACCTTCCTGCGTCCCCGGACGCCGCCCGGGGCGCTCACCGGCTGTGCCCGCCGCGCCCCGGCTGCGGGACTCGCCGGCGTCGGCCGGTTCGGCGTCGGCCGCGACGTGCTCCGCGCCCTCGCCGTCGCCCCCCTGGGCGGGAACCGACTGCGGGGCGTCCTCCGCGGCGGCCGCCGCGTCGCTCTCCCCCGCGGGAGCGGGCACCCGGGCCTCGCCGTTGGCCTGGCGCCGGGGAGTGGACGCCTGGAGCGCCATCCCCCCTGTCGTACGGAACAGTTCGTCGGCCCCCGGCAGACTCACTCGGCGTGACACCGGGCGAGCACCTCCCTGGCGAGCTGGCGGTAGGCGGCGGCGCCGACGGAGTTGGAGGCGTAGGTGGTGATGGGCTCACCGGCGACGGTGGTCTCCGGGAAGCGGACCGTGCGCCCGATGACCGTGTGGTAGACGTGGTCGTCGAACGCCTCGACGACCCGCGCGAGCACCTCACGGCTGTGCACGGTGCGCGAGTCGTACATCGTGGCGAGGATCCCGTCGAGCTCCAGCTCCGGGTTGAGGCGCTCCTGGACCTTCTCGATGGTCTCGGTCAGCAGCGCGACCCCGCGCAGCGCGAAGAACTCGCACTCCAGCGGCACGATCACCTTGTGCGCGGCCGTCAGCGCGTTGACGGTGAGCAGGCCGAGCGAGGGCTGGCAGTCGATCACGATGTAGTCGTAGTCGTCCATCAGCGGCTTCAGCGCCCGCTGGAGGGTCGACTCGCGCGCGACCTCGGAGACCAGCTGGACCTCCGCCGCCGACAGGTCGATGTTGCTGGGCAGCAGGTCCATGTTGGGGACCGCCGTCTTGAGCAGGACCTCGTCCGCGGACATGCCCCGCTCCATGAGCAGGTTGTAGACGGTGAGGTCGAGCTCCATGGGGTTGACGCCGAGACCGACCGACAGCGCGCCCTGCGGGTCGAAGTCCACGAGCAGCACGCGCCGGCCGTACTCCGCGAGCGCGGCACCCAGGTTGATGGTCGACGTCGTCTTGCCGACGCCGCCCTTCTGGTTGCACATCGCGATGATCTTCGCGGGTCCGTGGTCGGTCAGTGGGCCCGGGATCGGGAAGTACGGCAGCGGGCGTCCGGTCGGGCCGATGCGCTCACGGCGCTGGCGGGCCGCGTCGGGCGCGAGCGTGGCCGCGTACTCGGGGTCGGGCTCGTACTCGGCGTCGGGGTCGTAGAAGTGCCCCTCGGGCAGTTCGTCGTAGTCGGCGAAGTGGTTGTGGGGCGCGCCACTTCCGTCGCCGGCCATGGCGTTCACGTGATGGCCATCCATGCTCTGGTGTGCTGGCTGGGTCGTCCCGGAGAACCGGTGACCCTGATGGGCTGCGAAGGTGCGCACAGCAACGGAGCCGACAGCCTCGAGCCCCGTGGGGCCCTGGCCCCGCGCAGGCGTTCCTGGTTGACCACCCCCGGGAGAAAATGTCGACTCATTCACAAGTCGTCTTACCTCCTTGGTGACCAGGGAACTTCTAGACAGGTCAGCGTGGCACCATGCCGACGATTGGCGACTCTATGGCGTGTCGGGCGTCCGCAGCAACACAATCCGCCGGACCCGGCCCGATGTGTCGGCAATGAAACATCCCTCTGTCAAGGGCGTACGGCCGTCGCACGGCAGGTTTCACCGGTGCGTGAATCGGTCGAACGGTTGCTTTCGAGGCGAGTTGACCGGCGGCGGCGAAGTGACCATACACACAGCCGGCCGGACCTCGTCGGGCAAGGTCCGGCCGGGTGGGCGTGGTTGGCACGCCGTGTTGACGTATCGCCTTCGCGGAAAGGCGACTTAGCCGAGCAGGGTCTCCAGCTCCACGTGCTCCAGGCCGTGCGCCTCGGCGACCTCGCGGTAAGTCACCTTGCCGTCGTGGGTGTTGAGGCCCTTGGCCAGCGCGGCGTCGCGGCGCAGCGCCTCCACCCAGCCGCGGTTGGCCAGTTCGACGATGTACGGCAGCGTGGCGTTGGTCAGTGCGTAGGTGGAGGTGTTGGGCACCGCGCCGGGCATGTTGGCGACGCAGTAGAACACCGACTGGTGGACCTGGAAGGTCGGCTCGGCGTGCGTGGTCGGGTGGGAGTCCTCGAAGCAGCCGCCCTGGTCGATCGCGATGTCGACAAGGACACTTCCGGCCTTCATCCGGGACACCAGCTCGTTGGTGACCAGCTTGGGGGCCTTGGCGCCCGGGATCAGGACGGCGCCGACCACGAGGTCGGCCTCGAGGCAGGCCTTCTCGAGCTCGAAGGCGTTGGAGACGACGGTCTGGATCTTCGTGCCGAAGATCTTGTCCGCCTCCTTGAGCTTGTTGATGTCCTTGTCCAGCAGGGTCACGTGGAAGCCCAGGCCGATGGCGATCTGCGCCGCGTTCCACCCCGACACGCCGCCCCCGATGATGACCGCCTTGCCGGCCGGCACGCCCGGGACCCCGCCCGGCAGCACCCCGCGTCCGCCGGCGGCGCGCATCAGGTGGTACGCGCCGACCTGCGGGGCGAGCCGGCCCGCGACCTCGGACATGGGGGCGAGCAGCGGCAGGGCGCGGCTGGGCAGCTCGACCGTCTCGTAGGCGATCGCGGTGGTGCCGGACTCCAGCAGGGCGTCCGTGCACTCCTTGGACGCGGCCAGGTGCAGGTAGGTGAAGAGGATCTGGTCCTTGCGCAGACGGTGGTACTCCTCGGCGACCGGCTCCTTGACCTTCAGCAGCAGGTCGGCGGAGGCCCAGACCTCGTCGGCCGTCTCCAGGATCCGGGCGCCGGCCGAGACGTACTCCTCGTCCGGGATCGAGGAGCCCACGCCGGCGTTCCGCTCGACGACCACCTGATGCCCGTTGCGCACCAGCTCGTGCACGCCGGCGGGGGTGATCGCCACCCGGAACTCGTTGTTCTTGACCTCGCGGGGGATGCCGACCTTCACGTCGATCACGGTCCTTGGCTCAGGGAAATGTGGGGCAATACAAGACGTACCCCGGCACGCACGGGCATACCAGGAGACACCGCAGGAGAACGAGCGGCAGGGCCAGTCTAATGAAGGCGTTCTCGCTGTCTAGCCTTTCATTGCATCAATCTTCAGTGGATGCACTACGGATTTCGCAGGCGTTAGCCCCGGATTCCGGTTGTGTGCCCTCCGGGTCCGGCCCGGTGACCGGCTCGATCCCGTCGCCGAGCATGCGCCGCGCGGCCCCGCGGTGCAGGGCCGCCGCCGTCGGGTCGCCCAGCCGCTCCAGGGTGTCGGCGAGCCGCAGCTGCAGCGCGGCCTGCAGCCGCGTGTCCCCGGCGCGGCGGGCCCACTCCACCGCCTCCTGGCAGGTGCGCAGGCAGTCCTCGTGCCGTCCCGCGTACTCCTGCACCCGGGCCAGCTCGCTCAACGCCCGCGCGTGCGCGGGGACATCGCCCGACCTGCGGTGCGCCGCGACCGCCGCCCGCCAGTTGCGCAGCGCCTCGCCGTACCGGCCGGCGTAGGTGTGGGCGGCGGCGATCCGCCCGTACAGCCGGGCGGCGTCCTCGTGCTCCCCGCGCGCCAGGCGCTGGGCCAGGGCCCGGCCGAACCAGTCGGCCGCCCGGTCGTGGTCCCCGAGCTCCTGGTGCGCGCTGCCTACGGATTCCATCGCGCGGCCGGTCGCGTAGGGGTCGTTCGCCTCGCGTCCGGCGTCCAGCGCGGCCCGGTAGCGGGCGAGCGCCTCGGCGGTCCGGCCGGTGCGGGCGTCCAGGTCGGCGAGGTTCAGCAGGGCGGCGGCCTTCTCCCGGGGGAGCCGCTGCCGCTCGGCCACGTCCAGCACCAGGCGGTGGACTCCGTACAGGTCGGGCGCGGCGGCCCGGGTGCCGATGTGCGCGACCATCGCCCGGACCAGCTGGGACAGCAGCCGGCGGGCCAGGGTGTCGAGCCCGCCGTCGGCGACCGCGAGGCGGGCGGCGGCGAGCAGGGCGGGCCGGCGCACGCCAAGCCACTCGGCGGCGGCGCGCGGGGTGGCGAAGCGCAGGGCCGGGGGCAGGTTCTTGAGCCGCTCGCGGCTGTCGGGGTCGTCGGTCTCGGTGATCGCGCGGCAGGACTGCAGCAGCCGTACCGTGCGCTCCAGCATCCGGGCGCGGGCCAGCTGGAGCTCGGCGGGGCGGTCCTGGCGCCCGGCGAGGGCGGCCAGCAGGGGGTGCAGGCAGCCGGGGACCTCGTAGCGCGGCAGCGGGCCGGGCACGGCGCGCAGCAGGCCGAGGGCGGCGAAGTCGTCGCACAGTCCCCGGGCGCTGTCGACCGAGCAGCCGGCCAGCGCCGAGGCGGTGTGCGGATCGACGTCGCCGGCCGGGGCCAGGGCCAGCAGGCGCAGGGTCCGGGCGGCGGAGGCGGACAGGCCGGCGTGCACCAGCCGCAGCACCCTGCTGAGCGCCGTGCCCTCCTCGGGGTCGGCGTGCAACTGCTTGGCGAGGTCGGCGACGGCCGCCTGGGGGTGGGCGGCGAGCCACCCGCCGGCCAGGGCGAGGGCGGCGGGCTGGCCCTCGCAGACCTCCACCAGGCTCTCGGCGGCACGCGGGTCGACGGTGATCCGCACCGGGTCGATGCGGTGGGCCAGCAGTTCCAGGCCGGACTTGGTGTCCAGGCCGCCCAGGGTGCAGGGGCGCACGTCGGCGATGCCGGTGAGCGGGCCCCGGGAGACCGCGACGAGCAGGCAGCCGGCGTCGTCCGGCAGCAGCGCGTCGACCTGTCCGGCGCCGGCCGCGTCGTCGAGCAGCAGCAGCGCCCGGCGGCCGGCGAGGGCGTCGCGCAGGGCGGCGGTCAGGTCGTCCTCGGCGGCGCCCGGCGGGGCCGGCAGGCCGAGGGCGGTGAGCAGGTCGCGCGCGGCGCGCTCGACCGGTACCGGAGTGCCGTCGGGCTCGGTGAGCCTGGCCCGCAGCACCCCGTCGGGGTAACGGTCCGCGACCCGCCGTACCAGCTCCTCGGCAAGCGACGTACGGCCGGAGCCTGGGCGGCCCGCGATGAGCAGCACACGCGCGCGGGGGGCCTTGCGACCGGAGAGGGTGTCGAGACCGGCCCGCTCGATGTCCTCGCGCAGCTCCTTCAACTCGCGTGTGCGGCCCAGGAACAGGCGGGTCGTGGGCGCGGTGAACAGGTCCTCGCCGGACAGGTCCACGCCCTCCGCGTCCACCGCCTGATCCGCCACGGGCCACACTCCCGTCCACCGCACGCGCAAGCCCGCCGGGACTCCGGTCCGGGCGTTTCCAGAGCCTAGTTCACGCTCTGCGACGTTCCGGGACGAGCGCGGCGGTCACATCGCCCGATCGGATCAGGCGATGGTCACACCGCAGTGCCGGGCGGTGGGGCCCCGCCGGGTTCACGCGTCGAAGGGACGCGCCGGCCAGGGCGCCCCGGCCGGGCGCAGCGCGTCCAGGCCGTCGCCCTGCCGGGCGGCCAGGAGGGACAGGACGCCCACCACGAGGCAGTTGTTGTGCAGCTCACCCGCGAGCACCCCGCGCACCAGCTCCTCGACGGGCACGCGCGCGAGTTCCATGTCCGTCTCCTCGTGCTCGGCCGCGAAGCGCTCGCCCTCCGCCTCCGACAGCTCGCGGGCCAGGAAGATCCGCACTGCCTCGTCGCAGCCGCCGGGGCTGGTGTACACGTCGGTCAGCACCCGCCAGTCCTCGGCCTTGACGTGCGCCTCCTCGTACAGCTCGCGCTGGGCGGCGTGCAGCGGGTTCTCCCCGGGGACGTCGAGCAGCCCGGCCGGGATCTCCCACAGCCGCTGCCGCACGGGGTGGCGGTACTGGCGGACGAGCAGGACCCGGTCCTCGGCGTCCAGGGCGAGCACGGCCACCGACCCGGGGTGCACCTGGTAGTCGCGGCGCGCCACCGAACCGTCGGGCATGACCACGTCGTCGGTGCGGACCGAGGTCTTGTTCCCGGTGAAGGGGGTCGCGGTCGCCCGGATCTCCCACTCCTCGGGAATGTCCTTGATCGTCATGCCCTGTCCTTCCACACGTGCTGGGGACGTACAAGAGGTGACCGGCCGCAATGCGAACCGGGGTGCCCGCCTTTGAAGGTTTGCACCCCGGCAACCGTACAACTGGTGTGTTACTTGGAGTTCTTCCGCTCGACCGCGGCCTTGACCAGGCCGGCGAACAGCGGGTGCGGACGGGTCGGCCGCGAGCGCAGCTCGGGGTGCGCCTGCGTGGCGACCAGGTACGGGTGGACGTCGCGCGGGTACTCGACGTACTCGACGAGCTTGCCGTCCGGCGAGGTGCCGGAGAAGACGATGCCCGCCTTCTTCTCCAGCTCGGCCCGGTAGGCGTTGTTCACCTCGTAGCGGTGGCGGTGCCGCTCCTCGACGTACTCCTTGCCGTCGTGGACCTCGCGCACGATCGAGCCCTCGGCCAGCTTGGCCGGGTACATGCCGAGCCGCATGGTGCCGCCCATGTCGCCCTCGCCGGCCACGATGTCGAGCTGCTCGGCCATGGTGGAGATCACCGGGTGGGCGGTGGCCGGGTCGAACTCGGTGGAGTTGGCGTCGGAGATCCCGGCCAGGTTGCGCGCGGCCTCGATCACGATGCACTGCAGGCCCAGGCACAGGCCGAGCAGCGGGATGCGGTTCTCCCGGGCGTAGCGGATGGCGCCCACCTTGCCGAGCACGCCGCGGTCGCCGAAGCCGCCCGGGATGCAGATGGCGTCCACGTCCCCGAGCTGCTGCTGGGCGCCCGCCGGGGTCTTGCAGTCGTCCGAGGTGACCCACTTGATCTTCACCCGGGCCCGGTTGGCGAAGCCGCCCGCGCGCAGCGCCTCGGTGACCGACAGATAGGCGTCGGGCAGGTCGATGTACTTGCCGACCAGCGCGAGGGTGATCTCGTGCTCGGGGTTGTGGACCCGGTCGAGCAGGTCGTCCCAGGTCGTCCAGTCCACGTCGCGGAAGGGCAGGTCCAGCTTGCGCACGACGTAGGCGTCCAGGCCCTCGGAGTGCACGACCTTGGGGATGTCGTAGATCGAGCGGGCGTCGGGGCAGGCCACCACGGCGGCCTCGTCGACGTCGCACATCAGGGAGATCTTGCGCTTGATCGCGGTGGGCACCTCGCGGTCGCAGCGCAGCACGATCGCGTCCGGCTGGATGCCGATGTTGCGCAGGGCCGCAACCGAGTGCTGGGTCGGCTTCGTCTTCAGCTCTCCCGACGGCCCGATGTAGGGAAGGAGGGAGATGTGGACGACGAACACGTTGTCCCGGCCGACCTCGTGGCGGACCTGGCGGACGGTCTCCAGGAACGGCAGGGACTCGATGTCGCCGACCGTGCCGCCGACCTCCGTGATGACCACGTCCACCTCGTCGGTGGCCATGCGGCGGATGCGGTGCTTGATCTCGTTGGTGATGTGCGGGATGACCTGCACCGTGTCGCCGAGGTACTCGCCGCGCCGCTCCTTGGCGATGACCGTGGAGTACACCTGGCCGGTGGTGACGTTGGCGGTGCCGTCCAGGTCGCGGTCGAGGAAGCGCTCGTAGTGGCCGATGTCCAGGTCGGTCTCGGCGCCGTCGTTGGTGACGAACACCTCACCGTGCTGGAAGGGGTTCATCGTGCCCGGGTCGACGTTCAGGTACGGGTCGAGCTTCTGCATCACGACACGCAAACCCCGGGCCTTGAGCAGCATGCCGAGGCTCGAGGCGGTGAGACCCTTGCCGAGCGAGGAGGCGACACCCCCGGTGACGAAGATGTGCTTGGTCGTCGTGGCTGTGCTGTTTCGGAAAGCAGCGGGCGGCATGGCCAAGAGGGGGCTCCCGTGGTCGCGGTTTGTCGTGCGGTACGGCGGTCCGGCCCGGGAGACCCGGGTTGTCCGGCGGAGGTGCCGTCGCTGCGGTTCGGGGGTTTCGAGCCCACCGGTCCACGGGCTACCAGGGTATCAGCGCCGGAGGGGGATGGCTCCCGGCCACGCTCCGCGCACGCCCCGCCACCGTCGCGTACCGCGCTCGGCGCGCGCGCCCGTGGCTCACCCGATCGGCGCATGCACGTTGCCCGGAGCGGCACGCACATCATCTACGTGCGTCGTATCCTGCTCGGACACTCGCTGCCGAGCCCGGCCGGCACCACGGCACCACCCCCGCCCGAAGCCACCGGAACAACGAGAGCTCGTCAGTTCGTTGAGCAAAGGTTGTCGTTCTGCCGCCATGACTGACCGGCGGCTTTGCCTCACCTCTCGACGACGCATTACAACCACCCCTTGACCGCACTAGCGACAGCCCCTTCGCGGGGTGTGACGTGGCCGTTCGACTGGAGTTGCACGTGGCCGGGCGCATCGAAGACTACGCACTCATCGGAGACATGCAGACCGCTGCCCTGGTCTGCCGGGACGGCACGGTCGACTGGCTGTGCCTGCCCCGCTTCGACTCGCACGCCATCTTCGCCGGTCTGCTGGGCAACGAGGAGCACGGCTTCTGGCGGCTCGGCCCGGCCCACGCCGCCGGCACCGAGCCCCCGGCCGCGGCCCGGCGCAGCTACCGCGGCGACTCGCTGATCCTGGAGTCGGAGTGGGACACCCCGCGCGGCACGGTCCGCGTGACCGACTTCATGCCCCCGCGCGACGGCGCCCCCCAGCTGATCCGCGTCGTCGAGGGCGTCTCGGGCCGGGTGCCGATGCGCTCGTCGCTGCGCATGCGCTTCTCCTACGGCCGGATCGTCCCCTGGGTGCACCGGTACGAGACGCGGACGGTCGCGGTCGCGGGCCCGGACTCCGTGTGGTTCGACACACCCGTGGAGACCTACGGCAAGGCGCTGACCACGTACGCGGACTTCACGGTCGCTCCCGGTGACCGGATCGCGTTCACCATCTCCTGGCAGCCCTCGCACAAGGAGGCCCCGCCGCTGCCCGAGCCGGAGCAGTCGCTGGAGGCGACGGAGGAGTTCTGGCGCGAGTGGGTCGGGCACTGTACGTACCACGGCCCCTACCGGGAGGCCGTGATCCGCTCCCTGATCACCCTGAAGGCCCTGACGTACGCCCCCACGGGCGGGATCGTCGCGGCCCCCACCACCTCCCTGCCCGAGGACATCGGCGGCGTCCGCAACTGGGACTACCGCTACACCTGGCTGCGGGACGCGGCGATCACCCTGTCCTCGCTGCTGCGCACCGGCTACCGCGAGGAGGCCCGTGCCTGGCGCGAGTGGCTGCTGCGCGCGGTGGCCGGCGACCCCGAGAACCTGCAGATCATGTACGGCATCGCCGGCGAGCGGGAACTCGGCGAGGCGGAGCTGGACTGGCTGCCCGGCTACGAGAACTCCGCCCCGGTCCGGGTCGGCAACGGCGCGGCCCACCAGCTCCAGCTGGACGTCTACGGCGAGGTCACCGAGGCCCTGCACCTGGCCCACATGACCGGCCTGGCCCGCAACGACTACGCCTCGCTGCTCCAGCTCAAGCTGATCCGCTACCTGGAGAAGCACTGGCAGGAGCCGGACGAGGGCATCTGGGAGGTGCGCGGCCCGCGCCGCCATTTCGTGCACTCCAAGGTCATGGCGTGGGTCGCGGTGGACCGCACGATCAAGCTGATGGAGTCCGGGGACGTGGACGGCCCGCTGGAGCGGTGGAAGGAGCTGCGCGAGGAGATCCACCGGGACGTGTGCGAGAAGGGCTACGACAAGGAGCGCAACACCTTCACCCAGTCCTACGGCTCGCGCGAGCTGGACGCCTCCTTGCTGCTCATCCCGCAGATGGGCTTCCTGCCCCCGGACGACAAGCGGGTGATCGGCACCATCGAGGCGATCCAGCGGGAGCTGTCCACCCCGGACGGCTTCATCCTGCGCTACCCCACCTCGGGCGACCACGAGGGCGTGGACGGCCTCCCCGGCGACGAGGGCGCCTTCCTGGCCTGCTCGTTCTGGATGGCCGACGACCTGGCGATGATCGGCCGCGTCGACGAGGCGAGGAAGCTGTTCGAGAAGCTGCTGTCGCTGCGCAACGACCTGGGCCTGCTCGCCGAGGAGTGGGACCCGCGCCTGAAGCGCCAGGTGGGCAACTTCCCCCAGGCCTTCAGCCACGTGCCCCTGATCGACACGGCGCTGCGCCTGACGGCGAGCGGCGCCTACGGGGGCTGACCGCCGCCCGGCTCCGCCGCCCCGGCGACCGGGGCGCGTGGGGACTGGCGGGTGCGGGGCGGCAATCGCCCCGCACCGCCGCGCGCCGGCCCGCCCGCGTGCCGCCCGGGCCGGTCCCACCCCGCGCCCGCCCCGCACCCGCCCGGCGCCCGCGCCGCGCACCCGGCCCTGTCCCGGCCGCATTCGTGCAGGTAGCGTCCTCGCATGGACCGCATGGACCGCATGGACCGCATGGACCGCATGGACCGCAGATTCGACACGGAGGGCGCCGGCATCACCGTGCAGCGCGCCCTGGAACTGCCCGGCCTGCGCAGCGGCCTGCCCGAGGTCCTCGCCGGAGCCGACCGGCTCAGCCGGACCGTGCGCTGGGTGCACGCCGGCGAGGTCCCCAACATCGCCTCCCTCCTCAAGGGCGGCGAGCTGCTGCTCACCACCGGATACGGCCTCGGCACCCGCCCCGCCGACCAGCGCGCCTTCGTCCGCACCCTCGCCGACCGCGGCATCGCGGCCCTGGTGATCGAGCTGGGGCCCCGCTTCGCCCGGCTGCCCGCGGCCGTGGTGGAAACCGCGCGCGCCACCGGTCTCCCGCTCGTCCAGCTGCACCGCGAGGTGCCCTTCGTGACGGTCACCGAGGAGATCCACACCGAGATCGTCAACGGCCACTACGCCCTGCTCCAGCGCGCCGAGGAGGTGCACCGCCGCTGCACCGAGGCCCTGCTCGGCGGCGGCGGGGTCCCGCAGGTGCTCGGCATCCTCGCCGACTTCGCCGGCAACCCGGTCTTCCTGGAGAACCCGGACGGGCAACTGCTGTTCGCGGCCGGCTCCGGCCCCGAGGGCGCCGACCCGCTCCAGGTCTGGGAGGGGCTGCGCGGCCAGCACAAGCAGACCCCGCCGCCGGCCGGCTCGGTCCTGGTGGACGTACCCGGCGGCGGCCCCGGCACCGGCTCGGTCCGCGCCCGCCTGGTGCTGCTGCCGGTCCGCTCGCCGCTCGCACCGGTGCACCGGATGGCCGCCGAGCGCACGGCGGGCATCCTGGCCGTGGTGCTGATGCAGGCACGGCAGGAGGAGGAGCTCGCGGCCCGCGGGCGCGGCGACTTCCTCACCGACCTCGCCGAGGGGCGGATCGCCCCGGAGGACGCGCCCGCGCAGGCCCGCGTCCTCGGCTTCAGGCCGGGCGCCGGTCCGCTGCTGCCGGTGGTGATGCGGCTGGGCGACGCCCTCGCGCCCGGCGGCGGCTGGGCGGTGCTGGCGCGTGCCGTGTCCGAGGAGCTGGCCGCGGTCGGCGTGCCGGTGCTGCTGGGGGTGCGGCCCGTCGAGGGGCGGGTGCCGCTGCTGGTCGGGCTGCGCTCGGAGGCGGAGCGCCCCGCGGTCGCCGACCGGGTCGCGGCGGCACTGCGCGCCGGGGTGGAGCGGGCGGGGATGGGGCACCCGGCCGCCGCCCCGGGCGCCACTGGCAGGGGGTACCCCCAGCCGCCGGTCGTGGTGGTCGGCGTGGCGGGGAGCTGGGCGGCGGCCTCCGCGGGGCTGCGGCACGCGGCGGAGGCGGCAACGGCGGCCCAGGGGCTGCCGGAGCGGCCCTGGTACGACGCCCGCCGCCTCGACATCGACCTGCTGCTGTGGCGGCTGCGCGGCCACCCGGACCTCGCGGCCTTCGTGGACCGCGCGATCGGCCCGGTGCTGGAGCACGACGCCCGCTCCAGACCGCCGCTGCTGCCGACCCTCCAGACGTATCTGGCGCACGCCGGCCGCAAGGCGGAGACCGCCCGGGAGCTGCATCTGAACCGGCAGACCCTCTACAACCGCCTGGCCCGCATCGGGGAGTTGCTGGGCACCGACCTGGACGACCCGCAGACCGTGCTGGCACTGAGCCTCGCCCTACGGGCCCGCCGCCACGTGCCCTAGGCGGCCCGGCCCCGGCCCGGGCCACCGGGGGCCGGGCCAGGCCCCGGTCGGCCCGGCTCTGTCCGGCCCGGCCCCGGTCGGCCCGGCCCCGGCCGGCCCGGCTCCCGACGTCCGGGCTCCCGTCCGGCCCCGCTCGGCCCGGCTCCCATCCGGCCAACCCCGGCCGACCCGGCCCCGGCCGGCCCGACTCCGTCTGGCCCCGGCCTCGGTCGGCCCGGCTCCGGCGAGCCCGGCTCTGTTCGGCCCGGCCCCGGTCGGGCCCAGCTCCCATCCAGCCCGGCCCCACTCGGCCCGACTCCATCCGGCCCGGCCCCGGTCGGCCCGACTCCATCCGGCCCGGCCCCGATCGAGCCGGCTCCCATCCGACCCGGCCCCGCTGGGCCCAGCTACTGTCCGGCCCAGCCCAGCCCCGGCCGACCCCGCTCCCGTCGGCTCGGCTCCCGTCCGGCCTCGCTCGGGCCCGGCCCCGCTCGGGCCCGGCCCCGCTCGGGCCCGGCCCCGCTCGGGCCGAGCTCCCGTCCGGCCCAACCCCATCCGACCCGGCCCCGGCCGGCCCGGCTCCCGTCGGCCGGGGTGCCGTCCGGGCCCGGTCGGGTCCGGCTCCTAGGGGAGCGGTCGGGGCTGGGTCAGCTCGTCGTAGACGCTGAGGACCTGGGCGACGGTCTCGTCCTCGGTGGGCCAGGTGGCCGCCTGCCGGGCGCCCTCCTCGCGCAGCGCCCGGCAGCGTCCGGGGTCGCCGAGCAGCCGTACCACGGCGGCGGCGAACGCCTCCGGGTCCCGGTGCGGGACGAGTTCAGCCGCCTCGCCCACGAGTTCGGTGACGGAGCCGGTCCGCGCGGCGACCAGCGGCACGCGCGCGTGCAGGGCCTCCTGGGCGAGGACGGAGCGGGCCTCCGGGCTCTCCGGCAGCAGCGCCAGATCGGCCGCCGCGAGCAGGTCGCCGACGTCGTCGCGGCGGCCGAGGAGCCGCACCGGCAGCTCCTCGGCCTCGATCCGCCGTCGCAGCGCCGTACGCAGCGGCCCCTCCCCCGCGATCACCAGCAGCGGCACCGGGTCCAGCAGCAGCCGCCAGGCCCGGGCGGCGTCCAGCAGGAGGTCGTGGCCCCGGTACGGGTTCAGGGAGCCCACGGCGATGAGCAACGGGCGCTCGGTGGCGCCGAGTTCGGCCCGCAGCTTGGAGGGCGGCGGGTCCGGGCGCGGGCGGCCGGGGCGGGGCCGGGGCACGGCCACCGCGGCGAGCCGGGCGTCGCGTGCTCCCCTGCGCCGGGCCCGGTCCACGAGCGCGGAGGTGGTGCCGAGCACCACGGTGGCCGCCTTCGCCACGCGCCGCTCCAGCACCCGCAGCAGGTGGGCGCGCGGACCTTCGGCGTGGGCGTGGTTGTGCCAGGTGACGACGAGCGGGGTGTGCCGTCCGCTGAGCGCCAGGGCGGCCCGGAAGGAGGCGTGCAGCCCGTGCGCGTGGACGAGGTCGGCGTCCGCGCAGGCCGTCCGCAGCGCGGCCACGGACACCGGGTCGCTGCTGCGCGGCACATGGACGTGGGCGGCGCCGGCCCGGGTGAACCCGTAGACGCGGTCGGCCTCCGCGGGGGCGCACACCGTCACCCGTACGCCCCGCGCGACCAGGCCGGCGGCCAGGGACCGCACGTGCGCGCTGCTGCCGGCGTTTCCGCCGCCCAGCACCTGCACGGTGCGCAGCGGCGACTGTCCGTGCGGTGCGGGGCTGCTGACGGGGCTCACGTGGCCGGGCTCCTGGTTCGGCGTGGAACGGTCGCCGGACGATCACTCGACGGGCGCTGGACGATCACGGGGAAACGTACCGGGGGTGGAACGGGGAGCGGGCACCGGACCGGGCGGCCCGGCCGTGCGCGCTTCCGCCGCGTGCCGGCCCCAGCCCCAAGGATGCCAGTACGTACGGGTGTTCCGGGGCCGTCCGGGGCGGTGAGGGCCGGGACGACGGGCCGCCACACCGCTCTCATTCACTCACACGAGTGAAAGTGGGGTACGGCCCCGCGCACGGAGTCGCACGATGTGAGACGGCGCGCGGGGCGCCCTCCCCGGGTCCACGGCGCACGGGCGAGCGCGCTCACCCTCTCGCCGCACGCGGCCGCCGCCAGCACCGCCGCGGTGTGGGCGAGCAGACCGCGGCGCCCCTCGCGTGCCACCGCGGCGGCGCCCAGCGCCGCGCCCAGGGCGTGCGCCCCGGTGTCGCCGAGCATCGTCCGTTCGGCGAGGTCGCCGGGCAGTACGGCCGCGGCGGCGCCCGCCACGGCGGCGGCCGCCCGCGCGTCCGGCCCGCCGCGCAGCAGCCCGGGCGCCGCGAGGGCGAGCACCAGGCCGGCGGCCCGGCCCGGACGTACGTCCACGAGGTTCACCGCGTGCGCGGTCCCGGCGATCACCACGCCCGCCAGCGCCTTGTCCCACGGCCGCCGGCCGAGGACCGCGCCGGCCACCGCCCCCGCCGCCGAGACGCCGAACAACTTGACGGCGCCGCTGGTGACTTCGCCCCGCCGGAGCGCGCCGAGGTGGGCCCGGAACCCGCGGCGCGGGTCGCCGGCCCCGGCGATGTCGTCGTAGGCCCCGCAGGCGCCGGCGGCCAGGACGGCCAGTGCGGCGGCCGGGTGCAGCCGCACGGCGCCGGCCGCGGCGGCGAGGGTGGCCGCGGGGCCGGAGTACAGCCCCACGCTCCGCCCCGCGTGGTTGCGGCGTTCCCAGCGTGCGCGGCCGCCCGGGGCCGCGGCCCGCAGGGCGGCGGTCGCGGTGCCGGTGAGGACGGCGGCCGACGCGAAGGAGGTGACGGGACGGGAGATCATCCCGCCACCCTACGCACCGCTACAGGTCGGCCCGGGCCGAGGCGAGCAGTTCCTCGGCGTGGGCCCGCGCCGTCTCGGAGTCCTCCTGCCCGGCCAGCATCCGCGACAGCTCGCGGATGCGGTCCTCGCCCTCGAGCACCTTCACGCCCGACCGGGTCACCGACCCGTCGTCGGTCTTCTCCACCAGCAGCTGCCGGTCGGCGAAGGCCGCCACCTGCGGCAGATGCGTGACCACGACGACCTGGGCGGTCCTGGCCAGCCGGGCGAGCCGGCGGCCGATCTCCACGGCCGCCTTGCCGCCGACGCCCGCGTCGACCTCGTCGAACAGATACGTCGGCACCGGGTCCGTGCCGGCGAAGACGACCTCGACGGCCAGCATCACCCGCGACAGCTCACCGCCCGAGGCGCCCTTGGCGATCGGCCGCGGCGGTGCGCCCGGATGGGGGGCGAGCAGCAGCTCGACCTCGTCCACGCCGGACGGGCCGTAGGCCACGGTACGGCCGCCGACCTCGACGCCGTCGGGGTCCTCGGTCTGGCGCAGCGCGAACGACACGCGTGCGTGGGGCATGGCGAGCGAGGCCAGCTCGGCGGTCACGGCGGCCGCGAACCGCTCCGCGGCCTGGGTCCGGGCGTCCGTCAGGGCCTGCGCCAGACCGCCGAGTTCGGCGCGCAGCGCGTCCCGCTCGGCGGTCAGCTCCCCGATCCGCGAGTCGTCGCCCTCGAGTTCGGTCAGCCGTGCGGCGCCGCGCTCCGCCCAGGCGAGCACTTCATTGACGTCCTGGCCGTACTTGCGGGTGAGCGCGGTCAGCGCGGCCCTGCGCTCCTCCACGGCCGCCAGGCGCAGCGGGTCGGCGTCCAGGTCGTCGGCGTAGCCCGCCAGCTCCCCGGCGACGTCCCCGAGCAGGATGCCGATCTCGCCGATGCGGTCGGCCAGCGCGGCGAGGGCCGGATCGTGCGAGCGCACGGCCTCCAGGGCCCGCTGGGCGCCCGCGACCAGGGTGGCCGCGTCGATGCCCTCGGGGTCCTCCGGATTGCCCGCGAGCGCGGCGTGCGCGGCGGTCGCGGCGGACGACAGTGCCTCGGCGTGCCCGAGCCGCTCCGCCTCCTCGGCCAGCTCGGCGTCCTCCCCGGCGCGCGGTTCGACCCCGGCGATCTCCTCGAGGCCGTAGCGCAGCATGTCGGCCTCCTGGGCCCGCTCCCGCGCGCGCGTGGTGATCTCCTCGAGCTCCGCGGAGACGGCCCGCAGCCGCTTGTAGGCCTCGGCGTACTTGGCCAGCGGCACGGCGACGGCGTCGCCCGCGTACCGGTCGAGCGCCTGCCGCTGCCGGGACAGCTTCAGCAGCCCCTGCTGGTCGGTCTGCCCGTGCACGGCCACCAGGTCGTCGGCGAGCTCGGCGAGCAGCCCGACGGGCACGCTCCGCCCGCCCAGGTGCGCCCTGGAGCGCCCCTCGGCGGAAACGGTACGGCTGATCAGCAGCGCACCGTCATCGAGCTCGGCGCCCGCCTCCTCGGCCCGTACGGCGGCGGAGGCGTCCGCGGGGACGGTGACCCGTCCCTCCACGACCGCCTTGCCGGCCCCGATCCGCACGAGCGCCGGGTCGGCGCGCCCGCCCAGCAGCAGCCCCAGACTGGTGACCACCATGGTCTTGCCCGCGCCCGTCTCACCGGTGACGGCGGTGAAGCCGGGTGACAGCTCGACGACCGCGTCGTCGATCACCCCGAGCGACCGTATCCGCATCTCCTCCAACACGACCCCGACCATACGAGGTTTTGCTCGCCTCGCGCGACGCGCCCCACCCGACCGACGGCGCCCGGGGCCGTGACCTGCCGGGCAGGCCGCTCTTTCACCGGTGCGACCCCGCCCGTGCGGGGGCGGGACCCCGCCCGTGCGGGGACGGTCCGGCGGTCGCCGTCACGGACGGGACCCGGACGCGGTGCTCCCCGCGGCCGCGGGGCCAGGAGCCGCGCCCGGGCCCGGTCCTCCGGCTAGTGCGGCGCGCCGCGCCAGCCGGAGACCGGCAGCGCGAACTTGGCCACCAGGCGGTCCGTGAAGGAGGCGTGGTGCAGCCGGGCCA
This sequence comes from Streptomyces sp. NPDC004065, assembly GCF_044903565.1. NCBI lineage: Bacteria > Bacillati > Actinomycetota > Actinomycetes > Kitasatosporales > Streptomycetaceae > Streptomyces > Streptomyces sp. NPDC004065. Next base: position 10,365 of record NZ_JBJDQT010000023.1, on the reverse strand, counting down.
GGCGCACGGGCACCGCCCCGCGCCGGACCTCGACCCTCGCCCCGGCGGGCAGTTCCACGGTGCGCCGGCCGTCGCACCACAGCACGCCCGGCGGGACGTGCGGCAGCACCTCGACGGCCAGCACCGAGTCCGGCGAGGTCACGAGCGGCTTGGCGAACAGCGCGTGCGCGGAGATCGGCACCATCAGCAGCGCCTCCACCTCCGGCCACACCACGGGCCCGCCCGCGGAGAAGGCGTAGGCGGTCGAGCCGGTGGGCGTCGCGCACACGATGCCGTCGCAGCCGAACCCGGTGACCGGCCGCCCGTCGATCTCCAGGACCACCTCGAGCATCCGCTCGGCGGACACCTTCTGCACGGCGGCCTCGTTCAGCGCCCAGTCGGTGTGCACGATGTCCCCGTTGCGGTGCACGACCACGTCGACGGTCATGCGCTCCTCGACCTCGTAGGCGCGGCTGACCACCCGGTCGACGACCTTGTCCAGGTCGTCCCGCTCGGCCTCGGCGAGGAAGCCGACCCGTCCCAGGTTCACCCCCAGCATCGGCACCCCGGAGGCGCGGGCGAACTCGGCGCCGCGCAGCAGCGTGCCGTCGCCGCCGAGCACGATCAGCAGTTCGCAGCCGTCCAGGCACTGCGGGGTGGCCTCCTTGACCAGCTCCACCTCGTCCGGCAGCGGCAGGTCGGCGGCCTCCGCCTCCAGGACGCGGACCCCGATCCCGGACCGCAGCAGCCCCTTGACCACCAGCTCGGCACTGCGGATGGCGGCGGTCCGCCCGGTGTGCGCGAGCAGGAAAACGGTTCGCGCTCGGTTCTGTGTCAACGCGGCCCCTCCGCCACTGCACGGTCAACGTCGGCCGGGTCCAGGGCGGGCGCCCCGGCACGCAGCCACAGAAAGTACTCGACGTTCCCGGACGGCCCGGGCAGCGGGCTGGCGGTGACACCGTTCACCCCGAGCCCCAGTTCCCACGCCTTGTCCGCGACGCCGCGCACGGCCTCCGCCCGCAGCTGCGGACTCCGTACGACACCCCCGCTGCCCAGCCGCTCCTTTCCCACCTCGAACTGCGGCTTGACCATCATCACCAGATCGGCGTCCGGTTTCACGCACCGCACCAGGGCGGGCAGCACCAGGCCGAGCGGGATGAACGACAGATCCCCCACGACAAGATCCACAGGCTCCCCATCGATCGCCTCGAGCGTCAACTCGCGTACGTTCGTACGGTCCTTGACGGTGACGCGTTCATCGTTGCGGAGAGACCAGGCGAGTTGTCCGTATCCGACGTCCACGGCGACGACGTGGGCGGCGCCCGCGCGCAGCAGCACGTCGGTGAAGCCGCCGGTGGACGCGCCGGCGTCCAGCGCCCGCCGTCCCTCGACGACGAGCCCGGCCGGCCCGAAGGCCTTGAGCGCGCCGGCGAGTTTGTGCCCGCCCCGGGAGACGTAGTCGGGGTCGCTGTCGTCGGCGGTCACCACGATGGCGGCGGCGGTCTCCACCTGGGTGGCGGGCTTGGTCGCGACGGTCTTGCCGACGGTGACCCGCCCGGCGGCGATCAGCTGGCTCGCGTGCTCGCGCGAGCGCGCGAGCCTGCGGCGGACCAGCTCCGCGTCCAGACGGCGGCGTGCGACTCCTGCCACGTTCGGTTCAGCTCCTGTGTCGGTACGGCGGTGCGGGTGCGGGGGGCGCCGGAGGTCCCGGGCGGGTGTCGAGCGCGGTCAGCGCGTCGCGCAGCCCCCGGTGTACATCCTCGTACACCTCCACGTGGCCGTCGGTGGCGAGGTGGTCCGCGTCGCCGAGCCGCTCCAGCGCCGCGTCCACATCGGCGTCGCCGGTGGGGGTGCGCACGATCCCCAGGGGGGCGGGCGCGGCGGGGTCGTGCTCCGGCGCGTCGGCCTCGCGCCCCGGCACGCCGGGCTCGTCGCGTGGCGCGGCGGGGCCCGCCGGGCCGGCGGCCGCGGGTGCCTGCGCCGGATGCTCCGCCGGGACGTCCGTCTCGGTCACAGAGTCGCTCATGCCCAGACGCTACCGCGAAGCCCTGGGGTACCGTCGGTCGCGATGGCCACGATCGAGGAGTGCCGCAGCGCACTCGAGAAGCTCTCGGACAACATGGCGAACGCGGAGGGGGACGTCCGCGAGGCGACGGCGCTCGACCGCTCGGTGAGCTGCCACGTCATGGACCTGGACGTCACTTTCGTGGGCCGGCTGACCGGTGGCCGGGTCGAGGTGCGGGAGACCGTGCCGGGCCCGCCGCCGCAGAAGGCCCAGATCCGGCTGGCCATGGCCGGCGACGACCTGGTCGCGCTGGTCGGCGGCGAGCTGAACTTCGCCACCGCCTGGGGCTCGGGCCGGGTGCGGCTGGAGGCGAGCCTGGTGGACCTGTTCCGCCTCAGGAAGCTTCTGTAGCGGCGGGCCGCCGTACGCCGCCGGGCGCGGCGCCGGACCGTGCCCGGCGCGCCGCCGGCACCACCAGCGGGGTGCCCGTCTCGGGGTCCTCGACGACCTGGCAGCGCAGTCCGAAGACCTCCTCCACCAAGGCGGCCGTCACGATGTCGCCGGGCGCCCCCTCGGCGACGACCCGGCCCTCGCGCAGCGCGATCAGGTGGGTGGCGTAGCGGGCGGCGTGGTTGAGGTCGTGCAGCACGGCCACGAGCGTGCGGCCCTGCTCCTCGTGCAGCTCGGCGCACAGGTCGAGGACGTCGATCTGGTGCTGGATGTCCAGGTACGTCGTCGGCTCGTCGAGCAGCAGCAGCGGCGTCCGCTGGGCGAGGGCCATGGCGATCCACACGCGCTGGCGCTGGCCGCCGGACAGCTCGTCGACGTACCGCTCGGCGAGCGCGCTCACTCCGGTGCGCTCCATGGACTCCCGCACCACCCGCTCGTCCTCGGCCGACCACTGCCGCAGCAGCCCCTGGTGCGGGTAGCGGCCCCGGCCCACCAGGTCGGCCACGGTGATGCCGTCGGGCGCGATCGAGGACTGCGGCAGCAGCCCGAGCGTCCGGGCGACCTTCTTGGCCGGCAGCGACTGGATGACCTGCCCGTCCAGCAGCACCCGGCCCTCGCTGGGCCGGAGCATCCGGGACAGGGCCCGCAGCAGCGTGGACTTGCCGCAGGCGTTGGGGCCGACGATCACCGTGAAGGAGCCGTCCGGGATGGCGACCGACAGCCGCTCGGCGATGACGCGCTGGTCGTAGGCGAGGGTGACGTTGTCGGCGGACAGGCGGTTCACGGTGCTCCTCGGATCGTTCACTGCGGTGGCGCGGGCGCTCATATCCGCCCCCTCCTGCGCTCGGTGACCAGCAGCCACAGCAGGTAGAGGCCGCCGAGTACGCCGGTGACCACGCCCACGGGCAGCTGGTCGGCGCCGAAGGCGCGCTGGGCGGCCCAGTCGGCGGTGACCAGCAGGGCGGCGCCCATGCACAGCGAGGGCACCAGGTTCGGGCCGGGCGAGCGGGTGAGGCGGCGGGCGAGCTGCGGGGCGGTCAGGGCGACGAAGCCGACGGGGCCGGCGGCGGCGGTCGCGGCCGCGGTCAGCAGGACGGCCGCGACCATCAGCACCAGCCGTACCCGCTCCACGCGCACCCCCAGGGCGTGGGAGACGTCGTCGCCCATCTCCAGCATCCGCAGCCCGCGCGCGTTGGCCAGCACCAACGGGACGAGCACCGCGCACAGGGCGGACAGCGGGCCGACCTGGGTCCAGTCGCGGCCGTTGAGGGAGCCGGTCATCCACACCACGGCGCGGGCGGCGTCGACGAAGTCGGCCTTGGTGACGAGGTAGCCGTTGACCGCGGTGGCGACGGCCGACACGCCGATGCCGACCAGGACCAGCCGGTAGCCGTGCACGCCCTGCTTCCAGGCCAGGAGGTGGACGGCCAGGCCGGTCAGCAGGCCGCCGCCCAGCGCTCCGAGGGTGACCGCGGTGGCGCTGCCCGAGAACAGCACGATCACCACCAGCGCGCCGGCCGTGGCGCCCTGGGTCAGGCCGAGCACGTCGGGGCTGCCGAGCGGATTGCGGGAGACGGACTGGAACAGCGCCCCGCCCAGCCCCAGGCAGGCGCCGACCAGCAGCCCGACCAGCACGCGCGGCAGCCGCAGCTCCCGGACGACGAACCGCTGGACCGGGCTGCCGCCGCCGGTGAGCGCCCTGAGCACGTCGGGCGCGGGGACGGCGAGGTCGCCGGTGCCGATGAGCACGACACTCGCGGCGAGCGCGGCGGCCACCAGCGCCACGACGACCACGCAGGCGCGGACGTCGACGCGGACGGACAGCCCGCCCGGGACGCGCAGGGCGCGGACGGTGCGCGGGGCGCGGCTGTCACCGGGACCGCTGGTGTCGCGGGAGCCGGGCGTGTCGCGGGCCTCGCGGGTGTCCGGGTGCGGGGCGGCGCGCGGGGCGGGGGTGGCACGCGGGTCCGGGGTGGCGCGCGGGGCGCGGGGGGTCCTCACAGCCGGGCCGTCCCGCGCCGCCGTACCAGCAGGATGAACACCGGGCCGCCGATGATCGCGGTGACCACCCCGACCTGCACCTCGGCGGGGCGGGCGGCGATCCGCCCGAGCACGTCCGCGCCGAGCAGCAGCACGGGCGACAGGACCGCCGTGAAGGGCAGGATCCAGCGCAGGTCGGGGCCGGTGAAGGAGCGCACCACGTGCGGGACCATCAGGCCGACGAAGACGATCGGACCGCAGGCGGCGGTCGCGGCTCCGCACAGCACGGTCGCGGCGAGCATGGACAGGGCCCGGGTGCGGTGGAGGTCCGCGCCGAGGGCGCGGGCGGTGTCGTCGCCCATCGCCATGGCGTTGAGCGGCCGTGCGAGCAGCAGGGCGAGCGCGGTGCCGGCCGCGAAGAACGGCAGCACCTGGACGACGGTGGCGTTCGTCGCCGAGGCCAGGGAGCCGACCGTCCAGAAGCGCATCCTGCCCAGGGCCGCGTCATCCATGATCATCACGGCCTGGAGGTAGCCGTAGAGCGCGGCGCTCAGCGCCGTACCGGTGAGCGCGAGCCGGACCGGTGTGGCGCTCCGGCTGCCGCCGAGGAACCACACCAGCGCCCCCACGGCGGCGGCGCCGAGGAAGGCGAACCAGATGTAGCCGCTCAGGCTGCTCACACCGAACCAGGTGATGGCGGTGACGACGGCGGCGGAGGCCCCCGCGTTGATGCCGAGGATGCCCGGGTCGGCCAGCGGGTTGCGGGTCAGGGCCTGGAGGACGGCACCGGCCAGCCCGAGTCCGGCCCCCGCGAGCAGTCCGAGGACGGTGCGCGACAGCCGCTCGCCGACCACGACGTCGCCGTACGTCCCGGAGTCCTGGAACAGGCCGTGCCAGACCTGTGCCGGGGACAGTTCCTTGGCCCCGATCGCGATGCTCGCCAGCGTGACGAGCGCCAGGACCGCGACGGACAGGAGCAGCCCGGCGGCGCGCACCGCGCCGCGGTTCGGTGGCGCGGCGGCCGGCGCCGCGCGCTCTTCGGGAGGACTGTCGACCAACACGAGGTTAGGTTAGCCTACCCTCGCTGCCCATTCGACGGGGCCTCAGACGTGCCTGCTTTCCGGGGATTCCGGGGCTCCGGGACCCCGGGACTCCGTGGCTTCCGAGACCTCAGGGACTCCATGGCTTCCGGGCCTCCGTGGCTGCCGGGCCTCCGGGACCTGCGGGGACTGCGCCCTCACAGCCCCAGCCGCGCCAGCGCCTTCGCCGCGTCCAGCTCGCACGGCTCCGCGCCGCCCGCCGTCCAGGCCGCCGCGCACAGCGCCCGCAGCCCGTCCATCGGCTCCCCGTCACCGGTCAGTTCCAGCCGCCCGGCGTCCACCCGCGCCGCGGCCGTCCACCCGCCGCACCGGAAGCCCTCGCCCTCGCGGGCGGTCTCCGGCTGCCCGGTGAGCAGCCCGCGCAGATCCGCGTCGACATACGTCGGACGGTGCCGCGGGGGCGCCGCCAGCAGTTGCGCCCCGTCGGTCACCCCGGTCAGCACCAGCAGCGAGTCCACCCCGCCGTTGAACGCGCCCTCGATGTCCGTGTCCAGCCGGTCACCGACCACCAGGGGCCGCTCCGCGCCGGTCCGCAGGATCGTCTCGCGGTGCATCGGCGGCAGCGGCTTGCCCGCCACCTGCGGCCGGGCGCCCGTGACGAGCCGGACCACCTCCACCGCCGCGCCGTTGCCGGGCGCGATGCCGCGCGCTCCCGGGATCGTCAGATCGGTGTTCGACGCGAACCACGGCACGCCCCGCGCGATGGCGTAGCACGCCTCCGCGAACCGCCCCCACCGCAGCTCGGGGCCCCCGTAGCCCTGCACCACCGCCGCCGGGTCGTCGTCGGCGGACTCCACCGGCTCAAGGCCGCGCTCGCGCAGCGCCACCCGCAGCCCCTCGCCGCCGATCACCAGGACGCGCGCCCCCGGGGGCACCTGGTCGGCGATCAGCCGGGCCACCGCCTGCGCCGAGGTGACGACGTCGGACGCCTGTGCCGGTATCCCCAGCTCGGTGAGGTGCCGGGCCACCGCGTCCGGGGTGCGCAGGGCGTTGTTGGTCACGTACGCCAGACGCATGCCGCCCGAACGGGCGGTCCCGAGCGAGTCGACCGCGTGCGCGATCGCGTGACCGCCCGCGTACACCACACCGTCCAGATCGAGCAGGGCCGTGTCGTACGCCTCGCTCAGCGCCCGCGCGCTGCCCTCGGGCCTGGTCCTGACGCCCTGGCTCATTCCGCATCGCTCCTCGTCGTACCGGTTTCCCCGATCATGCCCCATGCCCACCGGCACACGTACGATGCCGGGATGAACACAGCTGGTCCCGCACCGGCCGCCACGCGCCGGGGCCTCGAACTCACCCCGTTCCGAGGCCTTCGCTACGACCCCGACCGGGTCGGCTCCCTGGCCGCCGTGACGTCCCCGCCGTACGACGTCGTCGTGCGCCCCGACGGACTGCACCACCTCCAGTCCGCGGACCCGTACAACATCGTCCGCCTGATCCTGCCGCAGGCCGGCACGCCCAGTGCCCGCAACAAGCAGGCGGCGGAGACGCTGCAGCGCTGGCTCTCCGAGGGCGTGCTGACCGCCGACCCCGAGCCGGGCCTGTACGTCTACGAGCAGCGCGACGGCGACGGCCTGCTGCAGCGCGGGCTGATCGGGGCGCTGCGCGTGTCGGACCCGGCGGAGGGCGTGGTGCTGCCGCACGAGGACGTGATGCCGCACGTGGTCGCCGACCGCGCCGCCCTGATGCGCGCCACCTGCGCCAACCTCGAGCCGCTGCTGCTCACCTACCGGGGCGACGGCTCGACCGCCGCCACCGCCATGGCCGTGGAACGCGCCGCGGAACGGCCGCCGCTGCTGTCGACGACCACGGAGGACGGCTTCAGCCACCGTCTGTGGGCCATCACGGACCCCGCCGACCTCGCCGGCATCCGGCAGGACCTGGCGCAGCACCAGGCACTGATCGCCGACGGCCACCACCGCTGGGCCACATACCGGCGTCTGCGCGCGGAGCATCCCTCCCCCAGCCCCTGGGACTACGGGCTGGTCCTCCTGGTGGACACCGCCCGCTACCCGCTGCGGGTCCGCGCCATCCACCGCCTGCTGCACGGCCTGCCGGTCCGCGACGCCCTGGCGGCCATGGACGGCCTGTTCCGGGTACGGCGCCTGGAGGTGCCCCTGCCCGAAGCCATGGAGACCCTCGCGGATGCGGCCGGGGCGGGCAACGCCTTCCTCCTCGCCGGGGACGGCGCCTTCCACCTCGTGGACCGCCCGGACCCCGCTCTGCTGGCCCGCACGGTCCCCGCCGACCGGCCCGCCGCCTGGCGCACCCTGGACGCGACGGTCCTGCACGCCGCACTGCTGGAGCATGTGTGGCGCGTCCCGGAGGACGATCCGACGCGCATCGCCTACATCCACGACACGGCCGCCACGGTGGAGAAGGCGGAACGCGACGGCGGTACGGCCGTGCTGATGCACCCGGTGCGCGAGGAGGTCGTCCGCGACCTGGCCCGCCAGGGGGTCACCATGCCCCGCAAGTCGACCTCGTTCGGGCCGAAGCCGGCGTCGGGGCTGGTGCTGCGGGCACTGGACCGGTAGGACGCCCCGGAGGGCGTCAGGGGCCGTGTGTACGGCCGGGGCCCGCGCGGCGCGGAGGCCCCGGCCGGAGCGTGACGCGCGGGCCGCGCGCTGCGATCAGCGCTCGCCGGCGTCCTCGCCCGCGTCCTCACCGGCGTCGCCGCGCGGCTTGTCGCCCTGGCCGGCGTCGCGGTGCGGCGTGCCGCTCGTGCCGCTTTCGCTGTTCTCGTCGTTCTCGTCGCCCTCGCCGCTCCGGTCGGCCTCGCCGCTCTCGTCGAGGGCGTCGGTGAACTCCACGCCGTCCAGCTCGGCCAGGCGGTCGGAGGCGTCGGTGCTGCCGTCCCGGTCCGCCTCCACGGCCTTGGCGAACCACTCGCGCGCCTCGCCCTCACGGCCGGCGGCGAGCAGTGCGTCGGCGTAGGCGTAGCGCAGCCGGGCGGTCCACGGCTGGACGGAGTTGGAGGCCAGCTCGGGGCTCTGCAGGGTCACGATGGCGGCGTCCAGCTGGCCCATGTCCCGCCGGGCGCCGGCCGCCACGAGACGCATCTCCACCTGCCCGGCCTTGTCCAGCTTGTGCACCTCCGGGGCTCCGGCCATGTCGAGCGCCTTCTCCGGCCGGCCGAGGCCGCGCTCGCAGTCGGCCATGACGGGCCACAGGTCCACCGTGCCGGTCATCCGGCGGGCGGCCCGGAACTCGGCGAGCGCCTCCGCGTACTTCTGGCTCGCGTACGCGGCGAACCCGGCCGCCTCGCGCACGGCCGCGACACGGGAGGCCAGCCGCAGGGCCACCTTCGAGTAGCCGTAGGCGGCCTCGGGGTCCTCGTCGATGAGCCGGGCGACCATCACCAGGTTCCTGGCGACGTCGTCCGCGAGCGTCTTGGGCAGGCTCTGGAGCTCCTGCCGGACGTCCTTGTCGATCTCCTCGCCGGTGACGTCCTCGGGGATCGGCAGCCGCTTGATCGGCTCGCGGTCCCGGTCGCGCTCGCGCTCGTCGCGGAAGCGGCCGCCGCCACGCCGGTCGTCACGGCCGCGGAAGCCGCCCGGGCGCCCGACGCGGTCGTCCCGCCCGTCACGACGGGGGCCCCGGCCACCGCGGTCGTCACGGTCCCGGCCGCGGAAGCCACCCCGGTCGCCGTCCCTGCGGTCGTCGCGCCGGTCGTCCCTGCGGTCGTCGCGGCGGTAGGAGGGGCCTCGGTCGTCGCGCCGGTAGGAGGAGCCTCGGTCGTCGCGCCGGTAGGAGGAGCCTCGGTCGTCGCGGCGGCCGTAGCCACCGCGGTCGCCCTCACGGCGGTGGTCGTCACCGCGGTCGTCACGACGGAAGGAGGGCCGGTCGTCGCGGCGGTCGTAGCCGCCACGGTCGTCGCGCCGGTCGTCCCTGCGGTCGTCACGACGGAAGCCGCCGCGGTCAGGGCGCTCGGCGCGCTCGGACCGGTCGTCGCGGCGGAAGCCGCCGCGGTCGTCACGGCGGCCGAAGCCGCCACGGTCGTCGCCCCGCCGGCCGTGGCCGCGGTCGTCGTCGCGGCGGGCGTAGCCACCCCGGTCGTCCTCACGGCGGGCGTAGCCGCGCTCGTCGTCCCGCCGGAAGCCGCGGCGGTCGCCGTCACGCCGGTCGTCACGCCGGTCGTCGCGGCGGCCGTAGCCGCCGCGGTCGTCGCGCCGGTCGTCCCTGCGGTCGTCGCTCCGGTCGTCGCGCCGGTAGGAGGAGCCTCGGTCGTCGCGGCGGTAGGAGGGGCGGTCGCGGTCGTCACGGCGGCCGTAGCCACCGCGGTCGCCCTCACGGCGGTGGTCGTCACCGCGGTCGTCACGACGGTAGGAGGGCCGGTCGTCGCGGCGGTCGTCACGGCGGAAGTCACCGCGCTCGGAGCGCTCACCGCCCCGGCGGTCGTCACGACGGCCGTAGCCACCTCGATCGTCGTCGCGCCGGCCGTGACCGCCCCGGTCGTCCTCGCGACGGCCGTAGCCGCGGTCGTCCTCACGGCGGCCGTGACCGCCGCGGTCGCCGCCCCGGTCGCCGCCGCGACGCGGACCGCTGCGGTATCCGCCGCGGTCTCCCCGGTCACCACCGTCCCGGCGACGCTGCTCGCGCTCCGGACGCTCGTCGGGAGAGTTGGTGGACATCGGTGACTCCTGTCTTCGGTACCGCAAAATCATCCTCGCGCGGCCGGGTACCCGGCGCGCCACAAAAAACGAAAGGACCCCTGGTCCCAGCTGAACGCTGGTGACCAGGGGTCCTTCCAAAGATTGTTCGGCGGTGTCCTACTCTCCCACAGGGTCCCCCCTGCAGTACCATCGGCGCTGTGAGGCTTAGCTTCCGGGTTCGGAATGTAACCGGGCG
>NZ_JBJDQT010000022.1:0-144159 GCF_044903565.1 Streptomyces sp. NPDC004065 | reverse complement strand
CCTGGCTGCACTTCTACAACACTGGCCGCCGACACACTGCGCTCGGCGGCCAGCCACCGATCACCCGACTGTCACCAAAGTCATGACCGGGTACAGCTAGGCCGCCTCGACGTCGTACGCCGTCACGCGTACCGTCTCGTCGTCCAGGCACTGCCCGCTCAGCAGGTCGAAGCGCTGCTTGAGCAGGGGGGAGGCCACGAAGGGGCGGCCCCGGTGGGTGCCGGTCAGGCCGCGGGAGAGGACCGCCGCGCCGGTGAACGGGTCGCGGTTGTCGACGCCGTACAGGCGGCCGGAGCGGTCGCGGAAGAGGGCCGCCTGGCGGCCGTCCGGCAGCAGCGCCGCCACACCGCGGCCGGGCAGCAGCGCGCTGAGGTCGCAGACCGGGAACCAGCCGTCGTCCAGGCGCAGCCGGACCTTCAGATCGGTCGTCTCGGGTGCCAGGGTCATCGCTGGGCGCTTCCTTCCAGGACGTCGTGGGCGGGGCGGGTGCCGATGGACAGCAGCGGCAGGTCGGGCTTCATCTGGTCGCGCTCGGGCACGAACCCGACCACCGGGTCCGGGGTGTCGGGGGCGTTGACGAAGGACACGAACCGGGCGAGTTTCCCGGGGTCGTTGACGGTCTCGGCCCACTCGTCGCGGTAGTAGGAGACATGGGCCGCCATCTGCGCCTCCAGCTCCTCGCAGATGCCGAGCGAGTCGTGCACGACCACGTCCCGCACATGGTCCAGGCCGCCCGGGACGCGCTCCAGCCACACGCTCGTGCGCTCCAGGCGGTCGGCGGTGCGGATGTAGTACATGAGGAACCGGTCGATCAGGCGGACCAGTTCGGCGTCCGACAGGTCCTGGGCGAGCAGGTCGGCGTGGCGCGGGGTGGCGCCGCCGTTGCCGCCGACGTACAGGTTCCAGCCGTTGGCGGTGGCGATCACCCCGAAGTCCTTCGACTGGGCCTCCGCGCACTCGCGGGCGCAGCCCGAGACCGCCGACTTCAGCTTGTGCGGGGACCTCAGGCCCCGGTAGCGCAGCTCCAGGTCGATGGCCATCCGTACGGAGTCCTGCACGCCGTAGCGGCACCAGGTCTGCCCGACGCAGGACTTCACCGTGCGCAGGGACTTGCCGTACGCGTGCCCGGACTCGAAGCCGGCGTCCACCAGCCGCGCCCAGATCAGCGGCAGCTGCTCGACCCGCGCGCCGAACATGTCGATCCGCTGACCCCCGGTGATCTTGGTGTAGAGACCGAAGTCCCGGGCGATCTCGCCGAGCACGATGAGCTTCTCGGGTGCGATCTCGCCGCCGGGGATGCGCGGCACCACGGAGTACGAGCCGTTCTTCTGCAGGTTGGCCAGGAAGTGGTCGTTGGTGTCCTGCAGGGCCGCCTGCTCGCCGCCCAGGACGTAGCCGTCGGCGCCGATCGTGGGCGCGAGGGAGGCGATGACCGAGGCGACGGCCGGCTTGCACACCTCGCAGCCGTCCCCGCCCCGGGCGGTCTCGCGGCCGTAGCGGTCCAGCAGGTCCTGGTAGGAGGTGATGCGCAGGGCGAGGACGATCTCGTACAGCTCCTCGCGGGTCCGCTCGAAGCAGCCGCACAGGCCCTTGTCCACCTCGACGCCGCTCGCCTCCAGCTCGTCGTTGACCAGCTGGGTGAGCACCTTCACGCAGCTGCCGCAGCCGGTGCCGGCCCGGGTGCACTTCTTCACCTCGGGCACGGTGGTGCACCGGTGCTCGGTGACCGCGCCGCGGATCGCGCCCTTGCTGACGTTGTGGCAGGAGCAGATCACCGCCTCGTCCGGCAGGGCGGACGGGCCGAGCTGGGCGGGGGCGCCCGCGCCCGCCGGCAGGACCAGCTGCTCCGGCGGCAGCGGCGGCACCGAGCCGGTCAGGGCGCGCAGCGTGCCGTAGGCGTCCGCGTCGCCGACCAGGATGCCGCCGAGCAGCGTGCCGTCCCGGCCGATCACCAGCTTCTTGTACAGGCCGGCGCGGGAGTCGGAGTACACGACGTCCAGGCAGTCCCCGGCGGCGCCGTGCGCGTCGCCGAAGGAGGCCACGTCCACGCCGAGCAGCTTCAGCTTGGTGGACAGGTCGGCGCCGGTGAACTCCGGCCGGTCGCCCGCGCCCGCGCCCGCGTCCGCGTCCGCGGCGATCGCGGCCGCCGCCGTCTGCGCCTGCTCGTAGCCGGGCGCCACCAGGCCGTACACCCGGCCGTCCACCGCCTGGGCGCACTCGCCGATCGCGAACACGCGCGGGTCGGTGACCGTGCGGCAGTGCGCGTCCACCACGATGCCGCCGCGCTCGCCGACCGCGAGGCCGCAGTCGCGGGCCAGCTGGTCGCGCGGGCGCACACCGGCGGAGAACACCACCATGTCGGTGGCGAGTTCGGAGCCGTCGGACAGCTTCATGCCGGTGACCGCGCCGTCCTCGCCGGCCACGATCTCCTGGGTGCCCGTGCCGGTGTGCACGGTCAGTCCCATGCCCTCGATGGTGCGCAGCAGTGCCGCGCCGCCGCCCGCGTCGACCTGCACCGGCATCAGCCGCGGTGCGAACTCCACGATGTGGGTGCTCAGCCCGAGGCCCTTGAGGGCGCCGGCCGCCTCCAGGCCGAGCAGCCCGCCGCCGACCACCGCGCCGGTCGTCGCCCGCGACCTGGCGTACTCCTCGATGGCGAGCAGGTCCTCGATCGTGCGGTAGACGAAACAGCCCTCGGCGTCCTTGCCGGGGACCGGCGGCACGAAGGGGTACGAGCCGGTGGCGAGGACGAGGACGTCGTAGCCGACCGTGAGGCCGGAGCGGGCGGTGACCTCGCGGGCCGCACGGTCGATGGTCTCGGCCGGGTCGCCCAGACGCAGTTCGATGCCGTGGTCCTCGATGAACGCGAGGTCGGTCAGGGACAGCTCCTCGGGCGTGGTGCCCGAGAAGTACGAGGTCAGCTGGACGCGGTCGTAGGCGGGGCGCGGCTCCTCGCACAGCACGACCACGCGGTGCGTGGCGGTCAGGCCGCGCTCGGCGAGCGCTTCGAGGAAGCGCTGGCCGACCATGCCGTGGCCGACGAGCACGATCGTGGGGCGGGGCGGGTCCCCCACAGGTGCGGTCGTGGACATCAGGAGCCTCCATCGTTGGTGAGCAGGTGGAGCAGGGGGCCGCCGTCCGCGGGGAGCGGCTCTGCTCCCTCCCAGGCGCGGGCGAGCGCGCCGACGGCGCCGAGTTCGCCGACGAGGACCCCGCCGACCAGGCGGTCGTCGCGGACGACGACCTTGCGGTAGGTGCCGCGGGTGGCGTCGGCGAGCTGCACGACGTCGTCGCCGGGCGCCGGTTCGGTCTCCCCGAACGCGGCGAGGTCGAAGGGCGCGTCCTGCCCGGCCAGGGCGGGGCCGTTCAGGGTGAGCCGGGTCAGGGAGCGGGTGCCGGTGTAGCGGGCGGCCGGGCCGGCCGCGTCGCCGGCGAGCAGCTCGGCCAGCGCGCCGGCCTGTTCCAGCGCGGGGGCGGCCAGCCCGTACACCGTGCCGGCGTGCTGGGCGCAGTCGCCGACGGCGTGGATGCGCGGGTCGGAGGTGCGCAGCTCGTCGTCGACGAGGACGCCCTTGTGCACGGCCAGCCCGGCGTCCTCGGCGAGCCCGGTCCTCGGGTGCACCCCGCAGGCCAGCACCACGAGGTCGGCGTCCAGGGCGTACCCGTCGGCCAGCTCCACCGAGCGGACGGCGCCGCCGGCGCAGCGCACGTCCCGCACCCGGCACTCGGTGTGCACCTCCACGCCGAGGTCGCGCAGATGCCGCAGCAGGAGCGCGGACGCGGCCGGGTCCAGCTGGCGCTCCATGAGGCGCTCGGCCTGCTGGGCCAGGACCACCTGGGCGCCGCGCACCGCGAGCGCCCGGGCGGCGGACACGCCGAGCAGACCGCCGCCGACGACGACCGCGCGCACACCCGGCCGGACCGCCGCCGACAGGGCCAGGCAGTCGTCCATGGTGCGGAACGCATGCACGCCCTCGGGCAGTTCGCGGCGCGCGCCGCCGGCCGGCCCGCCCTCGTGGGCGAACAGACCGCGCAGCGGCGGCAGCACCGGGTTGGAGCCGGTGGCCAGGACCAGCGTGTCGTATGCGATCACCGAGCCGTCCGCGCACCGCACCTCGCGCGCCGCGCGGTCGATGCCGGTGACCCGGGTGCGCAGCAGCCCGGGGAACTCCGGCAGCGCGATCACCTCGGGGGCGTACCGGCCGGCCAGCACCTCGGCGAGCAGCACCCGGTTGTACGGCCGGTGCTCCTCGTCGCCGATGAGCAGCGCGGGCGTGCCGAGCTCGGCGAGCCGCCGGGCGAGGGCCACGCCCGCGAGGCCGGCGCCGATCACCAGCACACGTGTTTGCGAGGTCATGTCCCTGAGCGTGCGACGTGGACGTTTCCCGGTGGGATCACCTCTGTTTCCCGTGCGGAACGCTGCCCTCAGCGGACCGGGGCGGGGGGTGTGAGGGGTCCGCGGGGGTGGCGGGGGGCGGTGTGAGGGCGGGGCGGACCGGAGCGGGGCAGGGTTGGGTCGGGTCGCGGCCCGGGGCGGGGGTCCGTCGGCGTGGCTGCGCGGGGCCGCGCGGGGCCATACGGTGCTACGCGGTGCTACGGGTGCCGCGCGGTGTTACCGGCTGCCGGTCAGATGGGCGAAGACGACGACGTTGCCCTGGTAGCCGGTGCTCCTGGAGTAGCCGCCGCCGCAGGTGATCACCCGCAGCTCGGGGCGGTTCGCCGCGCCGTAGACCTTCTCGTCGGGGAAGTCCTTCGCCTTGTAGACCTCGACGGCGTCCACCGTGAACACCGCCACGCCGCCGTCGCGGCGGTCCACCTCGATACGGGCGCCCTTCCTGAGCGCGCCGAGGTCGTAGAAGACGGCGGGGCCGTCGGAGTTGTCGACGTGGCCGGCGACGATCGCCGTGCCCCGCTCGCCGGGGGTGGTGCCGGCCTCGTACCAGCCGGCGAGGTTCTTGTTCTTCGCGGGCGGGACGTCCAGGCTGCCGGACGGCGTCAGCGCCAGCCCGATCAGCGGGGCGTTCACCCGGATCGAGGGGATGCGGACGCGGGTCGGCGGCGACGGCGGCAGCGCGGGCGCCGCGAAACCTTCCTCCCCGGCGACCGGCCGGCCCTCGGCCGCGGCCGGCTGGGGCGGGGAGCCGGCGCCGGCGTCGTACAGCAGCCAGACACCGGAGCAGAGGGCGGCCACGGTGACGGCCGCTATCACGGTGTTGCCGATCCTGCGCATACGCGAACCCCTCTCCCGGACGGCCCCGGCGTCCCCGGGCCCCCTCCGGGCCGCGAGGGGCGTCGGACCCGGAGGGGGAGGGGAGCGCGGTACCGGCGGACGGACAGCGGAGGGTGCCCGTCAGATCCCGTCGCCTCTCGCCCGGCGATGCAGGAGCCAGGTACCGCCCGCGGCGGCGACGGCGAGAGCCGCCACGCCGGCCGCGGTCTGCACGGGGTCGCGGCCCGCGCCGCCGACCCCCGTCTTCACACTTCCGCGGGGCTGCACCTGCCCCTGTGCCGCCGTCAGCGTGACGAACAGGTCGCCCCTGACCTCCTTGCCGCCCTCGGCGCACTGCGCGACGATCTCGTACGTCCCCGGCTGCGCGCTCTCGGGCACCCGGAACTGGCCGATCGCGTCACCCTCGTGCGCGCTGGGCGCCAGCGTGAAGGAGCCCGCGCCCACCGCGCTGGCGTCGCCCGCCGCGCCCGCCTTCTCGCCGCACGCCTTGGTGTTCACGCTGACCTGCCCGCCCGGTACGACCGAGGACGGGAACACCTCCAGGGCGCCGCCCGCCGAGGCGGAGGCGCGGGCCGCCGTGCGAGCGTCCCGCGCGCCGTGGACCTGCGCGCCGTGCGCCGGTGCGCTGAGCGCCCGCGTGCCGCGCGCCCGCATGCCGTGCGCGCCGTGCGCCTGGGCGCCGTGTGCGGGTACGGCGTGCGCCGGGACGCCGTAGGCCGGTGCGCCTTGGGCCGGTGCGCCGTGCGCCGGGACGCCGTGCGCCGGTGCGGCGAGCGTGCCCACGGCGGCGACGGCGAGCGCGGCCCCGGCCACGGCCCCGGTCATCGGGCGGACGGTACGTCGCATCGGCGCTCCCTGGAGCTCGGTCGGTGGGTCACGGCCCGGGGCACCGCCCGGCCGTCGCCGGTCGCGCCCCTGCCCTTCCGAGGTAAGTGGCACTCGGCCGCGCCCGCTTCCTGAGGAGCCGTCAGGTATTGGGGTGAACGGGTGTCGCAGGGCCCGCCAAGACCGGCCCCCGTACGGCGTTTGCGCAGGTCAACGGGTGCGCGCTGACGGGTCGTCGGGAACCACCCGATGGGCGCACGACCCGGGGATGAACGGGTGAACACCGAGGGGCAGGGAGGGGGGAGGGACGGCGGGAGAAGGGCGGCGGGAGCGCACAGGCGGAAGGCCGGCACCCCCACCGGGGTGCCGGCCTCCCGACGTGCGCCGACCGGGTGTGCCCGTCAGTTCACGTTGACCGCGCTCCAGGCCGCGGCCACCGCGTTGTACTCCGTGCTGTCCGCGCCGTAGAGGTCCTTGGCCGCGTTCAGGGTCGCCGTGCGCGCGCCCGCGTACTTCGTCGAGGACGTCATGTACACCGTCAGGGCCCGGTACCAGATCTTCCCGAGCTTGTCCCGGCCGATGCCGGTGACCGTCTTGCCGTTGTACGTGGGGGAGTCGTAGCTCACGCCGTTGATCGTCTTCGGGCCGCTGCCCTCCGCGAGCAGGTACGCGAAGTGGTTGGCGACACCGGAGGAGTAGTGGACGTCGAGGTTGCCGACCGAGCTGCTCCAGTAGTCCGCCGAGTCGCCGTCCCGGGAGGGCTTGTCCATGAACCGCAGGGCCGCCTGGCCGAAGCCGGAGCGGACGATCCGCTCGCCGATCAGGTAGTCGCCCTGGTCGGAGGAGTTGTTCGCGTACCACTCCACCAGCGTGCCGAGGATGTCGGAGGTGGCCTCGTTCAGGCCGCCGGACTCGCCGGAGTACGTCAGCCCCGCGGTCTTGGAGGTGACGCCGTGCGTCATCTCATGGCCGGCCACGTCCAGGGCCACCAGCGGGCCGAAGGTGGTGCCGTCACCGTCGCCGTACGTCATGCAGAAGCAACTGTCGTCCCAGAAGGCGTTGTTGTAGTTGCTGCCGTAGTGGACGCGGTTGTAGGAGCCCTTGCCGTCGCCCGCGATGCCGTTGCGGCCGTGGACGTTCTTGTAGTAGTCCCAGGTCTCGTTGGTGCCGTACTGCGCGTCGACCGCCGCCGAGGAGCGGTCCGCCGTGGTGCCGGTGCCCCAGTGGTTGTCGGCGTCGGTGAACAGGGTGGCGGGCGCCCGCTGGAAGCAGATGCCGAAGATGCACAGGTCGGTCTTGTTGGCCGCGTCACCCGTGAAGGTGTTGCCGCGCGTGGGGTCCTTGAGCTGGTACGACGACCCCGACTGCGTGGTCTCCAGCGCCACCGTGCCGCTGTAGAGCGACTTGCCGTCGCCGGTGGCCGTCTCGATGCTGTCCCAGGCGTCGATCTGCGCGCCCGTACGGGCGTCGGTGAGGACGGTGCGGGCCACCGGGTTGCCCAGGGAGTCCAGCCCGGCCGCGGTGGTGCGCCAGGCCAGGCGGGGAGTGCCGTGCAGGGCGTCGACGATCAGCTGCGGCCTGGCCTTGACCTGCCGCAGCGTGCGGCCGGCGTGCGCGGCGCGCAGCGCGTCGGCCGCGAGACCGGAGGCCTTCTGGGCGGAGAGCCCGGGGGTGGTGCTCGGCAGGGAGAGGGTCCGGCGGGTGGCCCGGTCGGCGCCGCGGTAGGTGCCGTCGGACTTGAGGTGGACCACGAAGTCGCCGCCCAGTACGGGCAGTCGGTGGTACGTCCGGTCGTAGCGGACGTGCTGGGTGCCGTCCTTGTCGACGATCACGTCCCGGACGGTGGTGCTCTCGGCGGAGGTGAGTCCCAGTGCCGCGGCGTGGTGGGTGAGCGCCGAGGCGGCGTTCAGCAGGGCGGCGGCCCGGGTGGGTCTGCCCTCCGCGTGCGCGGCGGGGGAGAGTGCGGAGGCCAGCAGCGCCGTGGTGGTGAGGGCTATGCCGGCCGTGGCGAGGCGGGAAGCGCGGATGTGCCGTGTCCGACTCATCGATCTCCTTGAGCGCGGGCGCCCTGGGGTGGGGCGCGTGGGGGTGGCGCTGATGTTGACTCAGATTTAAGAGGCCATGACATGTCATGTCCATAGCGCCCGCGTGCCGATGTGTGGGGGGAAAGGGCCGGTGCGGTGCCGGTGTGTGGGGGAGGAGAATCGTTTCTGTGATGCTCCCGTTCTTCGTCTACGGCACTCTCCGCCCAGGTGAGCGCAACCATGACGGGCTGCTGCGCGGCCGGGTCAGCGCCGCACACCCGGCCCGGCTGCACGGCGCGGTCCTGTACGACGGGCCCGGCTATCCCTTCCTGGTCGAGCAGCCGGGCGGCGCGGTGCGGGGCGAGCTGCTCACCGCCGCGGCCGGGGAGTACGCGTCCCTCCTGGACGCGCTGGACCGGCTCGAGGGCCATGTGCCCGGGGACCCGGGGAGCCTGTACGAGCGGGTCCAGCGCGAGGTCCTCCGGGAGACCGACGGCACGGCCGTGCGCGCCTGGGTCTACGTGGCCGGCCCCTCGATCGCGCCCCGGCTGCGGGCACGCGGCGCGCTCATCGAGGGCGGCGACTGGCTGAACCGGGGCAGGGGCCGGCCGGGACCCGGCTGAGCCGACGGGGGCCTGTCCGGCCTGGTGGAGTCCCTGAGCCGCGCAGCTACATCCCGGCGGGCTCCGCGGTGTCCGCCGTCTCCTCGCCGGCCGGCATCTCCAGGCGCACCGCGCACACCTTGAACTCGGGCATGCGCGAGGTCGGGTCGAGCGCCGGGTTGGTCAGGGTGTTGGCGCGGCCCTCGCCCGGCCAGTGGAAGGGCATGAACACCGTGTCCGGGCGGATCGCGGTGGTGATCCTGGCGGGGGCCACCGCCCGGCCGCGCCGCGACACCACGGCGACACGGTCGCCCTCACCCGCGCCCAGCCGCGCCGCCAGCCGGGGGTGCATCTCCACGAAGGGGCCCGGCGCGGCGGCGTTCAGCTCCTCGACGCGGCGGGTCTGGGCGCCGGACTGGTACTGGGCCACCACCCGCCCGGTGGTCAGCAGCACCGGGTACTCGTCGTCGACGTCCTCGGCCACCGGCCGGTGCGACACGGCCGCGAACCGCGCCCGCCCGTCCTCGGTGGCGAACCGGTCGAGGAAGAGCCGGGGCGTGCCGGGGTGCGCCGGCGCCCGGTCGCGGCGCGCGTCGCGGAGCGCGTCACCCGGATGTGCCGCCGCGTCGCGGGCGGCAGCGACGCCGGCGCGCACCGTGGCGTCGGCGGGTGCCCGGTCCAGGGCCGCCGCGCCGTCGCGCACCCCGGCGCCGGACCGCACGTTCGCGTCGGCGGCCATGCCCGCGGCCATCTCCGCGTCCGTGCCCGGCGGGTCATGTGGGGCCGCGCCCGGCGGGTCCTCCGCGTCCGCGCCCGGCGGGTCCTCCGCGTCCGCGCCCGGCGGGTCCTCCGGGGCCGGGCACGGCCAGAAGACGCCGTTCTCCTCCGCCAGCCGGCGGTAGGTGATGCCGGAGTAGTCCGCGGGGCCGCCCGCGCTGGCCCGGCGCAGCTCCTCGAAGACCTCCTCCGGATCGGCCGGGAAGCCCTTCTCCACGCCCAGCCGGGCGGCCAGTTCGTGCAGCACCTCCAGGTCGCTGCGCACCCCCGGCGGCGGGCTGATCGCGCGCCGCCGCAGCAGCACCCTGCCCTCCAGGTTCGTCGTCGTGCCCGTCTCCTCCGCCCACTGCGTCACCGGCAGCACCACGTCCGCGAGCGCGGCCGTCTCGGACAGCACCACGTCGCACACGGCCAGGAAGTCCAGCGACCGCAGCCGCTCCTCGACGTGCGCCGCGCGCGGCGCCGACACCACCGGGTTGGAGCCCATCAGCAGCAGCGTGCGGATGTCGGTGCCGAGGGCGTCCAGGAGCTCGTAGGCGCTGCGTCCCGGACCCGGCAGGCCGTCCGGGTCCACGCCCCACACCTCCGCCACGTGCCGCCGCGCCGCGGGGTCCGTCAGCTTGCGGTAGCCGGGCAGCTGGTCGGCCTTCTGGCCGTGCTCGCGCCCGCCCTGGCCGTTGCCCTGCCCGGTCAGGCAGCCGTACCCGGACAGTGGGCGGCCGGCGCGGCCGGTGGCCAGGCACAGGTTGATCCACGCGCCGACCGTGTCGGTGCCCTTGGACTGCTGCTCGGGCCCGCGGGCCGTGAGCACCATGGCCGACTCCGGCCCGCAGAACAGCCGTACCGCCTCCCGCAGCCGTGGAACGGGCACCCCCGTGACCCGCTCCACGTACTCGGGCCAGTGCGCCATCGCCGCCGCCCGCGCCTCCTCCCAGCCGGAGGTGCGCTCCCGGATGTACGCCTCGTCCGTGCGGCCCTCGGCCACCACCAGGTGCAACAGCCCCAGGGCCAGGGCGAGGTCGGTGCCGGGCCGCGGCGCGAGGTGCAGGTCGGCCTGCTCGGCGGTGCGCGTCCGGCGCGGGTCGACGACGATCAGCGTGCCGCCGTTCGCGCGCAGTTCGTCGAAGAAGCGCAGCGAGGGCGGCATGGTCTCCGCGAGGTTGGACCCGACCAGGACGACGCACCCGGTCCTCGGTATGTCCTCCAGCGGGAAGGGCAGGCCCCGGTCGAGACCGAACGCCGCGTTCCCGGCGGCGGCCGCCGACGACATGCAGAAGCGGCCGTTGTAGTCGATCTGCGAGGTGCCGAGCACCACCCGCGCGAACTTGCCCAGCGCGTACGCCTTCTCGTTGGTCAGCCCGCCCCCGCCGAACACCCCGCAGGCGTCCGCGCCGTGCTCCTCGCGCGCGCGGGCCAGCGCCCCGGCGATCCGGTCCAGGGCCTCCTCCCAGGTGGCCGGCGCGAGCGTGCCGTCGCCGGAGCGCACCAGCGGGGAGGTGAGGCGCACCCGGGAGGAGAGCACCGCGGGCGCCGTACGGCCCTTGCCGCACAGCGCGCCCCGGTTCACCGGGAAGTCCGCGCGCTCGCTCACCTCCACGCCCCCGTCCGGGGTGGGAAGGAGGTTCATTCCGCACTGCAGGGCGCAGTACGGGCAGTGCGTGGGCGTCGCGGAGGTGTTCATGCCGCTCAGGGTGCGGCGGCCGTGTTACGCGACCGGGCGGCCTGCTGTTACACGGCCGGGACGGTGACCTCCCCGCCCGGTCCGGGCCACGGTGAGGTGGCCGCCGGCCGGCCCCCGCCGTCAGCGCGTCACGCCGCCGGCGCGGGCCGGCAGCGCGGGCGGGCAGTGCGGGCCGACAGTGCGGGCCGGCAGCGCGTCCCGGCAGCGCGGGCCGGCAGCGCGGGCCGACGGTGCGGCCTGTCAGCGCGTCCCGGCGTCGGCGAGCGCCCGGCTCACCCCGGGCTCCCTCGGCCCGAGGAACCTCGGGTCGGGCCGCAGCACGGCGTCCAGCACCGCCTTCCCGGCCGCGAACACCTCGCGGGTGCCGCCGTAGTACCACGTGACGTCGTGCACGGCGTCCACCCCGACGCCGTACGACCGCACGCCCGCCGCCTCGCACAGGGCGACCGCCCGGCGGATGTGGAAGGTCTGGCTGACCAGGACGGCCCGGTCCACCCCGAAGATCTTCCGGGCGCGCACGCAGGAGTCCCAGGTGTCGAAGCCGGCGTAGTCGGTCACGATCCGGGTGCCGGGGACGCCGTGCCGGGTCAGGTACGCGCGCATCGCGTCCGGCTCGTCGTAGTCCTCGCGGCTGTTGTCGCCGGTGACCAGCACCACCTTCACCCGGCCCGCGTGGTAGAGCCGCGCCGCCGCGTCCAGCCGGTGCGCGAGGTACGGCGACGGCTCGCCGTCCCACAGCCCGGCGCCGAAGACGACGGCCACGTCGGTGCGCGGCACGTCCCCGACGCCGCGCAGCCGGTCGCCGGTCACCACGTACAGCCAGGTCATCGGCAGCAGCGCCAGCACGCACCCGGCCATCACGGCCTGCACCAGCCGCCGCTGCCCGGTCCGGGTGCGCGGCAGCCGCGGCCGGAGTCGCGGCCGGAGCCGCGTTCGTGCCGTGCTGCCCACCGTGCGGCCCCCTGCCGCCGGGCTCCGTTTCGTTCCGCGCGTGGCACGGCGCATAGGACGGTTCCTCCCCGGGTGGCCCGCACGGGCCTCGACCAGTCAGGACGCGGCGCACGGCGCACCGGTTCACCGCCGGCGCACCACCGGTGGGCCGTCCTCGCGACCGCCGCCGCGCCCCCTCAGTCGCCTCACACCACCCGCGCCCGCCGAGTGAAAGCGCGGAAAACACCCGTCACCACCGCGCAACGGCGGCGCAACCTCCGCCCGGGAGGATCGACGCATGACGGCGTCGAACCCTCCCCGCGACGAACTGCCCCCCGCCGCCGGCGACCCGCCGGCCGCCGGGCCCCGCCTCGACAGCACGGCGCACATCATGAACAGCATCAGCACCGAGCTCGCGGACCGGCTCGCGGTCGTCCCGCTGCGCGGCAGACGCCGGCCCGCCCCGCCGCCCGCCCTGGTCCTGGTGGCGCACGGCAGCCGCGACCCGCGCGCGCTGAGCACCGTGACGGCCCTCATGGACCGGGTCCGCGCGGCGCGCCCCGGACTGGCCGTGCGCCTGGGGCACATCGAGCTCAACGAGCCGCTGCTGCCCGACACCCTCGCCGCCCTGGGCGACGGCGACGCCGTCCTCGTGCCGCTGCTGCTGAGCCCCGGCCACCACGTCAAGCGGGACATCCCCGAGACGGCCGCCGCCGCGGCGGCGCGCACCCGGGTGGCCGCGCCGCTCGGCCCGCACGCGCTGCTCGTGGAGACCCTGCACGACCGGCTGACCGAGGCCGGCTGGCCCGGCCGGCCGGGGGCCGCCGCGCGGCGCACGAGCGCGGTGGTGCTGGCCGCCGCCGGCTCGCGCGACCCGGACTCCGCGGCCGGCACCCGCCGCACCGCACGGCTCCTCGCCGACCGGCTCGGCGTGCCGGTGGTGCCCGCCTACGCCTCGGCGGCCGCGCCCACCGTCCCGGAAGCCCTGCGCGCCCTCGCGGCCAGGGGCCGCCACCGCGTCGCCGTGGCCTCCTGCTTCACCGCGCCCGGCCGCTTCGCCACCCAGTGCGCCGAGGCCGCCCCCTGGATCGCCTCCGCCCCACTGGGCGCCCACCCGGCGATGGCCCGCCTGGTCCTGCACCGCTACGACGAGGCGCTGACCACCGTTCGCCCGACCCGGCACCCCACGCTGGCATCGGCGTGAACCCGGGCGCGACGGGGACGGGCGCCACCGTGACACCGCCTGCGTGAGCCCGTCGTAACGGCGGCCGCGGGGGCGACGCCGCACCCCATGCACGCGCGCGCCGGCCGGGCGACCGTACGCGGCCGCACGGTACGACGACGGGCGCGCCCCCGGACGGAGGGGCGGTGGTGGCCCAGAGGGCACGGGGCCGCCCGTCGGCATCGCGCGCGGGCGCGACCACATGGCCGTACGTCGCCGTACGTGGCCGCACGGCAGGACGGCCGACGTGACCCGAGCGGCGGGACGAACCCGCACCTCGTGCACGTGGGCGCCGGTCGCGCGGCCGTACGCAGCGGCCCGCCGACCGCCGGACACGAGCCGGGCGCCGGACGTGGGCCGGGTTCGGGGGCGCCGGACGCGGGCCGGGCTCGGGACGGCGGCTGCGGGCCGGGCGCCGGACGTGGGCCGGGCCCGGGACGGCGGCTGCGGGCTGGGCGCCGGACGTGGGCCACCCCGGGGCGCCGGACGCCGGACCCGGGCTGGGCGCCGGACGTGGGCCACCCCGGGGCGCCGGACGCGGGCCGGGCTCGGGACGGCGGCTGCGGGCCGGGCGCCGGACGTGGGCCGGGCCCGGGACGGCGGCTGCGGGCTGGGCGCCGGACGTGGGCCACCCCGGGGCGCCGGACGTCGGACCCGGGCCGGGCGTCGGACGCGGGCCGTGTCCCGGGGCGGCGGACCGGGCAGGGCCAGCCCTGGTGCGCCGGACGTGGGCCGGGCCCGCCGCCCGCGGATGACGGCGCGTCGGCGCCGGGCTCACCGCGCCCGGGCTCACCGCGCCCGGACTCGCCGCCCGCCGGACCCGCCCCCGCCCCGCCCGACTCCCGGCCGGAAACGGACGGTGACGCACCGATTGTCGGTGGCTGCGCTTACTGTCGAGGCATGGAAGGGATCGCGCCGGGGACAGCCGCGCCGTACGAGAACCACCTCCCGCCCGCCGGCTACGACCCGCCGGCGGTCGAGCGGTGGGCGCCCGAGCCGGACAAGCGGCCCGGCCGGACGGCGTTCCAGCGCGACCGCGCGCGCGTGCTGCACTCCGCCGCCCTCAGACGGCTGGCCGGCAAGACCCAGGTGGTCACTCCGGGCTCGCTGCCCCAGGCGAGCGGCCCGGCCCGCGCCGGGGGCGCCTCCCCGCACGCCTGGGACGCCAGCCCGCGCACCCGGCTGACCCACTCCCTGGAGTGCGCCCAGGTCGGCCGGGAGCTGGGCGCCGCCCTGGGCTGCGACCCCGACCTGGTGGAGGCCGCCTGCCTCTCCCACGACCTCGGGCACCCGCCGTTCGGGCACAACGGCGAGCAGGCGCTGAACGAGTTCGCGGCGGACTGCGGCGGCTTCGAGGGCAACGCCCAGTCCCTGCGCCTGCTCACCCGCATCGAGCCCAAGCGCTTCGTCCCCGACCCCGCGACGGGCGAGGCGGTCAGCGTCGGCCTCAACCTCACCCGCGCCACCCTGGACGCCGCCACCAAGTACCCCTGGCCGCGCGGCGCCCACCCCACCGACCCGGCCTCCCCGAAGTTCGGGGTCTACGAGGACGACCGGCCGGTGTTCGACTGGGTGCGCAAGGAGGCGCCCGGCACCCGCACCTGCTTCGAGGCCCAGGTCATGGACTGGTCCGACGACGTGGCGTACTCGGTGCACGACTTCGAGGACGGCCTGCACGCCGGCCACATCGACCCGGCCTGCCTGCGGTCCGAGCCCGAACGGCAGGCGGTGTTCGCCGTGGCCGTCGGACGGTACGTCCCCTCCGGCACCGACCCCGCCGAGCTCGCCGAGGCCCTGGACCGGCTCCTGGAACAGCCGTGGTGGCCGCACGGCTACGACGGCTCGGCGATCGCCCAGGCCCGCCTGAAGGACGCCACCAGCCAGCTCATCGGCCGCTTCTGCCTGGCCGCCGAGGGAGCGACCCGGCAGATGTACGGCAGCGGGCGCCTGAGCCGGTACGCGGCCGAGCTGGTCGTCCCCGTGAGCACCCGAATGGAGTGCGCCGTCCTCAAGGCGGTCGCCGACCGCTACGTCATGCAGCGCGCCGAGCAGGAACGGCTGCGCGCCGACCAGCGGATCGTGGTCGCCGAACTCGCCGAGGCGCTCACCGCCCGCGCCCCGCACGGCCTCGACCCGCAGTTCCGCGCCCTGTTCGGCCGGGCCGACGACGACCGCGCCCGCAAGCGCGTGATCGTCGACCAGATCGCGTCCCTCACCGACGCCTCGGCCCGCTCGCTGCACGCACGCCTGACAGGGCAGGGAAGACCTTGACAGCGCGCTTACCGACACCCGTGATACCCGTGGGACCGAAGAGACTGCACACAAGACTGCACCGGGCCCCGGACAGGTCCTCGAGGTGACCCCCGTGGCCTGATCGGGCCACTCCCTCTTCCCGCACCACGCTCCGTGCGGGACGCTCGCAGGTGGCGACACCCTTACGAGGAGGCATCAAGTGGTCGACGCGGATCAGACATTCGTCATCGTCGGAGGAGGTCTGGCCGGCGCCAAGGCGGCCGAGACCCTCCGCGCGGAGGGCTTCAGCGGCCGCGTGATACTGATCAGCGACGAACGCGACCACCCCTACGAGCGCCCCCCGCTGTCCAAGGGCTATCTGCTCGGCAAGGAGGAGCGCGACAGCGTCTTCGTGCACGAGCCCGCCTGGTACGCGCGCAACGACGTCGAGCTGCACCTCGGCCAGACCGTCGTCGCCATCGACCGCGCCGCCAGGACCGTCCACTACGGCGACGACGGCACCCACGTGCGCTACGACAAGCTGCTGCTGACCACCGGCGCCGAGCCGCGCCGCCTGGACATCCCCGGCACCGACCTCGCCGGCGTCCACCACCTGCGCCGCCTGGCCCACGCCGAACGGCTGAGGAACGTCCTCGCCCACCTCGGCCGCGACAACGGCCACCTGGTGATCGCCGGCGGTGGCTGGATCGGGCTTGAGGTGGCCGCCGCGGCCCGCGAGTACGGCGCCGAGGTCACCGTCGTCGAGCCGTCCCCCACCCCGCTGCACCACGTCCTCGGCCCCGAGCTCGGCCAGGTCTTCGCCGAGCTGCACCGCGCGCACGGCGTCCGCTTCCACTTCGGCGCCCGGCTGACCGAGATCGTCGGCCAGGACGGCATGGTGCTGGCCGCCCGCACCGACGACGGCGAGGAGCACCCCTGCCACGACGTGCTCGCCGCGATCGGCGCCGCCCCGCGGGTGGCGCTCGCCGAGTCGGCGGGCCTGGAGCTGGCCGACCGCGCCCTCGGCGGCGGAGTGGCGGTGGACGAGCGGCTGCGCACCTCCGACCCCGACATCTACGCGGCCGGTGACGTGGCCTGCTTCCCGCACGGCCTGTTCTCCACCCGGCTGCGGGTCGAGCACTGGGCCAACGCCCTCAACGGCGGCCCGGCGGCGGCCCGCGCGATGCTCGGCGCGGACGCCCCCTACGACCGCGTGCCGTACTTCTTCTCCGACCAGTACGACGTCGGCATGGAGTACAGCGGATGGGCGCCGCCCGGGTCCTACGACCAGGTGGTGATCCGGGGCGACGCCGCCAAGCACGAGTTCATCGCCTTCTGGCTGAAGGAGGGCAGGGTCCTGGCCGGGATGAACGTCAACGTGTGGGACGTCACGGACCCGATCCAGCACCTGATCCGCACCCGGGCACGGGTGGACACGGACGCGCTGGCGGACCCGCACGTCCCGCTGACCGGCCTGGTCGGCTAGGTTCTGCCGTCCCGAGCGGCAGAACCTGGCCGGGCGGGACTGTCATGGCGGCCCCGTAGAATTCACGCGTGGCAGGACGGATCAACGACGAGGACGTGAAGGCGGTACGGGACGCGGTCCCGATCGACGCCGTCGTGTCCGAGTACCTCCAGCTGCGCAACGCGGGCGGCGGCAACCTCAAGGGCCTGTGCCCGTTCCACGACGAGAAGTCGCCGTCCTTCCAGGTCAGCCCGGGCAAGGGACTCTTCCACTGCTTCGGCTGCCAGGAGGGCGGCGACACCATCACCTTCGTGATGAAGATCGACCACCTCTCCTTCTCCGAGGCGGTCGAGCGCCTGGCCGCCCAGGCCGGCATCACCCTGCGCTACGAGGAGGGCGGGTACAACCCCGCCCACCAGCGCGGCGAGCGCATCCGCCTGGTCGAGGCGCACAAGCTGGCCGCCGAGTGGTACGCCGAGCAGCTCGCGCACTCGGCCGAGGCCGAGACCGGCCGCGTCTTCCTCGCCGAGCGCGGCTTCGACCAGGCCGCCGCCGTCCACTTCGGCGTCGGCTACAGCCCGCAGGGCTGGGACCACCTCACCCGCTTCCTGCGCGGCAAGGGATTCTCCGACAAGGAACTGCTGCTGTCCGGCCTCGCCCAGGAGGGCCGCCGCGGCCCCATCGACCGCTTCCGCGGCCGGCTGATGTGGCCGATCCGCGACATCGGCGGCGACGTGGTCGGCTTCGGCGCGCGCAAGCTGTACGAGGCCGACACCGGGCCCAAGTACCTGAACACCCCCGAGACGGCGATCTACAAGAAGTCCCAGGTCCTCTACGGCATCGACCTGGCGAAGAAGGAGATCGCCAAGACCTCCCGGGCGGTCGTGGTCGAGGGCTACACCGACGTCATGGCCTGCCACCTGGCCGGCGTCACCACCGCGATCGCCACCTGCGGCACGGCCTTCGGCGGCGACCACATCAAGATCCTGCGCCGGCTGCTGATGGACAACGGCTCCGCCCGGGTGATCTTCACCTTCGACGGGGACGCCGCCGGGCAGAAGGCCGCCCTGCGCGCCTTCGAGGACGACCAGAAGTTCGCCGCCGAGACCTACATCGCGATCGCCCCGGACGGCATGGACCCCTGCGACCTGCGGCTGGCCAAGGGCGACGAGGCGGTCGCCGACCTGGCCGAACCCCGCACGCCGCTCTTCGAGTTCGCGCTCCGGCAGATCGTCGCCCGCTACGACCTGGACACCGCCGCCGGCCGCGCCGCCGCCCTCGACGAGGCCGCCCCGGTCGTCGCCCGGATCAAGAACAGCGGCGCCCAGCACGAGGTCGCCGTCCAGCTCGCCGGCCTGCTCGGCATCCTCGACACCCAGTTCGTGGTCCGGCGGGTGGCCCAGCTGGCCCGCTGGGCCCGCGAGCGCGGCGGCGCCGGCGGCCGCGGCGGCCCGGACCGGCAGCAGGGCCGCGCCCCGCAGCAGTACGCCACGGCCCGCCCCGCCGCCCCGCGCGGCCCGGCGCTCAACCTGCGCAACCCGGTGTACGCGACCGAACGGGAGCTGCTGAAGCTGGCGCTGCAGCGCCCGGAGCTGGTCTCCCCGGCCTTCGACGCGTACGGCGTCGACGAGTTCACCGCCCCGCCCTACGCCGCCGTCCGCCAGGCCATCCTGGACGCGGGCGGCGCCGAGCACGGCGTCGGCGACCCCCAGGAGTACCTGGTCCGCGTCCGCGACGCCGCCCCGGACGACACGGTCCGCGCGATGGTCACCGAGCTCGCCGTGGAGGCGATCCTGCTCCGCCGGGAGGTGGACGAGGCCTACGCGGGCGCGCAGCTCGTCACGGTCCGCCGCCGCGCGGTCGAACGCCGCATCCGCGACCTGCAGAGCACGGTCGCCCGCCTCGGCACCGGCGGCGACCCCGCCCGGCTCGCGGCCGCGCAGAACGAGCTGTGGATCCTCCAGCAGTACGACCAGGCCCTGCGCGAGCGCGGCGCGGCGGCGCTGTGAGCACGGGCGCGACCGCCGGTCCGGCACCCGCGCCGTCCCGGTAACCGGCCGGTCACGGACCGATCGCAAAAAGTCACCGCACGCCCCTCGTGGCGGCTGTGTGTCGTACCCCACACTGGGTCCGGTGCCTGAGTCCTCGGAGCGCGGCCGGTCCGTCCCCCACGGGTCCGACATTCCCGCGGTTCCGCTCATCGCGTACGGGACGGACAGCGGCGAGGCCGCCGACTCCGCCCCCCGAGTCCCGCTGCCGCCCAGCTCAGCAGCGAACATCCTGGAGGTCGCCGCCGTGCAGACCCAGACCCTCGATCAGACCGACACCGCCCCCGCCCTTGTCGTCGCGGCCGTACCCCCGCAGGACCGGGCCGGACACCACCCCGAGACGGAGACCCGGCCCGGGACGGACACCCCGCCCGAGCCGGAGGAACCTTCCGCCGCGGCGCTGGAGAGCGAGCCGCCCGAGCCCGTCGAACCGCCCGCCGCGCCCGCCCGCGCCGAGACCGGCGGCCCCTCCTCCGACCTGTTCCGCCAGTACCTGCGCGAGATCGGCCGCATCCCGCTGCTCACCGCCGCCGAGGAGGTCGAACTCGCCCGCCGGGTGGAGGCCGGACTGTTCGCCGAGGAGAAACTCGCCTGCACCCAGGACCTGGACAGCCGGCTCGCCCTGGACCTCGACCGGCTCGTCGTCATGGGCCGGATGGCCAAGCGCCGCCTCATCGAGGCCAATCTGCGGCTGGTGGTGTCCGTCGCCAAGCGGTACGTCGGCCGCGGGCTGACCATGCTCGACCTCGTGCAGGAGGGCAACCTCGGACTGATCCGGGCCGTGGAGAAGTTCGACTACGCCCGCGGCTACAAGTTCTCCACCTACGCCACCTGGTGGATCCGCCAGGCCATGTCCCGGGCCCTGGCCGACCAGGCCCGCACCATCCGTGTGCCCGTCCACGTCGTGGAGCTCATCAACCGCGTCGTGCGCGTGCAGCGCCGGATGCTGCAGGAGCGCGGCTACGAGCCGACCCCCGACGAGGTGGCCGCGCACCTCGAACTGCCCCCGGAGCGGGTCAGCGAGGTGCTGCGGCTGGCGCAGGAGCCCGTCTCCCTGCACGCCCCCGTCGGCGAGGAGGACGACGTGGCCCTCGGCGACCTCATCGAGGACGGCGACGCCGCCTCGCCGGTGGAGTCCGCGGCGTTCCTGCTGCTGCGCGAGCACCTCGAGGCCGTGCTGTCCACGCTCGGCGAGCGCGAGCGCAAGGTGGTCCAGCTGCGCTACGGGCTCGTCGACGGCCGTCCGCGCACCCTGGAGGAGATCGGGCGCATCTTCGGCGTCACCCGGGAGCGGATCCGGCAGATCGAGTCCAAGACCCTCAGCAAACTGCGCGACCACGCCTTCGCCGACCAGCTCCGCGGCTACCTGGACTGAGCGGGGGCCGCCCGCCCCGGACGCACCGGGCGACGAGCGGCCCCCGGATACCGGGCGGACGGCCCCGAGCGGCCGCCGCGGCTCAGTCGACCTCCGCCACCGCCTGCGCGAACTGCGCCTTGTACAGCCGGGCGTAGGCCCCGTCGGCCGCCAGCAGCTCGTCGTGGGCGCCCTGTTCGACGATCGAGCCGTTCTCCATCACCAGGATGGTGTCCGCGTCCCGGATCGTGGAGAGCCGGTGCGCGATGACGAACGACGTCCTGCCGTGCTGGAGTTTGGCCATCGCCTTCTGGATCAGCACCTCGGTGCGGGTGTCGACCGAACTCGTCGCCTCGTCCAGGACGAGGATCACCGGGTCGGACAGGAACGCCCGCGCGATGGTGACGAGCTGCTTCTCACCGGCGCTCACCCCGGAGCCCTCGTCGTCGATCACGGTGTCGTAGCCGTCGGGCAGCGTCCGGATGAACCGGTCGGCGTGCGCGGCCCGGGCCGCCTCCTCGATCTCGCCGCGGGTCACCTCGCGGGAGGCGCCGTAGGCGATGTTCTCCGCGATCGTGCCGCCGAACAGCCAGGTGTCCTGGAGCACCATGCCGATCGCGGACCGCAGTTCGTCGCGGGACATCGCGGCGACGTCGATGCCGTCGAGGGTGATGCGCCCGCCGGTGACGTCGTAGAACCGCATCAGCAGGTTGACCAGCGTGGTCTTGCCCGCGCCGGTCGGGCCGACGATCGCGACCGTGTGACCGGGCTCCACCGTCAGCGACAGGTCCTCGATGAGCGGCTTGTCCTCCTCGTAGCGGAACGACACGTGCTCCAGCGCGACCCGCCCGCGCAGCTCCTCCGGCCGCACGCCCGGCACCGGGTCCGCCTCCTGCTCCTCGGCGTCGAGCAGTTCGAAGACCCGCTCGGCGGAGGCGACGCCCGACTGCACCAGGTTCGCCATCGAGGCGACCTGCGTCAGCGGCATCGAGAACTGCCGCGAGTACTGGATGAAGGCCTGCACGTCACCGATGGACAGCGCGCCCGAGGCGACCCGCAGCCCGCCGACGACCGCCACCAGCACATAGTTGAGGTTCGACACGAACATCATCAGCGGCTGCATGACGCCGCTGTTGAACTGCGCCCTGAAGCCCGCCTCGTACAGCGCCTCGTTCTGCTCGGCGAACTGCCGCGCCGACTCCTCCTGCCGGCCGAACACCTTCACCAGGGTGTGCCCGGTGTACATCTCCTCGATGTGCGCGTTCAGTTTGCCGGTGGAGCGCCACTGCTGCACGAAGTGCGGCTGCGACCGCTTGCCGACCCGCGTGGCGACCACGAAGGACAGCGGCACGGTCACCAGCGCCACCAGCGCCAGCAGCCAGGAGACGTAGAACATCATCACCAGCACGCCGATGACGGTCAGCACCGAGTTGATCAGCTGGCCCATGGACTGCTGGAGCGTCTGGCCGATGTTGTCGATGTCGTTGGTGGCCCGGGAGAGCACCTCGCCGCGCTGGCGCTTGTCGAAGTACGACAGCGGCAGCCGCGACAGCTTGGTCTGCACGTCCTCGCGCATCCGGAACACCGTCCGGTTCACCGCCCGGTTGACCAGCCGGGTCGCCACCGCCATCAGCAGGCCGGCGGCCAGGAAGGTGCACAGCGCGAACAGCAGCACCTCGCCGACGGCGCCGAAGTCGATGCCCTGGCCCGGGGTGAAGTCCGTGCCCTCGAGCATGTCGGCGACGCCGCCCTGGCCGCGCTGCCGCATCCCGTCCAGCACCTGCTCCTTGGACAGGCCCGACGGCATCCGCCGGCCGATGATCCCGGCGAACACCAGGTCGGTGGCCCGGCCGAGGATCTTCGGCCCGATCACGCTCAGGGTGACGCTCAGCACGACGCACGTCAGCAGCGCGTAGATCGTGCCGCGTTCCGGCCTGAACCGCGCGACGAGCCGTCTGCCCGACTTCTTGAAGTCCATCGAGCGGTTGTCGGGGCCGCCGCCGGCCATCATCCGCCCCATCGGCCCGGCCATCAGGCAGCCTCCGCTTCCGTCAGCTGGGAGAGCACGATCTCCCGGTAGGTCTCGTTGTCCGCCATCAGTTCGTGGTGGCGTCCGGTGCCCACCACCCGTCCCTCGTCCAGGACGACGATGCGGTCGGCGTCGCGGATGGTCGCCACCCGCTGGGCGACGATGACGACGGTCGCCTCCGCGGTCTCGCGGGCGAGCGCCGCCCGCAGCGCCGCGTCGGTGGCGTAGTCCAGCGCGGAGAAGGAGTCGTCGAAGAGGTAGATCTCCGGGCGCTGCACCAGGGTGCGGGCGATGGCCAGACGCTGGCGCTGACCGCCGGAGACATTGGTGCCGCCCTGGGCGATCGGCGCGTTCAGACCGCCCTCCAGGCCGCTGACGAAGTCCTTGGCCTGCGCCACCTCGAGCGCGTGCCACAGCTCCTCGTCGGTGGCGTCCGGGTTGCCGTAGCGCAGGTTGGTCGCCACGGTACCGGCGAACAGGTACGGCCGCTGCGGGACCAGGCCCACCGTCCGCGCCAGCATCGCGGGGGAGAGGGTGCGCACGTCCACCCCGTCGACGAGGACCTGGCCCTCGGTGGCGTCGAACAGCCGGGGCACCAGCCCCAGCAGGGTGGACTTGCCGCTGCCGGTGGACCCGATGACGGCGGTGACCTCGCCGGGGCGCGCCACCAGGTCGACGGCCTTGAGCACGGGCTCCTCGGCCCCCGGATAGCGGAAGCCGGCCTGACGGATCTCCAGATGGCCGTGGCGGCGCAGCTCCAGGACCGGCGCGGTGGGCGGCACGACGCTGGACTCGGTGTCCAGCACCTCCTGGATGCGCTCGGCGCACACCTCCGCGCGCGGCACCATCATGAACATGAAGGTGGCCATCATCACGGACATCACGATCTGCATCAGATAGGCCAGGAACGCGGTCAGGTCGCCGATCTGCATCCCGCCGCTGTCGATGCGGTGCGCGCCGAACCACACCACCGCGATGGACGACAGGTTCACCACCGTCATCACCATCGGGAACATCAGCGCGAGCAGCCGGCCGGTGGCCAGCGACATCTCCGTCAGGTCCCCGTTGGCCCGGCGGAAGCGGTCCTTCTCGTACTCGTCGCGGACGAAGGCGCGGATGACCCGGTTGCCGGTGATCTGCTCGCGCAGCACCCGGTTCACCGTGTCCAGACGCGTCTGCATGGCCCGGAACAGCGGGCGCAGCCGGCGCACGATCAGCGTCACGCAGATGCCGAGCACCGGCACCACGGCCACCAGCACGCCCGACAGCGGCACGTCCAGGCCGAGCGCCAGCACCACCCCGCCCACGCACATGATGGGCGCCGAGACCATCAGGGTGAACGTCATCAGGGCCAGCATCTGGACCTGCTGGACGTCGTTGGTCGTCCGGGTGATGAGGGACGGCGCCCCGAAGTGGCCGACCTCGCGCGCCGAGAAGGACTGCACGCGGTCGAAGACGGCGGCCCGCACGTCCCGCCCGAGGGCGGAGGCGGTCCGGGCGCCGTAGTACACGGCGCCGATGTTGCACACGACCTGCGCCAGCGAGATGCCGATCATCACGGCACCGAAGGCCAGGATGTAACCGGTGTCCCCCTTGACGACACCGTTGTCGATGATGTGGGCGTTGAGGGTGGGCAGGTAGAGGGTGGCGCAGGTCTGCAGGAACTGCAGCGCCACGAGCAGGGCGATGGGTTTCTTGTAGGGCCTGAGGCAGGTCCGCAGAAGTCGTATGAGCACGCTGGTCTCTCGGAGTCGGCGGTGGGGCCGGTCGTTGTCCCCTGGCCCCTATCGTCGGACACTCCACCCGCGTTACCTCAACCGATTAACCCGATAGCGGTCCACCGGCCGACGCGCCGTCAGCCCGCGGACCTAGGCCATGTCCTGCGCCATCGCAGTGAAGCGGGCCCGGAACGCGCCATCGGAGTGGATCAGGCCCGGAACGCCCCGGGATGGATCTGTTCGCGCACCGACACGTACTGCTGGCGCACCGCCTGGCCCACCGCCAGTTCCTCTCCCGGCTCCAGGACCTGGGCGACCGCGCCCTGCCAGACCGGCGGGGTGCGGGGGTTCAGGACGCCCTGGGAGACGCCGAGCGCCCAGGCGGCCTGCCGGGCGGCGCCGATCGCCGCGTAGTCGGCGGGCTGCGGCACGACGACCTGCGCGCCGAACAGCGCGGGCGCCGCCGCCTGCACGGCCGGCAGCTCGGCGGCCTGGCCGAGCAGGAAGACGCGCCGCACCTCCACGCCCCGCCCGCGCAGCACGTCCAGCGCGTCCGCGAGCCCGCACAGCATGCCCTCGAACGCGGCCCGCGCGAAGTGCTCGGGCTTCATCGACTCGCGCCGCAGACCGGCCAGCGTCCCCGCGGTGTGCGGCAGACTCGGGGTCCGCTCGCCCTCCAGATAGGGCAGCAGTACGAGGCCGTGGGAGCCCGGAGTCGACTTCATCGCCAGGTCCGACAGGGCCTCCAGGTCGCTCACGCCGAGGAGTTCGGCGGCGCCGCGCAGGGCCCGCACGGCGTTCAGCGTGGTGACGACGGGCAGATGCATGCCCGTGGCGTCGGCGAGCGAGGTGATCATTCCGCTCTGGTCGACCAGCGCCTCGGGGTGCACGGCCATCACCGAGCCCGAAGCGCCCAGCGAGACCACGACGTCGCCCAGTCCCAGCCCCAGCCCGAAGGCGGCGGCCATGGTCTCCCCGGTGCCGGCGGAGATCAGCAGCCCCTCCGGGGTGGTGCCGGCCGCCTCGGCGGGCCCGATCACCTCGGGGAGCATCGCCTGGTGGCCGAGCGCCAGCTCCACCAGATCGGGGCGGTAGGCGCCGGTGGCCGCCGACCAGTACCCGGTGGCGGAGGCGCCGCCGCGGTCCGTGGTCCGTCTGAGCGGCCGTCCCAGGAGCTGCCAGACCAGCCAGTCGTGCGCCTGGAGCAGCACGGCGGTGCGGCGGGCGGCCTCCGGCTCGTTCTTGGCGAGCCAGCGCAGCTTGGTCACCGGGTGCGAGGCCTGCGGCACGGAGCCGACCGCCTGCGCCCAGGCCTCCCGGCCGCCGAGCGCGTCGATCAGATCGGCCGCGGCCACCTGGGCCCGCCGGTCGCCGCCGACCAGCGCGGGCCGCACGGTGGCGCCCTGCGTGTCCAGCGGGACCAGCGCGTTCTGCTGCGCGGACACGCCGATGGCCTGCACGCCCTCCAGCAGCCCGCCGCCCGCGGCCTCCCCGAGGGAGAGCAGCCAGGCCTGCGGGTCGACGTCGGCGGGTCGGCCCCCGCCCTCGGGGCTCTCCACCGGATGCGGCGCGTATCCCTGCCGGAGCACGGCTCCGGTGTCCGTGTCGCAGACCACGATGCGAGTGAAATCGGGCGAACTGTCCAGCCCGGCGACTATCCCCATGGCGAAAATTCTGCCGTACGGCGAGGGGTGTCCGTACCGGGTAGCGACGGGTCCCCGGGGCTGCCTCCCCCGGGGACCCGTCCGACGTGCGGTGTCACGGGGTGCTGCTGGTGCCCCAGTCGTCGGCGGCACTGCCGTTGCTTCCGTGGGTGCGCAGGGCGCGCACCCGCTGGGCCACCGACTCGGGTACGCGGTCGCCGACCTTCTCGCTCACCGTGTGGTAGGCCTTGCCGGCGAACTGGCGGCCCTGCTGTGCCGCGGTCTCGGCGGTGTTGCGCACCGCGGGGTTCTGCGCGACCTGGCGCGCGGACCTCATCAGCTGTTCGTAGCGTTCCCGTCCGGCCTTGGTGCCCAGCACATAACCCAGGGCGAGCCCGGCGATGAACGCGAGCCGGTAGCGCATGATGGCCACCCTTCCTTGCCTCGTGGTCGACAGCGGGGGGATACCGATTGGCGGAGCACCCCCCAGCTTGCGCTAATGTATGTGTCGCAGCGAGCGCGCGCCTCCTGGCGAATACCCAGGCAGGGGCGTTCGATGCAACGAGGCATTCCTCCGTAGCTCAATTGGCAGAGCAGCCGGCTGTTAACCGGCAGGTTACTGGTTCGAGTCCAGTCGGGGGAGCTCGATCCTCCGTAGCTCAATTGGCAGAGCAGCCGGCTGTTAACCGGCAGGTTACTGGTTCGAGTCCAGTCGGGGGAGCATGCTGAACGAGGACCCTGCGGGGTCCTTTTTCATGTCCGGTTTCACGGCCCGGGGAACCGCCGCGACCGCGGTGAAGTCCTCGGGATCGTGAGGGGCCGCGGTAAGCCGACCATGGCGAAGCAGGAGATCGTATGAGCGGCTATGCTGCGGCAGACGGCGCGCACACATGTACGCGACGCGCCGCAACGGGGCGGTAGCTCAGCCGGTTAGAGCAGCGGACTCATAATCCGTCGGCCGTGGGTTCGAGTCCCACCCGCCCCACCAGGCGCTACCCGCGCAGAAGCGTTTCTACTTGCGGGAACGCAGGAAAGAGGGCCGCCACGCGGGCGTGGCGGCCCCTTCTTCACTCCCTCGGACCAGCCCGTGCCGGCGATGTCCTCCAACTGGGCTGGGGCGGCCGCGCACGACGCGCGCCGCGCGGGGTGGGCGGCGGGCGGGGCGTCAGGCGCGGTCGTCGGCGGCGTCGCTCGTGTCGGGCAGGTCGTCGCGGTCGCCCTCGGCCTGGGAGGGCGTGGGGTAGGGCGTGTCGGGGTGGTCGGCGGTGCGGCGCGTGTCGTTGTCGTCGCGCTCGCCCTCGGCCTGGGAAGGGGTGTGCTCTCTCATCGTGCTGACTCCATCGTGGTGACTCCTGCGTGGTGACTCCTGCGTGGTGACTCCTGCGTGGTGACTCCTGCGGGCGGGGATGGCCACTCGGGCAGCCGAGTACCCGCGGACGCGGCACGTCACCCGGCGCCCGGCGTACGGCCCGCTTGGCCGGGGACCGGCTCGCGGGGCCGCGGACGGGTTCGCGGGGCCGCGGACGGGTTCGCGGGGCCGCGGACGGGTTCGCGGGGCCGCGGACGGGCCCGCGGGCGTGTGTCCGGGTTCAGGAAGGCGGGTGCGGGGCGTCGCGGTCGAGGGTGCGGCCGATCGCGGCGCGCAGGGCCGTGCGGACCGGCTCCGGCAGCGGGGGGCCGCCGGGGTCGGTGCCGGCCGTGATCGCGGCGGCCACCGTGCGCAGTTTGGTGTTGGACAGCTGCGAGGTCTCCCGCAGGATGTCCCAGGCCTGCTGGGCCGTGCAGGCGTGGGCGGCCATGAGGATGCCCCGCGCCTGGTCGATCACCGGGCGGGAGACGATGGCCTGGCGGAGCTGCCCTATCTCCTCCTCCAGTTGCAGCAGCCGCTCCATCCGCTCCAGGGCGACCGCCGAGACGACCGGCCGCCCCGGCCGGTCCGCCGGTGCCGCGCCGCCCGTCGGGTGCAGCGGGTCGGTGGTGTCCAGGCCGGCCAGCTCCAGGATGCGGCGCGGCTGACCGGTCCAGCCGGTGGCCGTCACGTCCAGCGCATGGCGCGTGCCGTGGTCGTGGAGGGTGTCCAGGAACTCCAGTCCCGCCGTGTCCATGAAGGTCACCCGGGCCATGTCCAGGGCGACCCGGGTCGTCCCCGGCGGCAGCTGGGCCAGCGCCTTGGCCAGCGTGGTGGCGCAGCCGTGGACCAGCTCCCCGTGCGGGGTGAGGGTCACCCGGCCGTCCGGGTGCCGCCGCACGTCGATGGTCAGGCTCTCGACCAGGATGTTCAGCCGTCGTGCGAGAGGGTGTGATGCCGCTGAGGTCATGTCCCCGCCTTGCTTCGTCACCGGCAGTCCTCGCGCGTCCTCACGACGCCGCGTTCCCCGTCGCCGCCGGGGAGCGCGGCCCGGTACGGGGCCACGACCGCACCACGCCGTGTCCGGAACCGGACTCCGCGGTGTTCCGGCGGT
This sequence comes from Streptomyces sp. NPDC004065, assembly GCF_044903565.1. Lineage (NCBI taxonomy): Bacteria > Bacillati > Actinomycetota > Actinomycetes > Kitasatosporales > Streptomycetaceae > Streptomyces > Streptomyces sp. NPDC004065. The sequence goes on along the minus strand of NZ_JBJDQT010000022.1, from coordinate 115,917 downwards.
GCTCCGCTTGCTCCTGCCCGTTTCGCGGGACAGTACACACAATCGGGGGGTAAGGGATCGTCTGTGTGTGCCGCCGCGCGCGGTCGGCGGGGTACCCGGGAGGCGTCCCGCCGGGGGCGGCGTCCGGGCGGCGTCCGGGCGGCGGACGCGGGCGGGGCGCATACTGGTCCCGCCAGAGGCGGTCCGGCGGCCGGGAGCGGGCCGCCGTACCCAGGCCGCACCGGCCGCCGTCCGGGCGCCGCCGACACCGGCGACACCGGCGGCACTCGGTCCGGCCCGCCGGGAATCGAGGTCTCGATGCCATGACCGCAGTCGCGGAGCCCTTCGCGCACCCCGCCCTGTTCTACCGGGACGAGCGGGAGTACCTCGCGGGCGTCGTGCCCTTCGTGCGCGCCGGACTGGAGGCGGGGGAGCCGGTCGCCGTCGCCGTGCCCGGCGAGAACCTGCGGCTGATCGAGGCCGGGCTGGGCCGGGACGCGGCGGCGGTACGGCTGCTGGACATGCGCGAGGCGGGACGCAACCCCGGCCGGATCATCCCCGCGGTGCTGTGCGCCTTCGCCGACGAAGGGGCGGCGGGCCGGCGGGTGCGCATCGTGGGCGAGCCGGTGTGGGCCGGCCGCACACCGGACGAGTACCCCGCCTGCGCCCAGCACGAGGCGCTGATCAACACGGCGTTCCGGGGCCGCGAGGTCACCATCCTGTGCCCGTACGACGCCGTACGGCTCGACGAGCGCGCCCTGGCCGACGCCCGTGCCACGCACCCCGTCGTCCTCGCCCGGGGCTCCGCCGCGGCCGGCGCGCGGTCCGGCACCCTCGCCGAGCAGGCCGGCACCCCCTGCGCGCAGGCCGGCACCGCTTACGCGCCCGACCGCGTCCTCGCCCGCTGCAACGAGCCGCTGCCGGTCGTGCGGGAGGCGGTGTGCTTCGCCTTCACGGCGGGGACCCTGTCACGGGCCCGGCACGTCGCCGCCGCGGAGGCCGCGCGGCTGGGTCTGGCCGGCACCCGGCTGGAGGACCTGGCCCTGACCGCGGCCGAGCTGACCACGAACAGCGTGGTGCACGGCGGCGGTTCGGGCGAGCTGCGGGTGTGGGCCGCGGGCGGGCACGTGCTGTGCGAGGTGCGCGACGCCGGCCGCCTGGACGATCCGCTGGCCGGGCGCCGGCCCGCGGTCCGCGGGCAGCGCGGCGGACGCGGGCTGCTCCTGGTCAACCTGGTCGCGGACCTCGTCCGGGTGCACACCGGCGGCCGGGGCACCACGGTCCGCTGCTGGTTCGCACACTGACCGGGGCGGGTTCGCACTCCGGCCGGGGCCGGTTCGCACTCCGACCGGGGCGAGTGCGGTCGCGGCCGGGGAGGCTCGACGACGGCGGGGCGTTGGCGCGCGGAGGCGCGGCCACGGCGCGGCGTTCGCGTGCGGAGGCAACGTGCCCGCCGCCAGGCCACGGCGGGGCGGTCGCGCGCGGAGGCGCGGCCGCGGCGGCGCGGCCGTGCGGGTCAGGTTCCCAGCGGGTTCAGCGCCAGGGGTTCGATCCTGCCCTCCAGCATGGCGCCCAGGCCCTGGACGGCGCAGACGTCGGGGCGTTCGGCGATGTGCACCGGCATGTCGGTCGCCTCGCGCAGCATCTGGTCCAGGCCCGGCAGCAGCGCTGAGCCGCCGACCATCATGATGCCGCGGTCGGCGAGGTCGGCCACCAGGTCCGGGGGGCACTCCCGCAGCACCTTGTAGATGCCGTCGAGCACGGCGGTCAGCGGAGTCTGGATGGCGTCGCGCACGGCGGCGGTGTCCACCCGCACCGACCGGGCCAGGCCGGTGGCCACGTCCCGCCCGTGGATCTCCGTGGAGGCCGGGCCGTGCGGATCGAGCCCGCCGCCGGACAGGGCGAGCTGCAGCGGCCGTACCGACTGGCTGGGCAGCATCAACGCGTGGGCGTGGCGCAGGTGCTGCACGATCGCGTGCTCGACCGCCTCGCCGCCGACCGGGATGCGTTCGGCGGTGACGATCGAGCCGAGCGAGAGCACGGCCACCTGGGTCGCCGCCGCCCCGCACACCATGATCATGGTCGCCTCGGGCCGCTCCACGGGCAGCCCGCAGCCGACCGCCGCCGCGATGAGCGTGTCGACCAGCTCCACGCGGCGCGCCCCGAGCCCCACCAGCGTCTCGATCGTGGCCCGCCGGGCGAGCGGATCGGCGTCGTGCGGGGTGCAGGCGGCGGCCCGCAGCCAGGGCTTGCGGCGCAGGCTCCGGCGCATCCGGTCGCCCAGCAGATGGCGCAGCATGCGCTGGGCCATCTCGATGTCGACGACCGTGCCTCCGGACACCGGGCGGGCCACCCGGATGTAGTGGGGCGTACGGCCCGTCATCCGCTCCGCGAACTCGCCGACCGCGAGCAGCGCCCCGGTACGGGTGTTGACGGCGGCCACCGAGGGCTGGTCCACGACGAGTCCGGCGCCCTTGACGTAGACCCGGGTCCGGGCGGCTCCCAGGTCGACGGCGACATGGCAGCGGCGCAACTGCTCCAGACTGGCGGTCATGGCGGAACCTCCCGAGCGCGGACCAGGACGGCCGCCGACCGGCGGCCTCCTTCGCATCGTGCGGGGGCGAGGGAGCGGGCGCCTGTTCTGGGGGGCCGGGCGGGGTGCGGCTGTACGGGTGCATTTTATGGTTATGCGCTGAATAAGCGCCAGATAAGGCGTCGTCACCCTGTATCGTCCTTCGTTTCCCCGGCGGCGCGCCGCACCCCCCGGCGCACGGCCGACGCCCGTCGACTCGCCTGCCGTACAAGGCTCGTTGAGCGCGGCTTCCGCGCCGGCCTCGGCTTTCCCGCCGGCCTCGGCTTTCCCGCCGGCCTCGGCTTCCCGGCCGCCCTCGGCCTCACCCCCGGAGCGCGCGTGCAGAGGCCGTACCGGCGCCGGGGTCGGGGTCGGGCTCAGGCTCAGGCCGTTGTGTCGTCCTCGTGGCCGACGATGCCGCGGATCACTCCCAGGTCCACCAGGTCCTGCGGGCGCAGGCGGAGCGCGTCCGCGGTGGCCGGTATCCGTTCCGGCGGACGCTTGAGGATCGCGGCGGCCAGTTCGGGGGCTATCACCGAGAAGTAACTGTCCGGCGTGGCCCAGGTGTTGCCGGGCGCGGCCAGGGCGAGGGCGCCGCCCGAGCCGCCCTCGCCGATCACCAGCGTGGTGAGCGGGCTCCCGGCGGCGGCCACCGCGCCGAACAGTTCGGCGATCGCGGCGCCCACGCCCTGCCGCTCCGCCTCGGCGTCGTTCGCCGCGCCCGGGGTGTCCACCAGGGTCAGCACCGGGATCCCGAGGCGCCCGGCGAGCCGGATCAGCCGTGTCGCGGTACGGTAGCCGGCCGGGCGGGTGGCGGCGCCCGTCTGGGCGGCGTACGCCACGGTACGGCCCTCGTGCTCGCCGAAGCCGCAGAGCATGCCGGCGTCGTCCGTGCCGCCGTGGCGGTCGCCGCGCAGGGCGACCCGCCGGGTGAAGTAGGCGTCCAGGTACCGGCCGGCGCGCGGGCGCCCGGGCTCGCGGGCACGCCGTACCGCCTCCCAGCCGGTGGCGGGCGGGTCCACCGTGCCGAGCGCCGCCGGCGGCGGGGCCGCGTCCGCCGAGGGCCGGGTCAGCAGCCGCAGCCACAGCCCGAGCGTGTCCCGCAGCTCCTCGGGCCGGACCACCGCGTCCACGAAGCCGGCCGCCGCCTGCGCCTCGGCCGTGTACGCCGCCGGATCGGCTCCGGGCGGCCGGACCCGGGAGCCGGCGAACCCGATCTGCGCCCCGGGGAGGGCGAGGACCACGTCGGCGCCCGCGCCCAGGGTGGCCCAGCCGCCGCCGGTGGTGGGATCGCGCACCACCGCGATCTGCGGCAGCCCGGCCGCCCGGGTGAGCGCCGACTGGTGGGCCACGCGCTGGAGCTGGGTGAGCGCGAGCATCCCCTCCTGCATCCGGCTGCCGCCGGTGGCCACCAGCGGGACGACCGGCAACCGGTGCGCGCGGGCGTGGGCGTACGCCCGCTCCAGCCGGTCGCCGGTGCGCCGGCCCAGCGAGCCGCCGAGGAAGCCGAACTCGAAGGCGATCAGCACCGCCCGGGTGCCCGCGACGCGCCCCGTGCCGCACACCACGGACTCCCGCTCGCCGGTGCGTGCGGCGGCGCGGGCGAGCAGGGCGTCGTAACCCTGCCAGCCGAGCGGGCCGTCGGGACCCTGCCGGCCGAGCGGGCCGTCGGGACCCTGCCGGCCGAGCGGGCCGCCGGGCTCCGCCCGCCCCGCGCCGTCGTCGGGGAGTTCGGCGAAGTCGTCGGCGACGAGGGCGAGGACCTCGCGGGCGGTGAGGCGGTCAGTCACGCGGCAGCGCCCGCTTCATGATCTTCCCCATGTCGTTGCGGGGCAGGGCGTCGAGGCAGCGGACCACCCGGGGCCGCTTGTGCGGGGCGAGCCGCCCGGCCACATGGGTGGCCAGTTCCTCGACGCCGGGCGGCCGCCCCGGGTCGGCCGGCACGATCCAGGCGACGATCCGCTCCCCGAGATCGGCGTCCGGCTCCCCGGTGACGGCGGCTTCGCGCACACGGGGGTGCTCGAGCAGGGCGTTCTCGATCTCACCGGCACCGATCTTGTAGCCGCCGCTCTTGATCAGGTCGGTGGCCCTGCGGCCGACGATGCGGACGTAGCCGTCCGGGTCGCGCACCGCCATGTCGCCGGTGCGGAAGAAGCCGTCGGCGGTGAAGGCGGCGGCCGTCGCGTCGGGCCGGTTGAGGTACTCGGTGAACAGGTTCGGCCCGCGCACCTGGATCTCGCCGACGCTCTCCCCGTCGTACGCCGTGATCGGCGTGCCGTCGTCCTCCACGAGCCGCAGCTCCACCCCCGGCAGCGGCACCCCGACCGTTCCCGGCCGGGCCTCGCCGTCGGCCCGCACGCTGGTGTTCATCAGTGTCTCCGTCATGCCGTACCGCTCGATCACCCGCCGGCCGGTCGCCGCCGCGATCCGCTCGTGGTCGTGCACGGGCAGCGCCGCGGACCCGGACACCAGCAGCCGGGCCCCGGCGAGCGCCTTCACCAGCCCCGGGTCGCCGGGCAGCGCCTCGGCGATCCGGTGGTACATGGTCGGCACGCCGAACAGCATGGTCGCCCCGCCGTTCAGCTCCCGGGCCACGCCCTCGGTGGTGAACCGGCCCAGGTGCCGTACCTCCCCGCCGCGGCGCAGCGGGCCGAGAACGCCCAGCACGAGCCCGTGCACATGGAACAGCGGCAGCCCGTGCACCAGCACGTCCTCGCCCGTCCACCGCCAGGCGTCGGCGAGCGCGTCCAGGGTGGTCGCGACCGCCCGGCGCGGGATGACGGCGCCCTTGGGCGGGCCGGTGGTGCCGGAGGTGTAGACGACGAGGGCCGGATCGCCGTCGCCTGCGCGGTCCCCGGGCACCGGCCCGGCCGCCCGTACGTCGACGTCGACGCGCTCCAGCCCGCCGAGCGCGCCGGGCAGTTCGGCCCCCGGCGCGGCCAGCACCGCCGACGGGGCGCTGTCGGCCAGGATGTGCCCGAGCTCCTTCTGGCCCGACCTGGGGTTCAGCGGCACGGCGGCCACGCCGGCCAGCAGCGCGCCCACGACCGCGACCGCGGTCTCCAGCTCCGTGGTCGCCCACACGGCGACCCGCGCGCGGCCCGCGGTCCGCCCCGCGACGGCCCCCGCCGCCGCGGCCAGCTCCGCGTACGTCAGCGCCCGCTCACCGAACCGCAGGGCGGCTCGCTCGCCGGAATCACCCGTCAGGGCGGGAAACAGTGAGGACACGCGGCGGCTCCTTGGGATGCGCGGACGGACGGACCGACGGACGGACGGGTGAACGGGCGGACGGACGAACGGGCGAGGGACGGAGGGACGGGAACGGAGGGGCGGAGGGGCGGAGGGACGGACGGGCGCGGGACGGAGGGACGACACTCCGTTCCTACCCCAAGCCCGGCATGATCCGTAGGCGGCGGCGTTTGACTCCGGTCACGTCGCCGCCGCCCCGGACCGCACCTCAGGCCGCCGCCTGCACCACGTCGGCCACCACACAGCTGACGTTGTCCGGGGCGCCCGCGCCGTCGGCGGCGCCGACCAGCACCCGCACGGCCTCGTCCGGGGCCGCCGCCCCGGTGAGCAGGGCGCGGATCCGCTCGTCGGGGACCACCCCCGACAGGCCGTCGGAGCACAGCAGATACCGGTCGCCGGGCAGGGGATCGTGCAGCCGCAGGTCCGGCACCGCCGCGCCGCCGCCCGACAGCGCCTTCAGCAGCAGCGCGCGCTGCGGATGGGCCGCGGCCTCCTCGGCCGTCAGCCGGCCCTCGTCCAGCAGCGACTGCACGAGCGTGTGGTCGTGGGTGATGCGGAACAGCTCGCCGTCGCGCAGCAGGTAGGCGCGGGTGTCCCCGATGTGGACCAGGGCGAGCCGGGAGCCGGTCCACAGCAGTGCGGTCAGTGTCGTACCGGCCTCCTCGCCGCCGGCGACGTCCCGCACCGCGCGGGTCGCCCCGCGCACCGCGTCCTCCAGCAGGTTCAGCAGCCCGCCGTCCGGCAGCTCCGGCACGTCCAGCGCCTTCAGCGCCGCCACGGCCGCGCTGCTCGCCGGGGCGCCCGCCGGGCCGTAGCCGTCGGCGACCGCGAGCAGCCGTGCGCCCGCGTAGGCGGTGTCCTGGTTGGCCGGCCGCACCCGGCCGCGGTCCGAATGGGCGCAGTAACGCAGTTCCAGCATGGTGGTGTCCTTCCCCGGCGGTGCCGAGAGGTGGTCGACGAGGAACGCGGCGAGGTCGCGCCGCACCGCCGTCTCCCGTTCGACCCGGGCCCAGTGGGCGCGGATCTCACCGGCCGCGGCGGCGGGTTCGAGGGCGCACACCCGGCGGATGCCGGCCAGCGGCATGTCCAGCCGCCTGAGCCACGCCACCAGCCGGGCCCGCTCGAGCTGCGTCACGGCGTAGTAGCGGTACCCGCTGTCCGGGTCGACCCGCTCCGGCCGCAGCAGCCCGAGTTCGTCGTACAGGCGCAGCGCCTTCGGCGAGAGCCCGCACGCCTTCGCGAAGGCGCCGATCGTCAGCATGTCCGTGCGCATCCGGTCCCCTCTCCCGTTCCGCCACCGATGCTGGGGCTTCACCGAAGGTGAAGGTCAAGGCGGGTGCCGCGGTTGCGCGGGGAGGTTGTCGGCCCGCGGTGCCGCGGCCGCCGCGCAGCCGTACGGGCCGCGCAGCCGTACGGGCCGCGCAGCCGTACGGAGAGGGGGGTGGTGGAGGCGGGGCCCGCCGCCGTTACTCGCCGACCGAGGTCCGCTGCAGCAGTCCCCAGGTGAACTCCGCGGTCACCGGCCGCCGTACGCCGCGCGCGTCCGGGGCGGTGAAGGCCAGCCCCCAGCGCGTCGGCGCGCTGCCCTCCAGCGGGCGGGCCGGGGCGAACGCGCGGGCCGCCTCGTCCACCGTGCAGGACCAGGGGGCCAGGTCCTCGACGGTGCGCAGTTCGGGGCCCCGAGCGCCCGGAGCGCGCACCAGCCACTCGTTCCAGACCCGGCCGTCCGGGGCGAGCAGCACCTCGAAGCGCAGGTCGGGCCAGAGCGGCAGCGGCCACTGCCAGGCCTCGCAGTCCAGGTCGCCGACGCGGCGGGCGGTCACCGACTCCGGCTCGCCCAGCACCGAGCGGTAGCGGGCGGCCGCCGAGCGGGCCCGCGGCGAGCGCACCATGGCCTGCCAGCGCCTGTTGGCCTCGCGCATCCGCGCCAGGGACACGCCCAGCGTGTGCCGGGCGTCCTCCACCAGGTCCGGATTGTGGTCGGCCATGCGGCGCAGCAGCACCAGCTGGAAGTCGAGCGGCGTGAAGGGACCCGAGGACGCAGGCATGCCCCCATGGTCGCCCAACCGGCCGCTCGCCCGCCCGCCCGACCGCTCGCCCGCCCGGCCACCCGGCCGCCCGTCCCGCCCGTTGCCCGCGCCACGCACGGTGACTAGCCTGTGTTCGCCATGCCGATCGCCTGTTGAAATCTCGAACACACATCACTTCAAGGAGAGGACCGGTCGTGGGACGCCTCGTACCTGCCGTGACCCGGGCTCTGGACATACTCGAGCTCTTCCTCGACGGGGACGGGACGCTCTCCGCCCCCGACATCGTGCGCCGGCTGCGGCTCCCGCGCACCACCGTGCACGAACTGGTCACCACGCTCGCCGCCCGGCAGTACATCGTCCCCGTGACCGGCCGGCCCGGACGCTACCGGCTCGGCGTACGCCCCTACCAGCTCGGCAGCCGCTACGCCGAGCAGCTCGACCTCGCCGCCGAGGGCCGGCAGGTCGCCCAATCCGTCGCCCAGACCTGCGACGAGACCGTCCATGTCGCCATCCTCGAGGACACCGACGTCATCTACATCGCCAAGGTCGACTCCACGCACGCGGTGCGCATGGTCTCCGCGGCCGGCCGCCGCCTGCCCGCGCACTGCACCTCGGTCGGCAAGATGCTGCTGGCCTCCCTGCCCGAGCGGGAACTCGCCGAGCGCATCCCGGACGGCGCCGAACTGGCCGCGATGACCCCCCACAGCATCACCGACCCCGTCGTCCTGCGCGAGAAGCTGGCCGGCATCCGGCAGCGGGGCATCGCCGTGGAGAGCCGGGAGTCCAACCCGGACGTCTCCTGCGTGGCCGCGCCGGTGCGCGACCGCACCGGGCAGGTGGTGGCCGCCCTGTCCATCTCCGTGCCGATGATCCGCTGGAGCGAGGAGCGCCGGGCCGAGCTGGAGCAGCTCGCCGCGAAGGGCGCCGCCGAGCTGTCCGAGCGCCTCGGCCACCGGAGCGCGGGATGAGGGCGCCGTTCGAGGTGGCCGTACGGGCGTGGGCCGAGCTGGGCGAGGGCCCCACCTGGGACCCGGCGGCCGGCCGGCTGATCTGGGTCGACATCCTCTCCTCCCGGGTGCACACCTACGACCCGGCGTCGGGCCGGCGCACCGTGCGCACGACCGGGCAGCACGTGGGCGCGGCCAAACCGCGGGCCGGCGGGGGACTGGTGCTGAACCTGCGCGACGGGGTCGGGCTGCTCGACCCGGACGGCGCCTTCCGCTGGCTGCACCACGACCCCGTGCCGGGCCGCCGCGGCAACGACGCGGCAGTCGCCCCCGACGGCTCGCTGTGGGCCGGCACCATGCGCTACGACGAGGCGCCGGGCGGCGGCACGCTGATCCGGCTGACCGCCGACGGACGGGCCACGACCGTCCTCGACGACGTGGCGGTGAGCAACGGCACCGGCTGGAGCCCCGACGGCCGCCTGATGTACTACGTCGACTCGCCGACCCGCCGCGTCGACGTGTTCGACACCGACGGCGAACGGGTCTCCGGCAGGCGCCCGCTGGCCCACGTGGAGGAGGGCGCCGGCTTCCCGGACGGCCTGACGGTCGACGCGGAGGGCTGCGTCTGGGTCGCCCTGTGGGACGGCGGGGCGGTCCGCCGGTACACCCCCGACGGCAGACTGGACCGGGTGCTGGAACTGCCCGTGCGGCGCCCCACGGCCTGCGCCTTCGGCGGCCCCGGCCTCACCGACCTCTACATCACCACCGCCCGCACGGGCCTGCCCGCCCCGCACCCGCTGGCGGGCTCGGTACTGGTCGTCCCCGACGCGGGCAGCGGCCTGCCCCAACCCCCCTTCGCCGGCTGACGCCCCGTCCGGCCCCCGCGGACCGGGCGCCCCGTCCGGCTCTCGCGGACCGGGCGCCCCGCCCGGGCGGACGCCCTGAAACCGGCGTCGCCCGTCGGGGCGCCGGACCAGCCCGGGCCGGCCGCCGATGCGCCGGGGGCCCCGGGCGTCGGGCGCCGGACGTCGGGCTCGCCGGCCCGGCGCGGCCGCTACGTGAGGCCCGCCGCCTTGCGTTCCTCCGGGGTCAGCGGGGGGCCGGGCAAGGGGGGTTTCAGGGGGCCCGCGGCCGCCGCGAGCAGGACGGGCGGGGTCAGCAGCACCTCGGCCCGGCGCTCCAGGGAGGTCACGTCGGTGACGCGGCGGGCGATGCGGCCGTTGCCCGTGGCGGTGTGCATCAGCCGGTCGACGTAGGCGGACACGAGCCGGTCCCGCAGCGTCGGCCCGTCCGGGGTCGCGCCCGGGTAGAACACGTCCTGGCCGATCGCCAGGTCCCAGGCCGCGCCGACCGGGCGGGCCACCGCCCGCTGCACCCGCCGGGCCAGTCCGGGCGTGCCCCAGCCGTGGCGCCGTATCACGTCCCGCAGCACCAGGGCGCTCTGCGCGGCGGCCGCGAGACCGTGCCCGTAGACCGGGTTGAAGGCGGCGAGCGCGTCGCCGAGGACGGCGAAGTTGTCCGGCCAGGCCGGCATCCGCTCGTAGAAGTGGCGGCGGTTGACGGTCGCCCGGGTGAACGACACCCCGGACAGCGGCTCGGCGTGCTCCAGCAGCTCGCCGATCAGCGGATGCCGCAGCTCCTCGCGGGCGAACCGGACGAAGTCCTCGTCGGAGGCGGAGGGCCCGCCGCCGCGGGTGCCCGAGAGGGTGACGATCCACCGCCCGTTCTCGATGGGCAGCAGAAAGCCCGCCCGGCCGGGGCCGCCCTCCCGCGGGGCGGGCTGCACGTTGACCACCGGGAAGCCGTCCCGGGCCCCCTCGGGCGCGAGGTGGAGCCGGCTGGCGTACGCCAGACCGGGGTCGACCTCCCGCCGCTCGGGCTCGGGCAGGCCGAGTTCCGTCAGCCAGCGGGCCGCCGCCGAGCCCCGGCCCGTGGCGTCCACGACCAGCCCGGCCGGAAGCACCCGTTCGCCGTCGGCGGGGCCGGCGGGGTCCGCCGCGTCGGCCGCGCCGCGCGCCCGGCCGCCCGTGCGGACGCGGACCCCGGTGACCGCGCCAGGGCCGCCTACCAGCCCCAACGCCTCGGTGTCGTCGAGCAGTTCGATCCGGTCGTCGGCGAGGACCCGCGCGCGGACGGTCGCGTCCAGCAGGTCCCGGCCGGCCAGGATCACATGGTGGGACTCCGGCCAGCGCCGGAACCAGCCCCGCGCGGACAGGGCGACGATGCCGGTGGTGACCGGCAGTCTCCGCGCCCCGGCGGCCAGGAGCGCGTCGGTGAGCCCGGGCAGCAGCTCCTCCATGGCCCGCACGCCCCCCGACCACAGCATGTGCGCGTGCCGGGCCTGCGGCAGCCCCCTGCGCGGCTCCGGGCCCGCGGGCAGTACGTCGCGGTCGACGACGACCACCCGGTCGGCGAGGCCGGCCAGCGCGCCGGCCGCGAGCATGCCGGCGTGGGAGCCCCCGAGGACGACGGCGGTTCTGACTGGGGCGGAACGTTCATTCATGCGCGGGCACGCTCTCTGCCGGGGCGGCCGCGCGGGTGCGTACCGCCTCGATGACATCGGGGTGGCGAAGGGCCTGGGAGACGGCCTGGATCTCGCGCAGCAGATAGGCGGTGTCCGGGCCGGACGGCCCGGAGGCGCTGTCGGCCTCCGGGCAGCGCTGCCGGGCGGCGACGGCGTCCAGGACGGTCACGGCGGCGGCCAGGGCCTGCGCCCGGCCCGGTTCGTGGCCGAGGGCCAGGGCCGCGCCGTAGGACCGGGCCCGCAGTTCCTCGTCCAGGTGCCGGGACAGCTGAAGGAGCGCGTCCCGGATGAACGTCTCGCGGCGGATCAGGCGCAGTTCGGAGGTGGCGCGCGGGGCGAAGGGCACCCGGCCGCCGGTCACGGTCCGCGTCAGCCGGTACAGGGGACGCAGCCGCCAGTGGCCGCGGCGCACCCGCCAGCGCTCGTGCAGGTACTGGCCGACGTGCGGGACGATGAAGCCCACCGCGACCAGGGTGGCGGAGACGCAGGCGGCGGACGGCGCCAGGTCGGTGCTCAGCCAGTCCAGGTCGTGGCCGGTCCACCGGGCCACCACCGCGGTGAGCTTGGAGGCGTCGAAGACCAGGTTCGTGGCGTACCCCACGCCGAGGAACCGCAGCCCCCAGCGCAGCCAGGCGTCCAGGCCGTCGGTGCGGATCCAGTTCCAGATGAGCCGGGCCGTGATCGAGCAGGCCACGGTGTGCGCGAACAGGTAGAGCAGGATCTCCTCGCGCATGAACGGCGTGTTGGCGTAGTACGTGTCCAGGTCCCGCAGCCGCTCCACGGGGACGTCCGCCAGCGCGAAGAGCACCCACAGGGCGACGACCACGCCCGCGTACACGGACATCACCAGCCGGGTCGCGCGGCGGGTCTGGGCGGCGCGGTCGGCCAGGTCGTTGCGCCAGGCGATGATCAGCAGCAGCCAGGACGCGCACAGCGCGGTGAGCAGCGAGTACACCCAGGGCGCGGAGATGTTGGGCACGCCGGTGACCCGGTTGGTCCAGTGGATCGTCCCGGGGGCCGCGAAGACGAACACCGCGCAGGCGAAGAGCAGCAGCCCGCCCACGGCGCGCAGCAGCGGGTCCCGCCACATCTTGACGATGCTGGGCAGCTTGATCACCAGGGCGGTGCCGAGCACCGCGGTGGGGAGCCAGAAGGAGACGTAGTACTCGTCGAGCAGCCCCGCGGGGTCGAGGGCCGGGCGGGTCACCTCGCGGCTCCTCCGCGTCCGCGGTAGCCCAGCGACCGCTGGACGGGGTCGGGGCCGGGACCGGGACGCGGCGGCCCGCCCAGGCGGGTCCGGAAGACGGCGGCGAGGCGGTGGCCGAAGTCGTCGGCGGCGGCCTCGTCGGCCTCCCGGGAGCCGTTGCGCGCGGCCACGGTCAGCGCGGCGTCGCGCCAGCCGGGCTCCTCGGCCAGTACCCGGGCGGCGGTCGCGCCGGGCAGGTGGTGGTGCCGGTGCCCGGCGTGCAGGTGCCACAACTCGTGGCCCAGGATGACCAGTTGCTGCACGGCCTCGGCCCGCTCCTCCACGATCACCAGGTCGAAGTCCTGGAACTCCACCCACAGGCCGGTCACTTCGAGCTCGTCGGGGAAGCGCTCGAAGCGCAGCTCCACCGGCCGTCCGTCCCGCCGCGCGCTCATCGCCTCGCACAGCGCCCGGCACAACTCCCGTACGTCGCCGGGCGGCTCGGGCCGCGCGCGGACGTCCGCGGCGAGCCGGGCGGCCAGGGAGCGCATCGTCCCGCCCGGCCGGGCCCGCCGGACCAGACCGGCCGCGAGCCGGGCGGCCCGGCGGCACGCGCCCGCGTAGTCCATCGCCTCAACCCCTTCCGGCCGCCCCCGCGACGGGGCGGACCGTCCGAGCCTACGCGGCCGGATGTGTCCGCGTCATGCGATGCGGTGACCGTTGTTCACCGGCTGACGACCGCTTGTGCGCACGGACTCAGCGGCCGGGGCAGGCCACCGGTGTCACCGGCACGCCGCCCGCCGCGCTGCCCAGCAGGGTCAGCCGCACCCGCCCCGGGCCCGCCGGCGTGGTCAGCTCCGACAGCACCGCCAGCGCCAGGGTGTTCTCGCCCCGGGTGCGCAGGATGCCGTTGGGCAGCACGAAGGTGTGCTGCGGTCCGACGTCGTTGACGTACTGGCCCATGTTCCAGCCGTTGAGGAAGATCTGCGCGCGCCAGGCGCGGTGCGGGTCGTCCTCAAGCGTCAGCCCGATCGAGGCGTCGACCCCCGGGTCCACGGCCAGTTTGAACGTCGTCCGGTACCAGGTCACCCCCTGCCGGCGCGCGGCCCGCGGGAAGGTGGCCCGCTCCCAGTCGTGGTCGGGGAAGCCGGGCAGGTGCCAGCCCTCCCGCTCGCCGAACAGCCCGCCGTTGTTCATCGGCCCGCGCACCGGGTCGGGCGCGGCCGCGCCCTGGATGCGCCAGCGCACCTCGGGCGCGCCGCCGGTGAAGTCCACCGCCGTCAGCCCGCGGGCCGCCTTGTGCGTGTCCCGCGACCCGCCGTCCTGGTCGTGCGCCATCCGCCGCACCAGGACGGACAGTACGTGCCGGCCGGGCGTGCGCAGCCGCTCGCGCACCGCGAACCTGGCCGTCGCCTGCCAGGTGCCGCGGCGGATCGTGCCGTTGTCCGGCACCGGCATCCGGTGGGTGCCGAGCGGCTCGCCGTCCAGCCAGGCCATCAGCAGCCCCTGCGTGCCGGTGCTGTAGGCGAGCGAGACCGCCTCGACGCCGGTGGCGTCGGTGAAGGTGCCGCGGTACCACACGTCGCCGTAGTGGAAGCCGTAGTCGTCGGCGAACAGCACCGGCCGGCCCTCGGGCACCGGGGTCGTGCTGTGCGAGGACGTCCGGTCGGCCGGCTGCCAGCCGGAGTCGTCGAAGGAGGGCGCGGACTCGGGGTTCTCGTGGCGCATCCGCCAGCCGCCGAGCACGGGCAGCTCCACCTCGGGCACGCCGGGCAGCGGCGCGGTGGCGCGCAGGGAGCCCGAGCCGGTCGGGCTGGTGCGCACCGGGCGCCCGTTCCACGTCACGCTCCGCGTGCCGCGCGGCCCCCACACCTCCAGGCCGGTGGCCTCCACGGTGTCCCCGGTCAGCCGGAGCGTCCGGTCGTGCACGGCGGCGGTGCGCAGCAGCGCGGGACCGTACACCAGCAGCGAGCCCGACGGCGTCTCGTACGGCCACAGCCGCACGGAGGTCGCCTCGTCGGCGAAGAGCAGCAGCAGCGGCCGGGCGCCCTCGTCGCCCTCGACCCGCACCCCGATCAGACCGCCCGCGCCGAGCGGTACGACGATGTGCACCAGCCCCTGGTCGTAGACGTACGCGGCCTGCTGGCTGAGCCGGGTGACCAGCGGCTCCTCGGCGGACTCCAGCACCACCCGCGCCATGTCGCCGCGCCGGCCGCAGAACACGGCGACGTCCTGCCCGTCCGCGGTCATGAACAGCATCGGCTGCGCGGTGGCGTACCGCACCCTGCGCCCGCCCAGGTCCAGCCCGGTGACGAGCAGCCGGGCGTCCCGGGCCGGCACGGTCACCGGCAGTTCCTCGCCGGCGGCCGGCAGCCGGGAGGAGACCTCCTCGTCGCCGTCGTTGCGCACCACGTAGACGTGGGCGTCCGTGTCCGGGTTGGCCAGGTGGTACACCTTCAGCCCGGGCGCCTTCACGTCCGCCGCCGGGTCCAGCCTGGCGAAGTCGGGGATGCGCTGGAGCATGTGCCCCGTCTGGTGCATCGGCACCAGCTTGGAGGTCGGCCGCCGGCCCTCGTCCAGCGCGGCCCCGTAGTCGTACGACGTGTAGACCACCGGGGCGGGCAGCCAGCCCCACGAGGTGCCGCCGTAGGTCATGTAGACGTTGTGCAGCGTGATGCCGTTGGCGAGGTTGGTCAGGTGGAAGCGCCGCTCGTAGGCGGCGTCCCGGGTGCGCCGCGCCTCGGCGTACCCCTTGCCCTTGAAGAAGATCCCGCCCCACGGGTCGAACCAGCCGCCGCCGAACTCGGGCAGGAACCCGGGCGTGCGGGGGCTGGCGGTGGCCCCGCCGGTCCTGCCGCCGGTGCCGAAGCGCCCCCAGTCGGGCGGGGGCTGGGACGGCGAGGGGTAGCCGTCGAACCCGTACAGCCAACGGCCGCTCTCCCCGCCGGTGTCGAAGGACCCCGGGATCCAGTAGCCGTTCCTGGCCTTGTCGTTGTGGAAGAGGGGAACGTCGATGCCGTCGGCGCGGACCTTCTTGTAGAGGTGGGACATGTAGGCGCGGCCGGCCGGCTCGTCCACGTGGGCGTCGTACTCGTTCTCGATCTGGTAGAGCAGGACCGTGCCGCCGCCCCGGGTGTACAAGTGCCGTGCGGCGATGGCGTCGACACGGGTCAGCCACTCGTCGACGTGCTTGAGGTAGACCGGGTCTGCGGTCCGGGCGGAGCCCTCGGTGACGGTGAGCCAGCCGGGGAAACCGCCGCCGTCCACCTCGGCGTTGATGTAGGGGCCGGGGCGCAGCACGACGTACAGCCCGGTCTGCGCGGCCATGCGCAGGAACAGGTCCAGGTCGCGCACACCGGTGAAGTCGTACCTGCCCGGCGCGGGGGAGTGGTAGTTCCAGGCCACGTACACGCTCACGGCGTTGTAGCCGTGGGCGCGCATCTTCTGCAGCACGTCCAGCCACAGCGAGGGGCTGGGCAGCCGGAACGGGTGCATCTCGCCGGACCACAGCACCAGGCGCCGGCCGTCGACCAGCAGCGAGTGGCGGTCGAAGCCGACGCTGTGGCGGCGGCCGTCCGCGCTCGGCGGGGGCGGCGGCGGGCCCGTCGGCACCGAGCGGGCGGCGTACGCCGACGGCGCCCCCGGCCCGCCGCTGCCGCCCAGGGCGAGTCCGAGCGCGGCGGTGCCCGCGAGGGCGCTGAATGAACGTCTGCTGAGCGCCAAGAGTGTGCCTCCCGAGCGGCGATCCTACGGGGCGCGGGTGCCGCCATTCTCCACGCAACCGGGAGTCACAATGGACGCATGAGGATCTCGGCACGGGCGGATTACGCGGTACGGGCGGTTCTGGAACTGGCCGTGCGGCAGGGGGACGGCCCGGTGAAGGCCGAGGCCATCGCGGCGGAACAGGGCATTCCGCACAAGTTCCTCGAAGGCATCCTCGGCGATCTGCGGCGCGCGGGCGTGGTGACCAGCCGGCGCGGCGGGGGCGGCGGGTACGGGCTGGCGCGCGAGGCGTCGGCGATCACCGTGGCGGATGTGATCCGCGCGGTCGACGGGCCGATCGTGTCGGTGCGCGGGGAGCGGCCGACGGGCCTGGCCTACACCGGCTCGGCCGAGCCGCTGCTCCCGCTGTGGATCGCGCTGCGCGCCAATGTGCGCAAGATCCTGGAGGGCGTCACGGTGGCCGACATCGCGGCGGGCGCGCTGCCGGAGCCGGTACGGCGGCTGGCCGCGGAGCCGGCCGCGTGGGAGAACCCGTGAGGGGGCCGGGGCTCGTGAGGGGGTCCGTGAGGGGCCCGTGAGGGGGCCCTTCACACGCGTGAGTGAGCCGAAGTGAATGGCCGGAGAGTGACCTACTCGGGGTAGCGGCGGCTGCGTACGATTCCCAGCGCTCCCCGGCCTTCACAGCGCGTCCACCGTTCCTCCACGGGCGGGGAGCGCGTGCGCGCGCCCATTTGGCATGCGCATGACGCACCAGTGTCCAGGTCCACCCCCCACCGAACGGATGGAGAACCATGGCCGGCGGAATGCTCATGACCGGCGCGATCGCCGCGCTCCTGACCACCGCGCTTCCCGCGCCGCACTCCTCACCGGTGGTGACCGACCCGCCGCCGGACAAGATCGTCATCGACATCGCCACGGTGAACGGCTCCGGCTGTCCGCAGGGCACGGCCGCCGTCGCCGTCTCCCCGGACAACACCGCGTTCACGGTGACCTACAGCGAGTACCTCGCGCAGGCCGGCGGCAACTCCGATCCCACCGCGTTCCGCAAGAACTGCCAGCTCAACCTGATCGTCCATGTGCCGCAGGGCTTCACCTACGCCATCGCCAGCGCCGACTACCGGGGCTTCGCCTCGCTCCAGCGCGGGGCCGGCGGCACCCAGAGAGCCTCGTACTACTTCCAGGGCTCCCCGAACACCGCGTACAAGAACCACCCCCTCAGCGGCCCCTACAACGACGACTGGCAGGCCACCGACGAGACCGACTGGTCCCAACTGGTGTGGGCGCCCTGCGGAGTCCTGCGCAACTTCAACATCAACACGGAACTGCGGGTGAACGCGGGCAGTTCCGCGCCCGGCAAGGTCAGCTTCATGACCATGGACTCCACGGACGGCGACATCAGCACGGTGTACCACATGGCCTGGAAGCAGTGCCCGAGGAACTGACCCGCCCGGCGCCCTGACCCGGGTGTGGCCCGGGTCAGGGCGCCGGTGGTGCCGTGGGCGCCCTGTGAGCGGTCCGGGTCAGCCCGCCTGGCCCATGCCCGCCGCGTTGGGCCAGCTCTGCGGGTTGGGCCAGCCGGTGGCGGGGGCCGGGGTGAGGCCCTGGCTGTTCGGGGGCGGGGCGGTCATGCCGCGCACCTGGGCGGCCGTCAGACCCCCGCGGGCGGGGACGCCCGGCGGGGTCGGGCCGGCCGGCGCCGGGAACGAGGCCGCCGCCGGCATCGGTGCGGGTGCCGGGGCGGGGACGGGCACCGGTCCGCCGGGCAGCTGCGCGGCCGGGGCCATCGGCTGCATGGGCGCGGGCGCGGGCGTGGGTGCGGGTGCGGGTGCGGGTGCAGGCGCGGGTGCGGGCGTCGGCGTGGGCATCGGGGCGGGTGCGGGCTGCGCCGGCGGGGAGGCCGGGGACTGGGCCGCCGCCGGCACCGGCATCCCGGTGGCGCCCGGCTGCGCCGCTGGCGCGGCGGACGCCACGGCGGGGAGCGGCATGCCGTTGCCGGCGGCGGGCCCGGGAGCGGGACCGGCGCCGACGGCCTGGGCGGCCAGCCCCCGCACACCGGACCCGTTGGTCTCACTCATCAGCCGGTCGACCGCCGCCGTACCCGAGCTGTAGCTGGTCCCGGTGCCCAGCTCGGGTACGGCGGCTCCCCTCCTGGTCCCGTAGAGCACCTGTTCCATGGCGGACACCAGGCGACGCACGTCCACCTCGGGGCGCACCACGAGCCGCAGGAAGCGGCTGGATGAACCGATCTTGTTGCCGCACTCGCGGACCAGGATCCGGTGCTCGGTGAGCAGCCGGTCGCGGACCACCGTGCCCTCGGCGCCCACCGGCAGGCGCACGAAGAGGAAGTTGCCCTGGGACGGGTAGACCGTCAGGCCGGGCAGCGCCGAGAGGTGGCCGGCCATCTCCAGCCGGTCCCGGCGCACTTGTTGCAGGCTCTGCTGGTACTCGGCGCCGTGCTCCTTCAGCATGAAGACGACGTGCTCGGCGAAGGAGTTCAGGTTCCACTTCGGCAGCATCGAGCGGATGCGCCCGGCGAGCGCCGGGTTGGCGACCAGGTAGCCGAAGCGGATGCCGTGCAGCCCGAAGTTCTTGCCGAGGCTGCGCAGCACGACCACGTTCGGCCGCAGCATCGCCTCCTGCACCACGCTCGGTTCGGCCTCCGCGTCGGCGAACTCCAGGAACGACTCGTCGATCACCACCAGGTCCAGGTCGGCCATGGCGTCCATGAACTGCACCACCGCGTGCCGGGGCAGGAAGCCGCCGTCCGGGTTGTTCGGGTTGCAGATCACCGCGACCTTGGTCCCGCGCTTGCGGATGAACGCCCCGTACTGCCCGAGGTCCAGGGCGAACCCGTTGGCCTCCTGCAGCGGGAACATGTCGACCCGCTTGCCGGTCTCCATCGGCTGGTCGGTCCAGCGGCCGAAGGTGGGCACGGGCACCGCGAGCGACTCGCGGACCAGCAGATGGTCGATCCAGGTGATCAGCTCGGTGGAGCCGTTGCCCATCGCCACGCACTGCTGCGGCAGTTGCAGCAGCTCGCACAGCTCGGCCGTGATGGTGTCGGCGCTGGAGGGGTAGTACGTGATGATGTCCCGCAGCCGCGCCGCCATGTCCTCGAACATGGCGGGCGTGGGGAAGTAGGGATTGCAGGGGATGCAGAAGTCCACCGGACCGGCCCCGTCGCCGCCCTCCCGCGTCAGCGCCGCCATCGACGGGCTGTGCGCCGCGGTGCCGCGGAACAGCGAGGTGACGTTGTCGGCCATGGAACCTCCGTATGGGGCGGGCCCGGCCTGGAGACGGCCGGGCCCGTCGTCTTTGGGCGGCCCGTGCGGGGGAGCACGGGCCGCCCATGGATACGGAGGCGGACGGGACGCCGTTCAACCCATGTGTGGGACGTGTGTCCGATGGGTAGGGGCCCCCGGCCTCCTCACGAACCGGACTTGCGCTTGTTCCACACGTCGAACCCGACCGCCACCAGCAGCGCGAGGCCCTTGATGACCTGCTGCCAGTCGGTGCCGACGCTCAGCAGGTTCATGCCGTTGTTCAGCACGCCGAGGACGAGACCGCCGATGATCGCGCCGAGGACGGTGCCCACACCGCCGCTCATGGACGCGCCGCCGATGAACGAGGAGGCGATCGCCTCGAGTTCGAAGTTCACGCCCGCCTTGGGCGAGGCCGCGTTCAGCCGGGCGGCGACCACCAGACCCGCCAGGGCCGCGAGCACGCCCATGTTCAGGAACACCTGGAAGGTGACCCGCTTGTCCTTGACGCCGGACAGCTTCGCGGCGGGCAGGTTGCCGCCGATCGCGTAGATGTGGCGGCCGAAGACGGCGTTGCGCATGACGTAGCCGTAGCCGACCACCAGGGCGCCCAGAATGATCAGGATGATCGGCGCGCCCTTGTAGCTGGCGAGCAGCAGCGTCAGGACGAGGATCGCGGCGACCAGGGCGACCAGCTTCAGCGCGAACATCCGCGCGGGCAGCACGTCCAGGGAGAACTCCTGCTGGCGGCGCCGGTCGCGCACCTCCTGCCACACCACGGCGGCGATCAGCACCAGGCCGAGCAGCAGGGTGAGGTTGTGGTAGTTCGTTTCCGGGCCGGTCTCGGGCAGGAAGCCGTTGCCCATCTTCTGCAGGCCGTCCGGGAACGGGCCGAGGGTCTGCCCCTTGAGCAGGATCTCCGTCAGACCGCGGAACAGCAGCATTCCGGCCAGTGTGACGATGAACGACGGTATCCCGAGATACGCGATCAGGAACCCCTGCACGGAGCCGGCCACCGCGCCCACCAGCAGGCACAGCACCAGCGCCACCGGCCACGCCACATGGTGGCTGACCGTGAGCACGGCCGCGAAGGCGCCCACGAACGCGGTGAGCGAGCCGACCGACAGGTCGATGTGCCCGGCGATGATCACCAGCATCATGCCGATCGCGAGGATCAGGATGTAGCTGTTCTGCAGCACCAGGTTGGAGACGTTGCGCGGCAGCAGCAGGTCCCCGCCGGTCCAGATCTCGAACAGGACGACGATCAGGCCGAGCGCGATCAGCATGCCGTACTGGCGCATGTTGCGGCGCAGTCCGCTCAGCACCAGCCGGAGCAGGCCGCCGGCGGCGCCCGCTCCGCTTCCGCCCGGCGGCGCGGGGGCCGGGCTCTTGGCGGTCACATCCGTGCTCATCGGGTTACCTCTTTGTCCTTGGTCATCCGGCGCATCAGCGCTTCCTGTGTGGCCTCGGCCCGCGGTACCTCGCCGGTCAGCCGCCCGGCGGCCATGGTGTAGATGCGGTCGCACATGCCGAGCAGTTCCGGCAGTTCGGAGGAGATGAAGACGACCGCCTTGCCCTGGGCGGCCAGCTGGTCGATGACCGTGTAGATCTCGTACTTGGCGCCCACGTCGATGCCCCGCGTGGGCTCGTCCAGGATCAGCACATCGGGACCCGAGAAGATCCACTTGCTGAGGACGACCTTCTGCTGGTTGCCGCCGGACAGCTTGCCCACCGGCTCGAAGACCGTCGGCGCCTTGATGTTCATGGACGTGCGGAAGCCCTCGGCGACCTGCCGCTCCTCGTGCTCGTCCACCACACCCCGCCGGGCGACCTTGCGCAGCGCGCTCAGCGAGATGTTCCGGTTGATGGTGTCGATGAGGTTCAGGCCGTAGTGCTTGCGGTCCTCGGTGACGTAGGCGATGCCGTGGCCGACCGCCTCCGCGACGGTCCGGGTGCGTATCTCCTCGCCGTCCTTGAGGACCGTGCCGCCCGCGTACCGGCCGTAGGTGCGGCCGAAGACGCTCATCGCGAGCTCCGTGCGGCCGGCGCCCATCAGGCCCGCGATGCCCACGATCTCCCCGCGCCGCACCTCGATCGACACGTCGTCGACGACCTTGCGCTGCTGGTCGATAGGGTGGAGGACGGTCCAGTCGCGGATCTCCAGGGCGGGCGCGGCGCCCTCCTCCGGCCGGTGCGGGGTCCGCTGCGGGAAGCGGTGGTCGAGGTCGCGCCCCACCATCCCGGAGATGATCCGCTCCTCCGTCGTCTCCGGCGCCTTCACGTCGAGGGTCTCGATGGTGCGGCCGTCGCGCAGGATCGTCACCGAGTCGGCGACCCTGCGGATCTCGTTGAGCTTGTGGGAGATGATGATCGAGGTGATGCCCTGGTTCTTCAGCTCCAGGATCAGGTCGAGCAGCTTGCCGCTGTCCTCGTCGTTCAGCGCCGCCGTCGGCTCGTCCAGGATCAGCAGCTTCACCTGTTTCGACAGCGCCTTGGCGATCTCCACCAGCTGCTGCTTGCCGACCCCGATGTCGGCGACCCGGGTCTCCGGGTGCTCGTCGAGGCCGACGCGGCGCAGCAGTTCGGTGGCGTGCCTGAGGGTGTCGTTCCAGTTGATGAAGCCGCGCCGGGCGTGCTCGTTGCCGAGGAAGATGTTCTCGGCGATGGACAGGAACGGCACCAGCGCCAGTTCCTGGTGGATGATGACGATGCCGCGGTGCTCGCTCGCCCGGATGTCCTTGAAGCGGCAGACCTCCTGCTCGAAGAGGATCTCCCCCTCGTAGGTGCCGTGCGGATGGACGCCGGAGAGCACCTTCATCAAGGTGGACTTCCCGGCGCCGTTCTCGCCGCAGATGGCGTGGACCTCGCCCTGACGGACCGTCAGTGTGACGTCCGACAGCGCCTTGACACCGGGAAAGGTCTTGACGATCGAGCGCATTTCCAGGACGGGTCCCGCCATGGTCGTGCCTTCCAGTCGTGTGCGGTCGGTGGGAGCGGGCGGTTACTTGAGCTGGGCGTCGGTGTAGTAGCCGCCCTTGACCAGGACCTCTTCGTAGTTGGACTTGTCCACGCTCACCGGCTGGAGCAGGTAGGACGGCACGACCTTGGTGCCGTTGTCGTACGACTTGGTGTCGTTGACCTCGGGCTTCTTGCCGTTCAGCACGTCGTCGACCATGCTCGAGGCGACGTCGGCGAGCTTGCGGGTGTCCTTGTAGACGGTCTGCGTCTGCTGGCCGGCGATGATCGACTTCACCGAGGCGAGCTCGGCGTCCTGGCCGGTGATGACCGGCAGCGGCTTGCTCTTGGAGCCGTAGCCGTCCGACTTCAGCGCGGAGAGCACGCCGATGGAGATGCCGTCGTACGGCGAGAGGACCGCGTCGACCCGCTGGCTCTTGTAGGACGAGGTGAGGATGTCGTCCATGCGCTTCTGGGCGGTGGCGCCGTCCCAGCGCAGGGTGGTCACCTGGTTGAGTGCGGTCTGGCCGGAGCGGACGACCAGCTTCTTGCTGTCGATGTACGGCTTCAGGACGCTCATCGCGCCGTTGAAGAAGTACTTGGTGTTGTTGTCGTCGTTGGAGCCGGCGAACAGCTCGATGTTGAAGGGGCCCTTGCCGCTCTTCAGGCCGAGCTTGTCGACGATGTAACCGGCCTGCAGCTCGCCCACCTTGGTGTTGTCGAAGGAGGCGTAGTAGTCGACGTTCTTGGTGCCGAGGATCAGCCGGTCGTAGGCGATGACCGGGATCTTGGCGTCCGCGGCCTCCTGCAGCACGTTGTTGAGGGACTTGTTGTCGATGGCCGCCACGATCAGGCCCTTGACGCCCTGGGTGATCAGGTTCTCGATCTGCGAGACCTGGGTGTCCGGGTCGTCCTCGCCGTAGACCAGCTTGGTCTTGTAGCCCTTGGCCTGGAGGTTCTTGACGACGTTGTTGCCGTCGGCGATCCAGCGCTCGGAGGACTTCGTCGGCATGGCGATGCCGATGGTGCCGCCCTTGGCGTCGCCCTTGTCCTGCTTGCTGCCGCCCTCGCTGTTCTGCCCGCAGGCGGTCAGGGTGAGGGCGAGGGAGGCGCCGGTGGCCAGTGCGGCGAGTGCGGCTCTGCGGTTGCGCATGGTCATCATCCTTGAGGTGGTGTGCGGGTCGGTCGGTCCGGGTGGTGCGGGTGGTGCTGGGGTACTGGCGGTGCGGGTGGTGCGGCCGTCGCTGCGGCGGTGCTACGGCGGTGCGTTGGTGCTGCGGCGAGGGGCGGGGGCGCTGCTCGGAGTGGGGCGGGGAACGGTGCCGGACTGGTTGGCCGCGAACGGTTGTGTGGGATTGTGCGCGGCTGTGTGGGCTTCTGTGAAGCTCAGTTTCCGGAACGTTATGCCGGTGTGTCGAAGCGGTTCAGCGGCCCGGGCAGCCGGGAGCCGAGCGGCGCCATGTCGCCGGCCGCCCCGTGCCGGGCCAGCAGGTCCAGCGCGAGCCGGCCGCGGCGCACCCGTTCCCGGGCCGTGGCCAGGGTCAGCTCCCGCAGATGGTGGCCGTAGGGGTAGATGCCGGGCGCCTTGGACAGGCCGAACTTCAGGTAGAGCGGCGCGCCGCGCCGGATCAGCTCGGCGACCTCGTACATCCGCACATAGCCGCCGAGGTCGTCGGGGGCCTCGATGTACATGTCCATGGGGGCCGCCGACACCCTCCGGATCTCGGTGAGGTGGTCGAGCGTCAGGTCGCTGGGCACATTGACGGAGTCGGCGCCCAGGCGCTCGAAGACGGCGTACGAGGCCGGGTTGACCGGGCCGATGAGCGCGGACACCTTCAGTGTGGTGCCGGCCGGGAGGATGCCGGCCGCGCGCGCCCGGTGCAGCGTCCACAGCACGCCCTCGTCGGCCACCAGCAGGCACCTGACGCCCAGCTCCGTCGCGCGCACGGCGTCCTCGACGCACCCGGCGACCGCGTCGTGGCCGCGGGCGCGCAGGCCCGCCCCGCGCGAGTCGGAGCGCACCGAGCCGCCGATGTCCCAGGTGCCGCGCGGACCGGTGAACAGGCAGAGCTCGATGTCCCGTTCGGCGGTGGCGTCCACCATCTCGGTGATCTCGGAGTCGGTCAGCATCCAGACGCCGCTGCCCTGGCTGATGCGGTGGATCGGCACGTCGAGCCGAGCGGACTCCTTCAGGACCACGGCCAGCGCCTCGGGGCCCTCGCAGGAGGGTATTTCGGTGCGCCAGCGGCCACCGCCGGGGAAGGTGTGCGGCGAGGCGTCGGCGGGGTCGGGGGCAGGGGTGGTCAGGCCGAGGGTGGTGAGAACCTGCTCACCGGGCCTGCGGGCCGCCGTGGCGGAAGCGTCGGTCACTGGCTGTCCTTCGTGTTTCTCCGGGCCATCGAGCCTGTTCGGGATATCGGACGTGGTTCGTGGCCGTGGGTGTGGAAAAGGCCCGGCGGTGCGCCGGCCACTGCGGTGCGGCCCGGACGCCGGGGTGTCGCCCGGACGCCGGGGTGTCGCCCGGGCGTTGGAGCTGGGCCGCCCGGCCACCGTTCCCGGGCGGACCGCTCAAACGCCGACCCGGGCCCGGGCCGGCCCGGCGCCGGACCCCGCCCGTCCGGGTCCGGCGCCCGGCTCAGGGGCGGAGCAGCACCTTGCCGACCGTGGGGTCGCCCGCCCCGACCAGCTCGATGGCCCGGGCGAACTCGGTGAGCGGGAGCTCGTGGCTGACCAGCGGCAGCGGATCGAGCAGGCCCGCCGCGAACATCCGCACCGCGTGCGCCCAGGCGCCGGGCGGCGCCCCGAAGACCGTGTGCACCTCCAGTTGCCGTACGACCAGGTCGGTCGGGTCCAGGCCGTCGGCGCCCGGCGCCGGGATGCCGGTCAGCACCAGCCGCCCGCCGCGCCGGAGCAGCCCGGCCGCGGTCCGGGCCGCGTCCGCGGACCCGGCGGTCTCGATCACCACGTCGAAGCCGTCGGGCAGCGCCGAGTCGCCGTCCTTGGTGCGGAAGCCGGTGGCGCCGAACCGCCGGGACAGCGCCGCCCGGTCGTCACGAGTGCCGACCACCAGCAGCTCGGCCGGCGAGACCGCCCGCAGGAACTGCACGGCGAACATCCCGAGGGTGCCGGTGCCGACCACCGCGACCCGCTCGCCGGGCCGGGCGCCGGCCTTCAGCGCGGCGGCGGCCACACAGGCGGCGGGCTCCAGCAGGGCGGCGGCGGTGAGGTCGGCGCCGTCGGGCAGGACGTGCAGCAGCCGGGCCGGCAGCGTCAGGGTGCCGGCCATCGCACCCGGCCGGGTGAAGCCGGTCTCCTCGTACCCGGCGGTGCACAGGGTGGTCTCGCCCGCGTGGCAGCGCTCGCAGACCTGGCAGTTGCGGAAGCCCTCGCCGACCACCTTGCGGCCGACGAGTCCCGCGGGGACGCCCGCGCCCACCCGGCGCACCGTCCCGGACCACTCGTGGCCGGGCGTGAGCGGGTAACGGACGTACCCCTCGGGCCGGTTGCCCTGGTACAGCTCGCGGTCGCTGCCGCAGACGCCGACCGCGTGCACGGCGACCAGCGCCTCGCCGGGACCGGGGTCGTGCGGTGTGTGCTCCACCAGCCGGTGGGCGCCCGGCGCCTCGACGACGACGGCGGTGCTCATCGTCCCTCCCGGGGGTCGCGCTTCTCCCAGCCCTCGGCCCACAGGTCGAAGTGGGCGCGCTGCTGCGGGAACTCGGCCGCCGCGTCGACGTCCAGCTCCACGCCGAGGCCCGGGGCGTCGGAGAGGTGGAAGCAGCCGTCCTCCGGGTCCACCCGCGGGGCGCCCTTGACCACCTTCTTGATCTCCGCGTCCGCGAAGTCGTTGAAGTGTTCGAGGATCTTGAAGTTCGGGGTGGTGAAGCCGACCTGGAGGGAGGCGGCGGTGAGCACGGACCCGCCGACGTTGTGCGGCGCGACCAGCAGGTAGTGGGTCTCGGCGGTGGCGGCGAGCTTGCGGGTCTCCCAGATGCCGCCGATGTGGCCGACGTCCGGCTGGAGGATGTCGGCGGCCTGGCTCTCGAACAGCTCGCGGAACTCGATGCGGTCGTGGATGCGCTCCCCGGTGGCGATGGGGAGGTCCACCTTGGCGGCGACCTTCTCCAGTGCCTTGAGGTTCTCCGGCGGGCACGGCTCCTCCAGCCAGGCCGGCCGGTACGGCGCCAGCTCCCGGGCCAGCCGCACGGCGGTGGCGGGGGAGAAGCGGCCGTGCATCTCCAGCATCAGCTCCGCGTCCGGGCCGATGGCGTCGCGCACCGCCTCGATGAGCGAGACGGCGTAACGGGTCTGCTCGTGGTCCAGTTCGAAGTGGCCGGTGCCGAAGGGGTCGATCTTCAGCGCCCGGTAGCCGCGGGCGACGACCTCCTGGGCGGCCTTGTGGTACGCCTCCGGGGTGCGCTCGGTGGTGTACCAGCCGTTGGCGTACGCCTTGACCCGGTCGGTCACCCTGCCACCCAGCAGCTGCCACACCGGGACCCCCAGGGCCTTGCCCTTGATGTCCCAGCACGCCATCTCCACGACCGCGATGCCGGACATGACGATCTCACCCGCGCGGCCGTAGTCGCCGTACTTCATCCGGCGGACCAGGTCCTCGACCGCGAACGGGTCGGAGCCGAGGATGTGGTTGGTCTCGGCCTCCCGCAGATAGCCGATCAGCGCGTCGGTGTGGCCCAGCATCCGGGTCTCGCCGACTCCCGTGATCCCCTCGTCGGTGTGGACCTGGACATAGGTCAGGTTGCGCCACGGAGTGCCGACCACGTGTGTGCTGATTCTGGTGATGCGCACGGCAGTTGCCCCTCGGCTGTCGTTCCGCGCTGCTCGCGCCGCACGGTCTCGTGCTGTTGTGTTGTTCGGTATTTCGTCACACGTTCGAAATGCTGGCGTGACAGTAGGGAGGGGGCGAGGGGGGTGTCAATGGGGCGAACGGGTAACGGTTTCGGCAAACTCTCCGGGAACCCTTTCGGTCCCCCACAGAACCTTCACAGTGGCGCCTAGGAACGTGACCCGCGCGGAACTTAGTCTTCCGGCGTCATGAACTACTGCCACCCGTGCCGCCGGCACCTGAACGGCGCCCTCACCTGTCCCGGATGCGGCACCCCGGCCGAGAACCTCCCCGTGTACGGGCAGGAGGCGTACGCGCCTTCGGGGGCGGGAGCGGGCGCCGGCGCCGCGGCGGGCGCGGTCCCGTACGGGGGCGCGGGCGGGGGCGCCGGTACGGCACCCGGCGCCGGCGCCGGACCCACCGGGGCCCCCGAAGCCCCGCCGCCGGACGGCGACTTCGGCCACCCCGGACAGTACGGCCACCCCGGACGCCACGGGGACGCCGGACAACACGGGGACGCCGGGCGCTACGAGAGCGCCGGACGGTACGAGGACGCCGGGCGGTACGAGGGTGACGGACCGTACGAGGACGCCGGGCGCCGCGAGGACCCCGAGGGGTACGAGGACGCCGGGCAGGACGAAGGCGACGGCCCCGCCACGACGCGAGGGCGCGCGGAACGCCGGCAGGCGCGCGGGCGCGGGCGCGGGCGGGGCCAGGGCGCCGGCGGCCCCGAGGATGCGGCCAGCCGCCGCGACCGCAAGGCGGCGGCCCACCGCAGACGCCGCCGCCGGACGCTGCTGGTCGCCGCGGGATTCGTCCTGGCGGCGGGCGGTCTGAGCCTGGCCGAACTGGGCGTCGACGCACCGGGACTGCCCGGATTCTCCAGCCCGGGCCCGGCCGATGCGGCGGGCGGCGCCGAGACGGACGGCGGCAAGGCGTCCCCGGGCGCGGACGGGACGGCCCGCCCCTCGGGCGGCGGCACCGCCGGGACCACTGCCGGCAGGACCCCGGACGCGTCGAAGTCCGCGTCCCCCTCCGCCTCGCCGAAGGACGACAAGGCCGAGCCGGACAAGAGCGCGACGAGCACTCCCGGCCGGCCGGCCACGCCGACGCCGGGCACGGTCCCGGGCACGGGCGGCGCGCCGTCGTCCGCACCCACCCAGCAGACCCCCCGGTCGACGCCCACCGCGACCACCGGCCCGACGACCGCCCCCACGCCGACGCCGAAACCGACGAAGACGTGCAAGCGGTTCCTGTGGTGGTGCTCGTAGGCCCGGCGCCGACACGGGCGGACACGCCCCCGGCCTCCCGCCGTGGCACGCCCCGCCGCGCCGCCTACCGCCTCCGCCGCCCCGGGCCGGACGGCCCGAACCCGGCCCGTTGACCCGCGCCCGCCGGAGCCGCCGCACCCGGCCCGGTCCGCCCCGGCCCGCCAGGGCTCAGGCTCCAGGCCCCACGTCCAGCATCCGCCGCAGCAGGTCGCGCAGGGCCAGCCGCTCGCCCTCGGACAGCCCGGCCAGCGGCTCGCGGGCGAACCGCAGGCCCTCCCGCAGATCTCGGGCCACCCGGCGCCCCTCCTCCGTGGCGGCGGCCACCTTCACCCGGCGGTCCGCCGGGTCGGAGCGCCGCTCCACCAGGCCGCGCGCCTCCAGCCGGTCCACGATCCCCGTCACGTTCGACGGCTCGCACTTGAGCTTCTGCGCGAGCTTGCGCATCGGCAGCGGCTCCAGCGACAGCAGGCTCAGCAGCCGGGCCTGGGCGCCGGTCAGCGCGTGCTCCCCGGCCGCCTCCTCGTAGTCCTCGTAGAACCGGGCCACGACGTCCCCGATGAGCTCGACGACCTCCATGGTCAGCTCGTCGGGGCGGCGGGTATGCGGTGCAGTGGCCATGTCGTCCAGGATACCCCGTTACTTGACACCCTGAAATATTCAGGGGCATGGTTGTTTCAGTTTCTGAAGTATTCGCCCCGCACGGCCGCCCGGCCGTGCGCCGAAGGAGAGGCGCCGCCATGTCCGACACCCCCGCGCTCCCCGCCGTCAGCCGTGAATGGCACCTGCTCAGCCGCCCGGTCGGCTGGCCGAAGCCCGAGGACTTCGCCCTCGTCGAGGCCGAGCTGCCGCAGCCGGGCGACGGCCAGATCCTCGTACGCAATGAGTACCTCTCCGTCGATCCGTACATGCGCGGCCGGATGAGCGCCGCGAAGTCCTACGCCGCGCCGTACGAGCTGAACAAGCCCATGCTCGGCGGCGCCGTCGGCCGGGTCGTCGCCTCCCGCGCCGAGGGCGTCGCCGTCGGCGACCACGTGCTGCACTACGGCGGCTGGCGCGAGTACGCCGCCGTCGACGCCCGGCAGGCCGTCAAGGTCGACCCCGGGGCCGCACCCCTCTCGGCGTACCTCGGCGTCCTCGGCATGACCGGCCTCACCGCCTACGCCGGCCTGCTGCGCACCGCCTCCTTCAAGGAGGGCGACACCGTCTTCGTCTCCGGCGCCGCCGGCGCCGTGGGCAGCCAGGTGGGCCAGATCGCCCGCCTCAAGGGCGCCTCGCGGGTCATCGGGTCCGCCGGCTCCGACGAGAAGGTCAAGCTCCTGCTGGACGAGTACGGCTTCGACGCGGCGTTCAACTACAAGAACGGGCCGGTCTCCGAGCAGCTGCGGGCCGCCGCCCCCGACGGCATCGACGTCTACTTCGACAACGTCGGCGGCGAGCACCTGGAGGCCGCGATCGGCTCCCTCAACCAGGGCGGCCGCATCGCCGTCTGCGGCATGATCTCCGTCTACAACAACACCGAGCCGGCCCCCGGCCCGAGGAACATGGCCCGGCTGATCCAGACCCGCGGCCGTATCGAGGGCTTCCTCGTCGGCGACCACTACGACCTCCAGCCGCAGTTCGTCCAGGAGGTCGGTCCCTGGGTCCGCGACGGGCGGCTGAAGTACCGGGAGACGGTCGTCGAGGGCGTGGAGAACACGCTCGAGGCGTTCCTCGGGGTGCTGCGCGGCGACAACACCGGGAAGATGATCGTCAAGCTGTGAGCCGCCCCGGGCCCGGCCCGGACCCCGCGGTCGGCCCGAACGCCCCGGACGACGGCCCGCCGGTCAGCCGGTCAGGGCCGCCCGGACGGTCAGCCGGTCAGCCGGCCAGGGCCGCCCGGTGCACCGCCCGGGCGAGCCGGTCGTTCTCGGGTGCCGCCCCGCCCGGGAAGGCGAAGCGGCGCCGGGTGTAGCCGTAGGCGAGGCCGGTCGCGGGGTCGGCGAAGGCCTGGGAGCCGGCCGCGCCGCTGTGGCCGATGGCGCCCGCGCCCAGGAACGGGTGCCAGGTGTCCGCGGTCGCCTGGAAGCCCAGCCCGTACGTCCGGTGGCCGCGCAGCACGAGGTCGTGGCCGGCCGAGTGGTACTGCCCGAACTCCGCCACCGTGTCCGGCTTGAGCAGCGGCGCCTTGCCGTCGGTCTCGCAGACCGCGGCCGCGTACAGGCCCGCCAGTCCGCGCGCCGACGCCACCCCGCCCACCGAGGCCGGGCCCTTGGCGCGGATCAGCCGGTCGTTCGGCAGCGTCTCCAGGTCCGTGGGCTCGGCGCCGTGCCGGTTGAAGGCGATGGCGGCGAGCGAGTGGGGGCCGCTGTGCTGCTCGGCGAGCAGCGCCCGCTGCTTCGGCGTCGGCGCCATCGGCTGGACGGGACGGAACCGGGGCTCCCGGGCGGCCGGCAGTCCCAGGAAGAAGTCCAGGCCGTACGGCGCGCGCACCCGCTCCTCGTGCAGCTCCTGGACGGTGCGGCCCGTGGCGCGCCGTACGATCTCGCCGGTGAGCGCGCCGATGACCAGGACGTGATGGCCGAAGGCGGCGCCGGGGCGCCAGAACGGGCGCTGGTCGGCGAGGCGCTCGGCCATCGCCCGGTCGTCGGCCAGCTCGGCGCGGGTGAAACCGGTGTCGGTGCCCACCAGGCCCGCCCGGTGGGCCAGCAGGTCCCGCAGGGTCAGCGAGCCCTTGCCCTCGGCGGCGAACTCCGGCCAGTAGTACGTCACCCTGCGGTCCAGCTCCAGGGTGCCGTCCTGCACCAGGAGCGCGACCACCAGGTGCGCGGCCCCCTGGGTGGAGGAGTACACGGCGTACAGCGAGTCGCCGTCCGCCGGCGGCTCGCCGTCCACCGGTGTCCCGGCCGCCCACAGGTCGACCACCGGCCGGCCGTGCACGCTGGCGCACAGCTGGCCCTCGTAGTCGGGCCGCTGCGTCGCCGCGAAGGCGGCGAACTCCTCGCGCACCGGTTCGTAGCCCTCGGCGACGGTGCCGTGGACCTGGATCCGCTCAGTCCGGCTCATCCGCTCTCCTCACCCCGACCGCTGACCGCCGGTGCACGGTGCCGTGCACGAGACTCACGCCCTCCGGTACGGCGCGGGCCGCCCTTTCGACTCAACTCCGGCTCAACAGCGCCACGGCCGGTGGCCGGAAAGGCCCTGGGTAGCATTCCCCCATGCGTGATCTAGGGGCGGGTTTCAGCTATCTCCTGAAGGGCCAGCGCTGGATGGCACGGCACGGCCGGTCCTACGGCCTCGGCCTGCTGCCCGGCCTGATCACCCTCGTGCTCTACGCGGCGGCCCTGGTCTCGCTCGCCCTGTGGGGCGAGGACGCCGTCGCCTGGGCCACCCCCTTCGCCGACGGCTGGACCTCCCCCTGGGCGGGTCTGTTCCGCGGCTTCCTCACCGCGGTGCTGTTCGCCCTCGGCCTGCTGCTGGCCGTGGTCACCTTCACCGCGGTCACCCTGCTGATCGGCCAGCCGTTCTACGAGAGCCTGTCCGAGCGGGTCGACCGGGACGTCTCCCCGGACGGCACGGCGCCCGAGTCCGGCCTGCCGCTGTGGCGGGAGCTGTGGACCTCCGCCCGCGACAGCCTGCGCGTCCTCCTCCGGGCCGCGGTGTGGGGCGTGCTGCTGTTCGCCCTCGGGTTCGTGCCGCTGGCCGGGCAGACGGTGGTGCCGGTGATCGGCTTCTTCGTCACCGGCTTCTTCCTCACCGAGGAGCTCACCGCCATCGCCCTGCAGCGGCGGGACGTCGCGCTCCGCGAGCGGCTGGCCCTGCTGCGCTCGCGCAGGACGCTGGTGTGGGGCTTCGGCACCCCGCTGGCCCTGGCCTTCCTGGTGCCGTTCGCCGCGGTGTTCCTGATGCCGGGAGCGGTCGCGGGCGCCACCCTGCTCGCCCGCGACCTGACCGGCGAGGACGGGGCGCGCGGCGGGACCGGCGAGGACGAGGCGCGCGGCGGGACCGCCGAGGACGGGGCGCGCGGCGGGACCGGTGGGCTCGGCGACCGCGGCGGCGACGGGCACGACGGGCAGGAGAGCGCGGGCGCGGCGGGAGCGTGGCCGGGGACGAGAACCGGGTGAGGAAGGCCCGGGGCGCGGCCGGTGGCGCGCCCCGCCGCCTGTCCCGCCGTTTGTGAAGGGTTCGTACGAGGTTGCGGCCCGCGGCGCGATCACCGGCCGCCGGGCCGTCCGGCCGATTAACGTCTGTGGGGAGCGGGCATCCCCACGAGCAGCCCCGGTCCGGGACCTGACCCTGGGCCGGGGCTTGTGGCGTCCCGGCCCACCACGCCGGAACGACCCGGACGACCCGGACGATCCGGACGCCAGGGCTCGGACGACCCGGATGACAGGGCTCAGCGGCGCACCGAGAAGCCGTACACCGTCTCCGAGCGGTACACCCGGCCCGGCCGGAGTTCGGTGGCCGGGAAGTCGGGGCGGTTGGGGGAGTCGGGGAAGTGCTGCGTCTCCAGGGCGATCCCGTCGCCGGGGGCGAAGGGCTCGCCGAGGTGGTCGGCCGTGTACAGCTGCAGGCCCGGCTCGGTGGTGGCCACCGTCAGCACCCGGCCCGAGGCGGGGTCGTGCAGCTCGGCGACCTCCTCGGCGGCCGGTGTGACGCCCTTGTCCAGGACGAAGTTGTGGTCGTAGCCGGCGCCCGTCTTGCGCGGGCGGCGGAAGTCGAACCGGGTGCCCGACACGTCCTCGGGGGCGCCGTCCGGGATCAGGTGCGCGTCCACCGGGGTGTAGCGGGAGGCGGCCAGCCGCAGCTCGTGACCGCCCGCGCTGCCGGAGCCGCTCAGGTTCCAGTACGAGTGGTTGGTCAGGTTCACCACGGTCGGCGCGTCCGTGGTCGCCTCGTAGGCGATGCGCAGCGCGCCCGTCCCGTCCAGGGTGTACGTCGCGGCGACCTCCAGCCTCCCCGGGAACCCCTCCTCGCCGTGCGGGCTGACCCGCGACAGCCGCACCCCGTGCTCGACCGGCGTCACGTCCCACACCCGCTTGTCGAAGCCGCCATCGCCGCCGTGCAGCGAGTTGGGCCCGTCGTTGCGCGCCAGGGCGTACGTCCGCCCGTCCAGCGGGAAGCGGCCGCCGGCGATCCGGTTGGCGTAACGGCCGATCAGCGCGCCGAGGAACGGCTCCGGATGCCTCAGATAGCCGTCCAGGTCCGCGAAGCCCAGCACCACGCCGGCCGTGCGGCCCTCACGGTCCGGCACCTCGACCGACTGCACGATCCCGCCGTACGACAGCACCCGGGCCCGCACCCCCGCGCGCTCCAGCGTCCAGCGGTGGACCTCGGTGCCGTCGGAAAGTATGCCGAAAAGTTCGCTCATGGGGGAACCCTAGGTCAGGGCTTCCCCGCCGTGACCACGCGGTAGGCGATCTCGGCCAGCCGCGCCTGGCCGTCGCGGCTCGGGTGGAACCAGTCCCACTTGCTGAGCTGCCGGGTGCCGAAGCGGTAGTCGAAGACGGCGTTGTGGTCGAAGCGGCAGCGGCGGTCCTTGGCGCAGACGTCCGCCAGCACCTTGTTGTACGCCTTGACCCGGTTCTGCACCGTGTCGCGCCGCTCGACCGCCGCCGCGTCCAGCGCGTCCGCGTCCCCGAGCATCGACGGGCAGATGCCCAGCTTCCAGATCTGCTTGCCGAGCGCGCTGGTGCGGCCCTGCGACCACAGCCGCTTCAGGTTCGGCACGCTGGAGACGTACACCTGGGTCTTCGGCAGCGCCCGGCGCAGGGTGTTCATCGCCTCCTGGAACCGCTCGCGGAAGTCGGAGACGGGCGTCATCGCGGCCGTACTGGCCCGGCAGGCGTCGTTGGCGCCGACCATCACCGTCACCAGCTGGGGCCTGCGCAGCACCGCCTGGGCGACCTGTCCGTTCAGATCGGACACCCGGGCGCCGGTCTCCGCGTAGTTCCAGCTGCGCTGCGCCGCCCCGGCCACCCCGAGCAGCCGCACCGCCAGGCTGTTCACCGAGGCGTCGCTGCCGGTCGCCCACGACACCTCCGGGCAGTCCGACAGCACCGCGCACGCGTCGAAGCCCCGGGTGATGGAGTCGCCGACCGCGGCGATCGAGTCCGGGCTGCGGTCCCAGACGGGCGCCGGGTTCGCGGGCGGGTGCGCCGCCCGCGCGCCGCTCTCCCGGTGCCCGGAGGTCTGCCCTCCCGCGGCGTCGCAGCCGGCGACGGCCAGTACGGCCGCCGCCACCACGGCGTGCGCGGCCCGCGTACGGTGGCTTCGCTTCCGCATCCCTGGTGTTCCCCTCGGTCGTCCTGCCCGGTCGCTTCCCCGTGCCTGCTTTCCCTCCATGACAACGTGCGGGGGTTCCCGCCCCCTCATGGTCACCCGGTGGGACGGCTCACACCCGCACAGGCGTCCCGTCGGGTGAATGGGAGGCGTTTCCGGGCACCGGGACGGACGGTACGTCACACTCCTTGCGCCGCCGCACGGTAGCCTCGCCCTCAACGTGGCGCCCGCGCCGCACCCGTCCGCCCGCCCGCACAAGTCCCGCTCAGCCCGGAGGTCCCGGTGACGACACGTGGAGTCCTGTACGTGCACTCCGCGCCGCGCGCGCTGTGCCCGCACGTCGAGTGGGCCGTCGCCGGGGTGCTCGGCACGCGCGTCAGCCTGGACTGGATCCGCCAGCCCGCCGCGCCCGGCACCTGGCGCTCGGAGTTCTCCTGGCAGGGCGAGGCCGGCACCGCCTCCAAGCTCGCCTCCGCGCTGCGCGGCTGGCACCTGCTGCGCTTCGAGGTGACCTCGGAGCCCTGCCCCACCGCCGAGGGCGAGCGCTACAGCTGCACCCCCGACCTCGGCATCTTCCACGCCGTCACCGGCATCCACGGCGACATCCTCATCCCCGAGGACCGGCTGCGCGCCGCCCTGCTGCGCTCCCAGCGCGGCGAGACGGACCTGGAGGCGGAGATCGCCAAGCTGCTGGGCAAGCCCTGGGACGACGAACTCGAGCCGTTCCGCTACGCGGGCGAGGGCGCCCCGGTCCGCTGGCTGCACCAGGTCGTCTGAGACCGCGTCAGGAACGGAAGGAGGGCCCCCACCGCCCGGTGGGGGCCCTCCTCACGTACCGGCGCCGTCGCGGCCGGCTCAGACCGATCTCAGACCGAACGGAACGCCAGCACCACGTTGTGCCCGCCGAAGCCGAACGAGTCGTTCAGCGCGGCGATACGGCCCTCGACGGGCAGCTTGCGCGCCTCGCCGCGCACCACGTCCGCGTTCGCCTCGGCCTCGGGGTCGATGTTGTCCACGTTGATGGTCGGCGGAGCCACCCGGTGGTACAGGGCCAGCACGGTCGCCACCGACTCCACGCCGCCCGCGCCACCGAGCAGGTGACCGGTCATCGACTTGGTCGCGGAGACCGCCATGTGGTCGGCGTCGTCGCCGAACACCTTGCGCAGCGCCTTCAGTTCCGCGATGTCACCGGCCGGCGTGGACGTCGCGTGCGCGTTGACGTGCACGATCTCGGCCGGGTCCAGGTCGGTGCGGTCCATCAGGTTCTGCAGGGCGTGCGAGATGCCGCGGCCCTCCGGCTCCGGCTGCACGATGTCGTGGGCGTCGGCGGAGATGCCCTGTCCGACCGCCTCCGCGTAGACGCGGGCCCCGCGCTTGGCGGCGTGCTCGGCGGACTCCAGCACGAGCACGCCCGCGCCCTCGCCGAGGACGAAGCCGTCCCGGTCGACGTCGTAGGGGCGCGAGGCGCCCTCGGGGTTCTCGTTGTTCTTGGACATCGCCATCATGTTGCCGAACGCGGCGATGGGCAGCGGGTGGATCGCCGCCTCCGTGCCGCCCGCGACGACCACGTCGGCCCGGCCGGTGCGGATCATCTCGATGGCGTAGCCGATGGCCTCGGCGCCCGAGGCGCAGGCGGAGACCGGCGTGTGCACGCCCGCGCGGGCGCCCACCAGCAGGCCCACGTTGGCCGAGGGGCTGTTCGGCATCAGCATGGGGACGGTGTGCGGGGAGACGCGGCGGACGCCCTTCTCCTTCAGCACGTCGTACTGGTCCAGCAGGGTCGTCACACCGCCGATGCCGGAGGCGATGACCGCGCCGAGCCGGTCGGGGTCGGCGGCGGCGTCCTCGCCCGCCCGGGCGGTGAAGCCCGCGTCCTTCCAGGCCTCCTGCGCGGCGATCAGCGCGAACTGCGCCGAGCGGTCCAGGCGGCGCGCCTGCGGCCGCGGAATGGTCTCGGTCGGCTCCACGGCGATGGGAGCCGCGATACGGACGGCCTGCTCGGCCGCCCACTCCTGGTCCAGCGGCTTCACCCCGGACTTGCCGGCGATCAGGGCCTCCCAGGTCGAGGCTGCGTCGCCACCCAGCGGTGTGGTTGCGCCGATACCGGTGACGACCACGGTGCGATTGGTCGAGCTCACGGGAATTCTTTCTCCAACGGGATACGAGGATTCGTACGGCGCCACCGCCGGGTGGCGGGGCAGTCAGCCCAAGGCAGTGATCGGTGGATCAGGCCTGGTGCTTGAGGATGTAGTCGGTGGCGTCGCCGACCGTCTTGAGGTTCTTGACGTCCTCGTCCGGGATCTTGACCTCGAAGCGCTCCTCGGCGGCGACGACGACCTCGACCATGGACAGCGAGTCGACGTCCAGGTCGTCGGTGAAGGACTTGTCCAGCTGGACGTCCTCGGTGGGGATCCCGGCGATCTCGTTCACGATCTCGGCGAGACCGGCGACGATCTCTTCCTGAGTGGCGGCCATGTCGGCGCTCCTTCGTTGTGTTCCGTAACGGTGTGGCGCCCGCCGCGGCAGCGGCAGGTGTGTGCGTTGTCCGCACCGGACCGCATGATCCGGCACGGAGTGCCTAGGGGAGGGTAACGACCGTAGCGGCGTAGACGAGACCCGCCCCGAAGCCGATGACGAGCGCGGTGTCGCCGCTCTTCGCCTCGCCGGTCGCCAGGAGCCGCTCCATCGCGAGCGGGATCGAGGCGGCCGAGGTGTTGCCGGTGGTGCGGATGTCACGGGCGACCGTGACGTGCTCCGGCAGTTTCAGCGTCTTCACCATCGAGTCGATGATCCGCACATTGGCCTGGTGCGGGATGAAGACGTCCAGGTCGTCCGGGCTGATCCCGGCCGCGTCCAGCGCCTGCTGGGCGACCTTCGCCATCTCGAACACGGCCCAGCGGAACACCGCCTGGCCCTCCTGCGTGATCGCGGGGAACTTGACGTTGCCCTCGCTGTCCAGGGGCAGCTCGGAGACGTCGCCGGTGGGGGTGCCCCCGCTCGAGCCGGTTCGAGAGCGGGGGATGAAGCGGTCCCAGGGCACCGTCTGCTTGATCGTCTGGGCCTTGTCGCCCTCCGAGCCCCACACGGTCGGGCCGATCGCCGGCTCCCGCGAGGGGCCGACCACGACCGCGCCGGCGCCGTCACCGAACAGGAAGGCCGTGGCCCGGTCCTCCAGGTCGGTCAGGTCGCTCAGCCGCTCCACGCCGATGACCAGGACGTACTCCGCGGAACCCTCGACGATCATGCCCTTGGCGAGGGTGAGGCCGTAGCCGAAGCCGGCGCAGCCCGCCGAGATGTCGAAGGCCGCGGCCTTGTCCGTGCCCAGCTTGTCGGCGATCTCGGTGGCGATGGCCGGGGTCTGGCTGAAGTGCGAGACGGTGGAGACGACCACCGCGCCGATCTGCTCGGCGTCGATGCCGGCGTCCGCGATGGCCTTGCCGGACGCCTCCACGGACATCGCCGCGACCGTCTCCTCGGGCGAGGCCCAGTGCCGGGTCTCGATGCCGGAGCGCGAACGGATCCACTCGTCGGACGAGTCGATCTTCTCGAGGATCACCTCGTTGGGCACGACCCGGGTGGGCCGGTAGCCGCCCACGCCGAGGATGCGTGCGTACGGGGCGCCCTTGCTGGGCTTGATCTTCGACATGTTCGATCGGGCTCCTTCGGGCGTCAGGCGCTCGCGTGGTCGGCGATGAGCTCGCGGGCCGCGTCGAGGTCGTCGGGGGTCTTCAGCGCCAGCGTCTTCACACCGGGCAGCGCGCGCTTGGCCAGACCGGTCAGCGTGCCGCCGGGGCACACCTCGATCAGGGCGGTGGCGCCGAGCTCCTTGAACGTCTCCATGCACAGGTCCCAGCGGACCGGGTTGGCGACCTGGCCGACCAGCCGCTCGACGACCTCGGCGCCGCTGTGCACCGCCCGGCCGTCCTTGTTGGAGACGTAGGTGACCTTGGGGTCCGCGGGGGCGATCGCCTTGGCGGCCTCGGCCAGCTTGTCGACCGCGGGGGCCATGTG
The DNA here is from genome assembly GCF_044903565.1 of Streptomyces sp. NPDC004065. NCBI lineage: Bacteria > Bacillati > Actinomycetota > Actinomycetes > Kitasatosporales > Streptomycetaceae > Streptomyces > Streptomyces sp. NPDC004065. The sequence goes on along the minus strand of NZ_JBJDQT010000022.1, from coordinate 77,109 downwards.
GTGGGTGTGGAAGGCCCCGGCCACCTTCAGCGGCACGACCTTGCGGACGCCCTCGGGCTTGTCCTCGTTCAGCGCGGCCAGCTGCGCCATGGTGCCCGCGGCCACGATCTGGCCGGCGCCGTTGACGTTCGCCGGGGTCAGGCCGAGCTTGCGCAGATGCGCCACGGACACCTCCGGGTCGCCGCCGAGCAGCGCCGACATGCCCGTCTCGGTGATCGCGGCGGCCTCGGCCATGGCCAGGCCGCGGCGGCGCACCAGGGTCAGCGCGGCGGTGTCCTCCAGGACGCCCGCGAAGGCGGCGGCGGTGATCTCGCCCACGCTGTGGCCGGCGACGGCACCGGGTGCCACGTCGCCGAGCGCGGCGGCCGACAGGATGCCCGCGGCGACCAGCAGCGGCTGGGCGACCGCCGTGTCGCGGATCGCCTCCGCGTCGGCCTGGGTCCCGTACTGGACGAGGTCCAGTCCGATGGCGTCCGACCAGGCCGCCACGCGGTCGGCGGCGCCGGGCAGTTCGAGCCAGGGGGTCAGGAAGCCGGGCGTCTGGGCGCCCTGGCCGGGAGCGACGAGTACGAGCACTCTCACACTCTCTCTTGGGGACGGGCACGGCCGCCCGTGGGGACAGGGACGAAGAACACGGAGGGGTTTTGTGGACCCCCGACAAAACCTTATGCCTGAAGATCTCCATCGGTCAGACGCCCCAGGATCAGCGCGATCCGCAGCGTGAACGCGGATCGTACATCGGAGGGTGACCATCCGGTGACGTCAGTCACACGTCGGAGCCGGTAGCGGACGGTGTTCGGGTGAACGAAAAGCATCCGGGCGGCGCCCTCCAGGCTGCTCGCCTGCTCCAGATAGACGCTCAGCGTCTCCAGCAGGGCCGACCCGGCCTCCTCCAGCGGTCTGTAGATCTCCTCTACCAACTGCTCCCGGGCTCCGGGATCACCCGCGATGGCGCGCTCCGGCAGCAGATCGTCCGCCAGCACCGGCCGAGGCGCGTCCTGCCAGGCCGAACACGCCTTCAGCCCGGCCGCGGCGGCCTGCGCGGAGCGGGTCGCGGCGAGCAGGTCGGGCACGATCGGCCCGGCGACCACCGGCCCGGCCGCGAACGGTCCGATCAGCGACTTCGCCACGGCCAGCGGGTTGTCGCTGCCGCCCGCGATGACCACCAGCCGGTCCCCGAGCACCCCGGTGAGCACCTGGAGCTTGGCGTGCCGGGCGGCCCGCCGGATCGCCTCCACGGTCAGCTCCGAGTCCCCGTCGGGCGCGGTGCCCAGCACCACGCACACATGCTCGGGGGAGTTCCAGCCGAGCGCCGCCGCCCGCGAGACGGCCCCCTCGTCGGCCTCGCCGCTGAGCACGGCGTTGACCACCAGCGACTCCAGCCGGGCGTCCCAGGCACCGCGTGCCTCGGCGGCCTGGGCGTACACCTGCGCGGTGGCGAAGGCGATCTCCCGGGCGTACACGAGCAGCGCCTCGCGCAGCACGCCCTCGTCCCCCGGCGCCGCCACCTCGTCGATCGCCGACTCCATGACCTCGATGGTGGTGCGCACCATCTCCACGGTCTGCCGCAGCGTGATCGCCCGGGTCAGCTCGCGCGGGGCGGTCCCGAACACGTCCGTGGAGATCGCCTGGGGCGCGTCCGGATGCCGGAACCACTCGGTGAAGGCGGCGATGCCCGCCTGGGCCACCAGCCCGATCCAGGAGCGGTTCTCCGGTGGCATGGCCCGGTACCACGGCAGCGTCTCGTCCATCCGCGCGATGGCCTGCGCGGCCAGCGAGCCGGAGGACTTCTCCAGCCTTCTCAGGGTCGCGGAGTGCTGATGGCCGCCGCGCACGGCGGCTTCGGTGGTCGGGTGGGATTCGGGTTCGGGCACGGGGACAAGACTGCCTCATCCGGACGCCAGTGCGTGCGGGCGGGTAGGGACCGGCGGCCGGCGGCCGGGCCGCGACCGGCCCCGCCCCCCCTCGGATCCGGCCACCGCCCACCGGACCGCACCCGGTCCACACCCCTCCTCCCGCACCGCCCGGGGCCACCCCGGGCCTGCCCGGGACCCGCCCCCGGACCCGCCCCGGACTCGCCTCGGACCGGCCTCGGGGGTCCTGCCGGGCCTGCCCCGGGACCCCGGCCGGCCACGGGGCCACCCCTGGACCCCGCACCGGCCTTGGGGCCACCCCGGACCCGCCTCCGGACTCGCCTCGGGCCCCCCGGACTCACCTCGGACCGGCCTTGGAAGTCATCCGGACCCGCCCCGGGGTGGCCCAGCCCCGCGCCCGACCCGCGCCGGGGCCGTCGGCGGGCGGGCGGCGGCCGACGGCGGGCGGCCGAGGCGGCGGCAGGCGTCGGGCGTACGGGCGTACGGACGGCGTCCCGCGGCGGGCGGGCGGGGTCTGCCGTCGGCGGGGTCTACCGTGGGGTGCGTGATGGACGTACGGCGCGCCGAGGAGCGCTACGAGGGCGGGGAACCGGGCGCCGGGATCGACTCCCGGCACGCCTTCTCCTTCGGCCCGCACTACGACCCGGACAACCTCCGCTTCGGCGCGGTCATCGCCTGCAACGAGGAGCGCCTGGCCCCCGGCGCCGGCTTCGACGAGCACCCGCACAGCCACACCGAGATCGTCACCTGGGTCGTCGAGGGCGAGCTGACCCACCGTGACTCCACCGGCCACGAAACCGTGGTCCGCCCCGGAGACGTGCAGCGCCTCAGTTCCGGCGGCGGCGTCCGCCACGTGGAGCGCAACGACGCCGCCGCGCCCCTGACCTTCGTGCAGATGTGGCTGGCCCCCCTGGAGCCGGGCGGCGAGCCGCGCTACGAGATCGTGCGCGGCATCGCCGACTCCACCCCGTACGCCGTCCCGGAGGCGGGCGCGATGCTCCACGTCCGCCGGCTGAGGGCGGGGGAGCGCACGGCGGTCCCGGACGGGGCGTACGTGTACGTCCATGTCGTACGGGGCGAAGTCGGCCTGGACGACCAGCACTTGGGCCCGGGCGACGCGGCCCGCATCACCCGCGCCGAGTCCCTGGAGGCACTCGCCGTCACGGACGCGGAGCTGCTGGTCTGGGAAATGACGGCCGGCTGAGCGACGGGGCGGCCCGCCCGGTTCCCCGGCTCCTCGCTGCCGGTGAGAACAGGGGCACCCGTCGCCGTCCCGACGTGACCCCTTCAAGCCATTACGCAAGCCGGCGGCCGACAAGGGCGGAGGAGCGCCCCCGATGCTCGGGCCAGCTCATGACCTGGCACTCGGCCGGACGACATGCGGTGACCGGTTGAATGTCCGGTTGTTCCGGTCGCGGATGATCCCGGCCACTCCGCCCTCATCCTGACGCGTACATGATTTTTGACGCCTATGGTGTGACGGCTCGTGCGTTGAAGGTGGGGATCACGGGGCCCGACTGCCCTGTGCGGCGTTCCGGGGAGGGCGCATGCGACCGCGAGGCGGACTCGGTGGTGCGGCGAGAGGCGGGGGCCGCGGCCGGCTGATGGCGGTGGGGGTTCTCTTCCTGACCCTGGCCGTCGGCACGGCGTCAGCGGGAGCGGTTCCCGCGGGACCGGAACCGCCGAAGGTCCCGCCCCGTCAGACGGCGCCGCGGGAGCCGCAGAACCGAACGCCGGAGAACCGGGAGCCGCGGAGTTCCGCCCCCGCCCGGAAGGACACCGCGGCGGCGGAGCCCACGACCGGCAACGCCGTGTACGCCTACGACGCGGCGGGCCGCCTCGTCGGTGTGACCGACCCCGGTGGGCAGACGGCCCGTTACCGGTACGACCAGTCCGGTAACCGGCTCGGCGTCGACCGCTATGCCTCCAGCACCTTGTCGGTGCTGTCGGTGGTACCGGTCCGTGCCGCACCCGGCGCCAAGGTCACGCTGTCCGGCACCGGTTTCTCGCCCACGGCCGCGAACAACACCGTCGCCTTCGGGGGCAGGGCGGCCACCGTCGACTCGGCCTCCGCGACACGTCTGGTGGTCACCGTTCCGTCCGCCGCGGCCGGCGGCAAGGTCACGGTGAGCGTGGGCGGTTCGACGGCGGAGGCGAACGAGTCGTTCGTCGTCCTGCCGCCCGGGCCGGCCATCTCGAAGATCGAACCGACCGCGGGAGCGCCCGGCACCGAGGTGTACCTGACCGGCACGGGATTCGCCCCGGCCGCGACCGACAACGTCGTGCGGTTCAACGGCCTCGTGGCCCCGGTGAAGGAGCACACCAGCACCTCGCTGACGGTGGTGGTGCCACCGAACGCCCGTACCGGACGTGTGGAGATGGGCACCCCGGACGGCTCGGCGACCGCGCCCAGGGACTTCACCGTCATGGAGGACGCGTCCGGGACGCAGTTCGACACGACGATGCGTGCCGCCGTGTCCGACCCCGACCCGTCACAGGTGGCGGTGGTGACCGCGCAGCACAAGGCACGCGTCCTGTTCGACGCCGACCGGGGTGACGCGATCGGCTTCGGCTTGCAGGGAGCGACCTTCTCCGGCCAGGTCGACATCAGTCTCGTCTCCCCTCAGGGCACCACCGTGACAGCGGCCAACTTCGGCGGCACCGCGGCGGACTGGGAGGTGGACGAGCTACCCGAGTCGGGCACGTACCAACTGGTCATCGCTCCGCGGAACGCCGACACCGGGTCGGTGGCCGTCATGCTGTCCGAGCCGGCAGGCGGGGCCATCGCGTTCGACGGACCCACGGCGACCACGCGGCTGTCCCGGCTGGGGCAGGACGGCCGCTGGACGTTCACCGCCGTCAAGGGCGACTCGCTGAGTCTGGCGGTCGACGCCAAGGCGATGGGCGGTTACGTCCGCTGCTACCTGTACGGGCCGGACGGCTCACGGTCGGACTATCTGCCCGTCCCGAACGGTGACGGCAACTCACTGGACCTCGACTCGCTGTCACAGACGGGCCGGTACACGGTTCGCTGCGACCCCGACGGCGGTGCCACGGGCACGGTGAGGGTGACCGCCTCCCACTACGTGCAGGGAGGGACACTCGACCCCGCGGGCGCGTCGAAGACCCTGGATCTGGCCCGGCCCGGCCAGGACGGGGTCGCCGCCTTCACGGCCAAGGCAGGGGACGTCCTCAGCCTCGCCGGCACCGGGACCACCATCCCCTCGTACGCGGTGATCACGGTCAACGGACCGGGCGGCAGCTACGTCACGAGCCTCACCACCGCGCCCGGACGTGACGAGGGGTGGGACAGCCCGGCGCTGGCGGCGGCCGGAACCTACACCGTGCGCGTCACCGGACAGAAACTGGACACCGGCAAGATCACCCTGACGCTGTCCAAGCCCGCCGGCGCGGGAACGCTCACGAGCGGAGGCGCCGCGGTCAAGGCCACCGCGGCGCGCGCGGGCCAGGACATCAACGCGTCCTTTACCGCCCGGAAAGGCGCCAACCTCTCGCTCGGTCTCGCCTCCAACACGTTCACCAAGAGCCTGTCCGTGAGTGTCCTGGCACCTTCGGGCGCCACCGTGGTCGGCAGCCGCTTCCTCGCCGCCGGAGCCTCGGGCACCATCCCCCTGACCGGGCTTGCGGAGACCGGCTCGTACAAAGTGGTGATCAACCCGGGCAACGCCGGGACGGGCAGCGTCTCGCTCAGTCTGAAGACGGCGGCCGCGGCGGCGCGATCCGGTCTGCCGGCGCTGACTTCCGCTGTGCCGCGCTACTCTCTGGAGGCAATCTGCCTCAGTCTCCGCTTCGGGCTTCCGCTGCCGGACTCGGTCCAGGTGCCGGCCGACAAGTGCGACGCCTTGGACCAGAGGGCCATGGCGGAGGCGGTGAAGGCCGAGAAGGCCGCCGGCGCTGTGCCGAAGGGGCCGGACGCCTGGCAGCCGAGTGCGCGGAACCTGAAAGGCCGGGACTGGATCACCGGACGCGGAGCCGCGCCGAAGGCCCCGCCAAGGCTGCGTGCCGCCCCCGGCAGTACGGCGCTGACCGGTCACGTCCTCAAGCTGGACGGCACGCCGCTGGCCGGGGTCACGGTCCGCGTCGGCAAGAAGGCGGCCCGCACGGACGGCCAGGGACGCTTCCTGCTCCCGGACATCGACGCCCGGGCCAGGACCCTCGTGGTCGACGGCGCCACCGCGAACACGGAGAGGCGGACGTACGGGCGCTACCGCATCCGTATCCACCCGGTGCGGGACCGCAGCAGCGACCTCGGGTTCCCGGTCTGGATGACACCGCTGGACACCAGGCACACCGTCACCTTCGACGCCCCGGCGAAGACGGACATCACGCTCACCACTCCGCAGATCCCGGGCCTCGAGGTCCGCATTCCCCGGGGCTCGGTGGTGCGCGACGAGAACGGAAAGCCCGTCACCGAACTGGGCATCACGGCCATTCCCGTCGACCGGCCTCCGTTCCCCCTGCCCGAGAACAGCGCCGTACCCGTCTTCTTCACCGTGCAGCCGGGAGGTACCTACGTCTTCCCCAAGGGCGCGCAGGTGATCTACCCGAACTACACCCGGGAAGCCCCGGGCACCCGGGTGGACTTCCTTGCCTACGATCCGGCGGGCAAGGGGTGGCACACCTACGGCCATGGCACCGTCACCCGCGACGGCAAACAGGTCGTTCCGGACGCGAAGACCCGCATCTGGGCCTTCGACGGGGCCATGCTGAGCGTCTCCGACGTCATTCCATTCGACGTCTCCGGCATCGTCGACCTGTTCGACTGGCTGTCGGGCGACCCGGTGGATCTGCAGACCGGTCTGCTCACCGACTCCCACACCGACCTGGGGGTGAGCGATCCGCTCGGCTCGGCCGAGATCACCCGTACGTACTGGCAGGGCGACTCCCGCTCCAGGGCCTTCGGCATTGGCCGCGATCTGTCGTACAACCTCTATCTGCACTCCAAGAGCCTGTACAACGAGGTGGACCTGTACATCCCCGGTGGCAAGAAGGTCCACTATGTGCGCACCTCCGGCTCCGGCTACAGCGACGCGGTCTTCTCACCCGAAGGCGTTCCGACCGTCCTGAACGGCTCCAGGATCAGTCAGGAGTCCGGAAACTGGCACCTGCGCCTCCGGGACGGCACCGACTACGTCTTCCCGTGGTACGGCCCCCTGCAGGAGATCCGCGACCGCCACGGCAACACCCTGCGGCTGACCCGCTCCAACGGCACCAAGGGCGACATCACCACCATCACCACCCCCGGAGGCCGCTGGATCTCCCTCACCTACGACGCCCAGCACCGGGTCACCCGGGCCCAGGACAACACCGGCCGCACCACCTCGTACACCTACGACAGCACAGGACGTCTGCAGACCGTCACCGACCCGGCGGGAAAGGTTGGTTCCTACACCTACGACGGCGCCTCCCACCGCATCGCGACGGCCAAGGACGCCCGCGGCGTCGTCTGCATGACCAACGCCTACGACGCGAACGGCCGCATCAAGACGCAGACCCTGACCGAGGGACAGCAGTATTCCTTCGCGTTCACCCTGGCGGGCACGGGCCAGGTCACGGCCGCGCAGGTGACACAACCGGGCGGAGCGGTCCGCCGGGTGGAGTTCGACGGCTCCGGCTACGCGGTGGCGGACACCGAGGCGTACGGCTCCCCGCTCGCACGCAAGACCGTCTACGAACGGGGAGCCGGCCACCGCGTCGCCGCAGTCGTCGACGCTTACGGCCGGCGCACCGAGCCCCACTACGACGCCAACGGGCACGTCACCTCCGTCACGCAACTGGCGGGCACGGCGAAGGCCCGCTCGTCCGGAACCACGGTGTACGACGGCCCCTACGACCAGCCGACGAAGTCCACGGACCCCCTGGGCCACACCAGCACCTTCACCTACGACGCCGGTGACCTCCGGACGGCGACCGACCCCGAGGGCCGCAGGACCACCTTCACCCATCGGCCGGACGGCCAGGTCGAGACGGTCACCGACCAGGCGAACGCCGTCACCCGCTATTCCTACCGGCACGGCGACCTGACCTCCGTGGAGGACTCCGAAGGCCGCACCACCACACAGTTCACGGACGCCGCGGGCCGCATCAGCGTCCTGACGGACCAGACGGGCTCCCGGACCGCCGTCTCCTACGACGAGCTCAACCAGACCCGCCGCATCACGGACCCGCTGGGCAACACCACCGCGCTCGACTACGACGCCAACGGCAACCTCACGACCCTGACCGATGCCCGCGGCAACACGACCTCCTGGACCTACGACAACGCCGACAGGCCCAAGTCGGCGACCGACCCGCTGGGCGCACAGGCGCTGTTCGCCTACGACACGGCCGGCTTCCTGGCGAAGGCCACCAGCAGGTCCGGCCAGGTGGCCACCGCCGAGCACGACCTCCTCGGCCGTCCCAAGACCACGCGATACGGCGTCGACGCCCTTGGCCAGGCCGAATCCACCGTCACCTACGGCTACGACGACAAGGACCGCCTCCAGCAGATCACCGACAGCCAGGCCGGCAAGCAGAGCTTCGCCTACGACGACTACGACCGCCGGGTGAGCAGCACCAGCCCCACGGGGACCGTCACCTACGGCTACGACAACGACGACCGCCGCACATCGATGACGGCCGCCGGAACGAGCACGGCCTACGGCTACGACAAGTCCGGCATCCTCACCTCGGTCACGACCGGCTCCCAGCAGGTGACGTTCGGACTGGACACAGTCGGGCGGGAGAAGACGGTTTCCCTGCCCGGAGGCATCACCCGCACCACCGGCTACGACTCGACCGGCGTGATCAGGTCCATCACGTACGCCCGAGGCGCCAAGACGGTCGGCGACCTGACGTACACACGGGACGCACGCGCGCTGCAGACCGGACTGACCGGATCCCTTGCCAAGGTCGCGCTGCCCGCCGCCGAGAGCGGCACACAGTTCGGCAAGGACAACCGCATCACCACCTACGGCGGTCGCGGCTTCACCTACGACGCGGACGGCCGGCTCAAGAACGACGGCCTGCGCACCTACACCTGGAACGCGCGCGGCGAACTCACCGGCCTGACCCGGGCAGGCACCGTGTCGGCGTTCGGCTACGGGCCCTTGGGCGACCGCGTGTCGAAGACCACCGGCGGCGCGACGAGCCGCTACCTGACCGACGGCTCCAATCCGCTGGTGGAACAGGACGGCAGCGGAGCGACGAAGGCGACGGTGGCCACCTCTGGCCTGGACCAGTTCCTGACGCGCACCGAGAGCGGCAGGACGCAGGTGTACCTCACGGACGCCCTCGGCACCGTGGTCGGACTGGCCAACCCCGACGGCACGGTCGCGACGACCTACGCGTACGACCCGAACGGCACGCCGACCGCATCCGGCGCCGCATCGTCGAACCCGTACACCTTCACCGGCCGCGAGAACGACGGCACCGGGCTGCTGTACTACCGCGACCGCTACTACGACCCCCAGACCGGCCGCTTCATCTCCCAGGACCCCATCGGCCACAGCGGCGGCGCCAACCTGTACCAGTACGCCCTGTCCTCCCCGACGACGTACAGCGACCCGTCGGGCAACAACCCCATGGTCGCCGCCTGTGTCATCGGCGGGCTGATGGACGGCGGCCTCGACTGGCTCACCCAGCGTCTGTCCGGCCGCAAGGTCAACTGGGGGCAGGTGGGCACGGCCGCCGCCACGGGATGCCTGGCCGGCATGCTCGGCGAAGGACTCGGCGCCTTCATCGACGCACGAGCGGGCACAAAACTCGGCCGGTGCGCCCTGCCCAACAGCTTCACGGCCGAGACACCCGTGCTCATGGCGGACGGCACCCAAAAGCCCATCAAGGACGTCCGCGTCGGGGACGCCGTGATGGCCACCGACCCGGAAACCGGCGAAACAGCACCGCGCAAGGTCACCGCTCTCATCCAGGGAGACGGAGAAAAACAACTCGTCGACATCACCCTGGCCACAAAGAACCCGGCGTACACCCAGCACCGAACGATCACCGCAACCGAAGGTCACCCGTTCTGGGTCCCGGCACTGCACAAGTGGCAGGAAGCCAAGAAACTCACTCCCGGCCAGTGGCTGCAAACCAGCAGCGGCACGTGGGTACAGATCACATCCCTCCACCACCACACCGAACACACAACGGTCCACAACCTCACCGTCGACGGCCTGCATACGTACTATGTGCTGGCGGGGGCTACGCCGGTTCTCGTGCACAATTCAGGGGGCGCCTGTCCGCTCTACCGAAGCGACACCCGCGGCCCGGAGGAGATATTTGAGTCGGGATTTGAGCCGAGAGGTGACAATATGGACCTCTTGGAGCACGCATCCGGATACTCAAGGGACTCTGGATATATTGCCACCACCACTTCAGAGTCTGTGGCGATCAAGCGTGGCGGAAACGTCTACGAGATTCGCGGTGTTGATGGAGTGGACGTAAACAAGGAATTTCCTGGGAACCCATTTGCGCATGAAAAGGAGATTGCAATTCCAGGGCGGGTCGACACAAGTTGCATCGTTGCTTGCAGGCTTCGAGACGGAACTAGGGTTCCGAACCCCAACTATGGCGGGGGATGATTGTGGAAGAGTTGGCTCGGACTGCAACCAGGGTAAGCGGGGAGGTGGTGAACGTGTTGCTCCAGGTTTCTACACCGCCTTCGACTCTTCGGATGAGATTGCCCGATGAAGAGTTTGAGCGCATCTACGAAGAGGTTGATTTGCTGGAATGCCTCAAATCAGCCCGCCGCGATCTCGAAGACATGGGTCTGCTTCTGTGTTGCCAGGGTGCGAGATTGAATGTCTTCCCGTCAGGGATGACTAGGCAGATGACAGAAGGTCGATTGGCCTACTCGTTGCAAGCCGGAAAAGCGCCCTCTGATGACGACCTCGTGGATATCTTCGCTCCAGCAGACTGCTCCGAGGTCGGAACGCTAGAAGACCAGCTAGCGGCGATGCGGAAACTGTTTCGCATGAAATGAAGTTGATTCACCTTGGGTGAATCTGATGGCCCTACCAGATAATTCCGGTGGGGCCATCAGGGCGATTTGACGGCAACGGTGACGGCAACGTCAGCGGACGACGGCTGTGGTGGGTGGGTCGTCGGGGTCGTCGCCGGAGGGGCTGAGTGCGTCGCCGAGGGTATCGATGGCCTGGCGCTGGAGGCGGAGGCGAACGTGGGCATAGACGCCGGCGGTGACACCGATGTGGGCGTGGCCGAGAAGTTCTTTGATGACCACAAGGTCGATGCCCTGTTCGAGGAGCAGGGTGGCGGTGGAGTGCCGGAGGTCGTGGAAGCGGATCATCCGGAGCCCGGCACGGTGGAGGAGATGACGGAAGTGGCGGGTGAGGGTGGTGGGATCGAGAGGTCTACCGGTGGGGGTGGTGAAGACGAGCCCGTTGTGCGTCCAGCCCGTTCCGGCTGCCCGACGTTCTTCCTGCTGTCGCTCCTGATGGATCTTGAGGGAGTTGATGCATTCCGTCGGGAGGGCGATCCGGCGTTCGGAGGCGCGAGTCTTGGTGTGCAGGATGGTCAGGCCGCCGGTGGGGTGCGCTGGAGGGAGCGGTGGATGCTGGCGGTGCCAGTGTTGAGGTCGAGGTCTTCCCAGTGCAGCCCGAGGAGTTCGCCCTTGCGGAGCCCGGTGCGCAGGGCGAGTTCATACAGGGCATTCAGCCGGTCGCTGCTGGCTGCGTGGAGGAACTGCCGGGCCTCGCTCGCGGTGAAGGGCTTGAAGCGCCGAGGGCGGGATGCGGGGGTCTTGATGTTGGCAAGACCGATGACGAGGTCGCCGCCGAACTGGAGGCCGCCGAGGAACGCCTCGCGAAGGCCGGCGCCGAATTCGAAGCCGCCACAGCCCACCGGGACGCGATGCGAGCCGTCATGGAGCAACGCAAGCGCCTCAGCGGCAACTACACCGACGAGGAGAAGGCCGCCAAGGCCCAACTCCTGCGCGACAGACTTGCCGAAGGCCGACGCCGACGCTGACTCCGGACCACGCCACGGCGTGGCAGCAGGGGGACGATTCCCGGATGTCGGATCCCAGCTGATGCCTGACGTTTCTGTCCCGGGTGATGCTTGACGGTGGGCCTAGACAACGTAGGGAGCCCCGTGGGGCTTGTTCGCTTTCACGTTACGGACCGGGACGTCGATCGTGCGCCGGATCACCCGGACCTGGCCGTCCAGCTCGACGCTGATCGTTGTGTCCGACACGTGCACGGTCACGGTCTGGCCTGCGTACGGGCGGCCGAGGGAGACGACCTGGCGGCAGACCATGACGGTGCCCACCGCGCTCACCCGCCGCTGCACCCGCACCGGCTCGATGCCCGGACGCGGCGGCGGCCCGGCCGGACGCAGGCCCCGCAGTCGGCGGACTTCCTCGCTGGTCAGCGGGTTGGGCCGCACCCGCAGCAGTTCCCGCGAGGACAGGTCGAAGAACGACAGCGTCTCCTCGTCGATGCGGATGCCCACCTGGCGGCCGCCGAGGATCTCCGCTGCCAACACCTGGCGCCCGCCCAGGCCCACCAGGCCGCTGTTGTTCACGACCCGGTCCACTTCGAACGCCGCCCCGTCGCCGGCCGGAAGCGGGGCCGGTCCGGCCGCGCGTCCGCCCCGAGCGGCCAGCCGTCCCAGATCCGCCACCGACAGGTGCGACCGCACGGTCTTGATCCGCGCCCCGGCGATCAGCAGATGGATCACCGAGGTGTCGGCCCAGAAGGTCACCATCAAGCCTGAGCGGGCCGGACCGAGCCAGAACTGCTTGCCCGCGACCTGCAGATTCCCACTCGCAGGCACCACCCGCTCGAACTCCACCGGCCCACCGGGCTCCACCGGCACCGCCGCCGGGACCGGCTCAGGAAGGCTGGCCGGCCCGGGCGAGGCTTCAACCGGATCCGGCTCCGCAGGAGGTGTCCGCTGCTGCGGCACCAGCGCCAGCACTCCGGGGACCTTCAGGCCCAGTACCTCCCGCTCCTGTTCCGCAACCGGGGTGAACCGGTCCGCCGGGGACTGCATGTCCAGGGCCTGGTGCGGACGCATGGAGTTGTACTCGTCCACCCAACGATCCAGTGCCGCCTGAGCCGCCTCGATGCTCTCGAACGCCCCGCAGTCGTCAAGGAGTTCGCGCCGCAGTGTCTGATGGAACCGTTCGACCTTGCCCGTCGTGGTCGGCGAGGCAGGCTGGGTGAGGCGGTGCGCGATCCCGTTCTCCCGGCAGATCCGGTCGAACAGCACCTCACCGCCCTGCCCGAACCGGTCGGTGAACTGTTTGCCGTTGTCGGTCAGCACCTCTTCGGGCACCCCGAACGCCTGCAAGGCCCGGGCGAAGGCCGCGCAGACCGCCCGTCCGGTCGCCCGCTCGACCACCGATGCGATCACGCAGTAACGGGAATGGTCATCCACCCCGGTCACGACCTTGGCCTCGGTCAGCTCGCCCGTGACCGGGTTGACCAGCATCACGCCGCCGACGATGTCCATCTGCCACAGCTGCATCGGCCGGTTCCGCTGCCAGCGCTTGTAATCCGACCGCTTCCGGCGCCGCACTCCCGGCTCCACCAGCCCGTGACGGACCAGGATCCGATACACGGTCATCCGCGACGGCACCGGCGTGACTGTCCCGGACCGCTCCAGCACATGCGTTATCCGCCGCGGCCCCCACTTCGGGTGCTTGCGCCGCAGCTCGCACACGGCCGCCTCCACCTCGGCAGAGGCCTGATGCGGACACGACGCCGGCCTGCGCGAACGATCCGCCAACCCCGCCAGTCCGGAGACCTCATACCTCGACTTCCACCCACTGACCGTCTGCCGGGACACCCCCAGCGACGCGGCGACCTCGGTCACCGTCGCACCTGCCAGCACGGCAAGCACAGCCCGGTATCTCTGCTCGACAACCGACAACTCCACCAGCGCCAATCCCGGCCTCCCCACACGCACCGCAACGACACGCACAGAAAAGCCGAACACAGCCACTGTCAACCATCAGCTGGGACCGAACTGTCAAGCATCTACCGGGATCGGACAGGGACGATTCCCGGAGAGCTGTTCAGAGTTTCTTTACTTGATCAAGGGCGTCCCGCTGACGCGGGGCCGCCGCGCGCCGGCGGTCGGTGACCGCCGCCCGCTCCTGTCTGCCGCCCCGCTGGCGACGGCCGCCGACCACTCGGCGCGCAGAGCCCGGGAACGTAGGCCGGATTACCAATCGGAAGCCCGGTCCGACCGCTCAGCAGCAGACTGGCCGGGCACCTGAGAGGCCGCCCGGCGGGCTCGCGCCGTCCCGGACGCCCATGCTTGCTGCCTGGCTGGAGCCGTGACGATGGAGATAACTGGGCTGATGTCGGTGCGGGGTTGAGCGAGACACACGTGGCGGGTGGTCGGTCGGCGCGCCCGCCGTCGTGGCTGACTTTCTGGGGCATAGGCCAGAACTCGAACCCCCACAGTCATGGGCACGGCATGCACGTGAGGGCCCGTCCCCGCCGGCTGACGAGTGCGGGGGAGCCTCGATCGGCTACGCCCGGCAGGGACGGGAGTCGGGTGGGTCAGCGCGGTGCGGCGCCTGGGCGAGCGGGGTGGGTCACGTCTGGCGCCAGGTTCGCCAGGGGCGGGTGATGATCTCCCGATAGGTGTGGTGGGACGGGTTCTGGCCGCAGTGCCGCAGCACCCAGTTCTGCGGTTCGGCGAAGTCCTCGCTCGTCGGTGAGGTCTCTCCGTCCACGGCGCATTGCATCGCGTACCGGACCGGTTCCGCGTCCGGCTCGCGGTCGGGCTGAAGCGTCCAGGTCTCGTAGCGCAGGACCGAGCGAGGGGTCACCGTCCCCACCTCCGGTTGGCCACAGCCACCTTGGCGCTCAACTCCTCCGTCGGAGTGGGCGCACGTACGTCCTTGGGAGGCACGTCCCACTCCCGGCCACCGCGCGGTGGCCGAAGCTGCACGTACGGCCCCACATGCCCCATCACCACGCCCACCTTGCCGTTCCGTCGGTCGACCACCAGGGCGCCGACATCGGGCGAGACGGTGTGCCCGCCGGTATCAGGGGTAGGGGCCGTCATCGTGACCACCCCGGCGAGACGGTGCGCGACCGGGCGTCCAGTCGCAGGGCGGGAACACATGGGGTGGTGCTCTTTCGCACGGTGACGCTCCTCGGCGGCGTTGATGCGTGCCCCTGGGCCCGTCGGTGCCGCAGGGTCGGCACCGATCCTCACGCCGGTCACCGGGACGGAGGAACCTCCGCCAAACCCCACTCCGGGACGTCCCGCACCGTGTAGAACGTCCCTGGTGCCGTCCTGAGACGAAGGGGGAGACTCGTGCCGAACGAGAGACTGCGAGCCGTCATGGCGGCGGGAGGCTGGACGTACGCCGCACTCGCTCAGCAGGTCGAGGTCGACCCCAAGTCGGTCGAGCGCTGGGTGAACCTCGGGCGTATCCCACGTCATGCCACCGCCCTGCTGGCGGCCAAGGCCCTGGGAGAAGACGTGCACGCACTCTGGCCGGCGCTCCGCCAGGCCCGCCCCGCCCGCGCCATCAGCCCCGAACTGGTGTCGCTCTACGAACAGCGGGCCGACATCCCCGTCTCGGCGTTCACCGACCTGATGGCCCAGGCCCGGGAACGGATCGACATCCTCGTCTACGCGGCCGTCTTCCTTCACGAGGCGTACCCGCGGCTGAACGAACTCCTCACCGAACGCGCTACCGAAGGCTGCACTGTTCGCATCGCGATCGGGGACCCCGACAGCGGCAACGTCCAAGCCCGCGGCCAGGAGGAGCGGTTCGGCCACGGCATCGAATCCCGCTGCCGCCTTGCTCTCATGCACTACCGGCCACTCGCCGCCACCCCAGGCATCGAAGTCCGCACCCACGGCACCACGCTCTACAACTCCCTCTACCGCGCCGACGACCAGCAACTCGTCAACGCACACGTCTGGGGCGTCAACGCCTACGCCGCCCCCGTATGGCATCTTCGCCGACACCAGGAGAGCGGCATGTTCGACACCTACGCCGACAGCTTCGACGCCGTGTGGGCGACGGCAACCCCCGTACGAGAGGAAGGCTGACCGTGGCCCGCACCGAGTACTACGACGACCCGAACGCCCCCAAGCCGAACAGCATGGTCGTCGCTGCATCCGCCGTCGTCACCGACGACCACGGGCGCATCCTCCTCCAGCGCCGCCGCGACAACGACCTGTGGGCCCTGCCCGGCGGAGGCATGGACCTCACCGACTCCCTGCCCGGCACGGCCGTCCGCGAGGTCAAGGAAGAGACCGGCCTCGATGTCGAGATCACCGGCCTGGTCGGCACCTACACCGACCCGAAACACATCATCGCCTACACCGACGGCGAGGTCCGCCGCCAGTTCAACGTCTGCTTCACCGCCCGCATCACCAGTGGCCAGCTGGAGATCTCCGACGAGTCCACCGAACTCCGGTTCGTGCCGCCCGAAGAGATCGAGCAGTTGCCGATGCACCACACCCAACGGCTCCGGCTCCAGCACTTCCTGGAACAGCGCGAGAAGCCGTACTTGGGCTGAACCGCCTGACGGCAGTAGCGACGGCAACAACCCCGCACAACCACGGACACCCACGCACCTCACCGGACCAGCAAACCGTACTTGACCTGCGAAAAAGCAGGTCGAAGGCTTCGCGTAGCACACGTACTATGTGCTGGCGGGCGATTCGCCAGTACTCGTCCACAACAGCACATGCACCAAGCCGGTTAACCTTCCCGGGTGGCGGAAAGTGGGCATCGACATGGATCATGTCCTTGACCGGCACACCGTTGCAGGCAAGACGTACAAGCAGAGCGGAATCAAGACGAAGTTCCCGGACTACATGTCTCCATGGGAGATTGAGTCCACGATTCGCCAGGCATACAGGTCGTCTTCGGTCGCAGGGCGTTCTCAGGGAGATCGAGTCTTCCTTCGAGGCTCAGCAAGTGGGCTTCACATCGAGATGTGGGTGAACAAAGAAACGCGCATGATTGAGACCGCCTACCCGGTTTGGAGGTGAGATTGATGGAATTTGAACTGTTCTGCGACGTGGAATCTCTCGATCTCGCTAGGTCGGGCTCTATCTGGGGTGACGTCTGGATCGAAATCTCCGGGTACCCCTTTCCGGAAGCGAATTGGAACGACATGCCGGTCGCCTTCCTTCTGGAACTGCTCGACGCGGTTTCCTTTGTCCGTCATGCCAAGGGGAGACGTAGAACAGTAAGGTTCTTCGATGGTCCATTCTGGATCGATCTGGTCGGTCGGGGCGATGATGCCGTGAGTGTTTCAGCCAATGCTCATGGCACAGGCGTGGGGGCGACGATCAGCGCTCAGGACATGACTCGATCACTGAGAGCGGTTCGGACCAGACTGATCCGTGCGTGCCTGGCACGCGGGTGGGGCGAGCAGATGGACGTCCGCCGTCTGCGAACCCAGTAAGAGACGTCCGATGAGGGGACAAATGCGCTTTGGATCTCGGCACAGGTGAGCGGCATGCAGGCGGGCGGCGCTGTGGTGTGCGGGGCTGAAGAGGGTGACTTGGGGGAGGAGCGGGTGGACAAGTGGAGCCGGCGCGGGGTGCTGGGGGTGTCCGCTGTGGTGGCGACCGGGGCCGCGGGGTTCGGAGTCGCCGCCGTGCGTGCGGCGTCGGAGGGGCACAGTGAGGGTCCGGCGCATCTCAGGGGAGCCGCGCCCTTGCCGTACGCGCAGGTCGTCGCCCTCGACCTGGCGGGCGGCGATCAGCAGCGGGCTGTCGCGTTGCGGGCCGCGCACCATGCCGTCACGGCTGTGGACGGAGGCGGCATGTCCGCCTGGCTCGCACTCGGGGCCGGCTGCGTTGCCGAGGGGGCCGAGGCGCCGAAGCACTTGCGACCGATGCCGTCGTATGCGGGAGACGTGCTGGATTCCGCGCAGTCGCACGGCGATCTGCTGCTGCAGGTGACCGGCGCCTCCCCAGGAGCCGTGAGCGAGGCGGTGACGCGGACGCTGCGGTCGCTGCCGCAGTGGCGCGTGCGCTGGCGGATCGCGGGGGCACGCCCCGGGAACCGGACCGAGAACGGCAGGGGAATCGCCCGCAACCCGTTCCACTTCACCGAGGGGTACGGAAACCCGGCGGACCGGGAGGAGGTCGTCGAGCGCGCCATGGTGAAGGGCGGCCAGGGGGAGCCGGCCTGGGCGGTGGGGGGCAGCTATCAGGTGGTCCGCATCATCCGGCTGGCGGTGGAACTCTGGGACCGCGACAGCGTTCCGGAGCAGGAACGTGTCATGGGCCGTCGCCGGGACGGGCGGTGGCTGGACGGCACACCGAGCACCGAGCGGGCCGACTTCGGCTCCGACCGGCACGGCGGGATCACCCCGCTCGACGCCCATGTACGCAGAGCGGCCCCCGACCCCGGCGACCCGCCGCCCCTGGTTCGCCGCGGCTACAACTACCGGCGGGGCGCCGACGACGAAGGGATGATCTTCTCCTGCTTCCAGCGTGATCTCGCGCAGGGCTTCGAAGCCGTGCAGCGCAGGCTGCGGGGGGAGGCCCTGGCCAAGTACGCCCTGACGGTCGGAGGCGGGTACTTCTTCGTCCCTCCGACCGGGGAGCACTGGATCCGGGCGGTGACGGCGATGTGAGGCCGGCGTGCCGTGCGGTGGAACTCAGCCCAGCTCCGCCAGTACCGCGTCCGTGAAAGCCGGCCACGCCTCGACGGCCCAGGGGCCGAAGGCGCGGTCCGTCAGGGCCACGCAGGCGGCCCGGGCGTCCGGGTCGATCCACAGGAACGTACCGGACTGGCCGAAGTGGCCGAAGGTGCGCGGGGAGGACGAAGTACCCGTCCAGTGGGGGGACTTGGCGTCGCGGATCTCGAAGCCGAGGCCCCAGTCGTTGGGGTTCTGGTGGCCGTAGCCCGGCAGCACGCCCTTGGTGCCGGGGTACTGGACCGTCATCGCCGCGGCGACCGTACGGGGATCGAGCAGCCGCGGCGCCTGCACCTCGGCGGCGAAGCGGAGCAGGTCCTCCACCGTGGAGACGCCGTCCTTCGCCGGGGAGCCGTCCAGGGTGGTCGCCGTCATGCCCAGGGGGGTCAGGACCGCCTGGCGCACATACTCCGGGAAGGGGATGTCCGTGGCCTTGGCGACATGGTCGCCGAGCTGTTCGAAGCCCGCGTTCGAGTACAGGCGGCGCTCCCCGGGCGGGGCCGTCACCCGGTGCTCGTCGAAGGCCAGGCCCGAGGTGTGGGCGAGCAGGTGGCGGACGGTCGCGCCGGGCGGGCCGGCCGGCTCGTCCAGCTCGATCGCGCCCTCCTCGTAGGTGACCAGCACCGCGTAGGCCGCCAGCGGCTTGGTGACCGAGGCCAGCGGGAAGCGGTGGCCGGCCGGGCCGTGGGTGCCCGCGACCGTGCCGTCCGCGCGGACGACGCCCGCCGCGGCGGTGGTCACGGGCCAGTTCTCGATCGACGCCAGGCTGTTCAACGACATGCGGCCGAGCCTATGCGCTCACAGCCACAGCTCCAGCAGCGGCTCCGGCTTGGGCTTGAACCCCAGGGAGGCGTACAGCGGCGCGCCCTCGTCGGACGTGGTGAGCTGGACCCGGTCGGCGCCGCGCGCACGGAACCACCGCAGGAGCTCGTCCATGCACGCGCGCGCGTACCCGCGCCGGCGGGCGCCGGGGTCGGTGGCGACGCTGAAGACGTACCCCACCGTGCCCGCCGGGTTGCCCGCGCGGCCGATCCGGTAGTCCAGGGTGCCCGCCACCAGCGCGGCCAGCGCCCCCGGCCGCTCCGGGTGGTCCACGACGAACGCCGCGAAGGTCCCCTCCGGCTCCCCGAGCCGCGCCCGCAGGCCGGGAAGGGACGCGGCGTGCCAGTCGGTGGACCGGTCGGCCACGCCCATGGAGTCGATCATCACCTGGCGCAGCCGCAGCACTTCTCCGGCGTCCTCGGGCACGGCACGTCGTACGAGACTCATGGCGGTGCAGGCCAACCAGGGCCGTGCGGGTGTGTCGTCCGGATTTCCCGGCCGTTGCCGGGTTCCCCTTGCTTGGAGTTCACTCGAAGGCCATAGCGTGGAGGACATGACGGTGATGCAGACCCCGACCGCGGCCACCGAGGAGACCGGGAACGGCAGGGCCACCAGGACCACCAGGAACACCGGGAACGGCAGGAGCACCCAGAAGGCCGCGGACGGCAGGTCCAGCGCGGAGACCGGTGCGGACCTCGCCGGCGGAGACGCCTGTGCCGCCCCGCCGCGGCACCCGCGCCCCGACGGGCAGGACAGCTACACGATCAGCGAGGTCGTCGCCTTCACCGGCCTGACGGCCCACACCCTGCGCTGGTACGAGCGGATCGGGCTGATGGCCCACGTCGACCGCTCGCACACCGGTCAGCGCCGCTACACCAACCGCGACCTGGACTGGCTCGACCTGGTCGGCAAACTGCGGCTGACCGGCATGCCGGTCGCGGACATGGTGCGGTACGCGGAGCTGGTGCGGGCGGGCGAGAGCACCTACGGCGAGCGGTACGCGCTGCTGGAGTCGACCCGCAGGGACGTGCTGTCCAGGATCGCCGAGCTGAGGGACACCCTGGCGGTACTGGACCGCAAGCTCAGCTTCTACGCCGAGGCCGGCCGGCCCTACGAGGCCGAGCGGGCCGGGCGGGCCGAGCGGGCCGGGTGACGGCGCGGCCCGCCTCGCAGAACCGACCGTCCGGCTACAGCTCCGCCAGCAGCTGGGCCTTCTTCACGGTGAACTCCTCGTCCGTGACCAGGCCCGCCTGGTGCAGTTCCCCCAGGTGCCGGATCCGCTCGGCGATGTCGGCCGGGTCGCGGCGGGCGGCCGCGGCGACCGGCACCGGTGCGGCGGAGGCCGTCGCCCGGGCCGCCGCCAGCACGGCCGCCGCGAACGGCAGCGACTCGTGCACGCGGCCGTACCCCCGCCCGAACACCACCGCGGCCGGGTCCTGGTCCGCCGGCCGCGACGGCGGGCTCGCGGCGGCGGCCGGCTCGCGCGGCAGCAGCCGCAGATGCCCCTCGTCGGCCTCCGGGGAGCGCCACTCGACCCCGCCCAGCTCGCCCACCGGGAAGCTCTGGTCGCCGGTCTTCCACTTCGCCGAGGACGCCCCGGTCCACGACCAGCGGAAGCGCACCGTGCCGCCGTCGAAGGACGCCTTGCCGTCGTACGCCTTGAACCGCAGCGGCGCCTCGGGCGGGTCCACCAGGTGGCGGTCGCACGGGCCGCTCCCGGTGAGCAGGGCGCTCAGTTCGGCGGCGCGGCGCTCGGCCAGGGGCTCCTGCTCGGCGGGCAGCACCAGGCGGTAGGGGTCGTTGCCCTCCGTGAGCTGCCCGTCGGCGGCGTCCATCAGCGGATCGGCGCCCGGTCTGGGCTCGGCGCGCAGCACCACGGTCCCGCGGCGGCCCGGGCCGAGCGTCACGCGGGCGAGCGCCGCCAGCGGAATCCGGCGTACGCCGAGGGCCTGGAACAGCTTCGGTGTGCGTATCCCCCGTTCGTAGCGGATGAGCACGGAATCGGACTCGAACTCCCAGGCAGCGTGAAAACCGGTCAGTACGTCACCCATGCGGCTCATCGTAGGCGGCACGAGCTTCTACGTCCCTCCCCGCGCGGACCGCAGTTCCTGCTGTCTCTACGCGCGTCCGGCCTTCATCCTGCGGACAGATCCGCCCGGCAGCCGTCGTCGTCGCCGGCGCAGCGCACCGAGCCGTAGGCGCCGACGCCGATCTCGGCGAAGTTGGTCAGACTGTCGGTGCCCGGCTCGAAGTAGCCGGCGTGTCCCTTCGCGCCCCGCGCCGACAGCACCCGGGCGCCGAACGCGGGGGAGACCGGGTCGGCGCCGTGACCGAGGCCGCCGAGCTCCAGGTAGGGCACGTCCTGGACCCAGTCGGTGGCGTCCCGCATCGCCCAGATGCGGGCGTCGGTGTGCAGGTGGGACGCCTTGCGCACGCGCATGCCGGGGCTCGCGGCCACCGCCACGTCGGACACCCGGTCCGGCAGCGAGCGCCCGGCGATGCCGCACACCACGGAGCCGTAGCTGTGGCAGAACAGCGCGACGGGCGCGCGCCCGGGCAGCCCGCGCAGCAGCGCGTTCAGCCGTACGGCGCCGTCCTCCGCGCGCATCGCCGTGGCCGCGTCGACCCCGAGTCCGCTGGGCGCGGTGTAGTCGGCCCAGGCGATCACGGCCGTGCGGGCGTCGGGGGCCGCGGTGCGCTCCGCCGCGTACAGCGAGCGGGCCATGCCGTGCAGGGCGGAGTAGGGGCGGTTGGTCTTCTGGAAGGTGGACAGGTCGGTGTCGACGCCGGGTACGACGACGGAGACCCGCTCGGCCGTGGTGAGGTCGCCGAACACCTCGGCCACCCGGCCGGAGCCCGCGGGGTCGAAGGCGAGGATCTGGCGGCCCCGCGCCAGCAGCGCGGAGAAGCGGTGCATACGGCGGCCCGCGTCCTGCTGCCCGACGGGCGTGAGCCGGCTGTCGTGCATCCGGGCCAGCTCGGACCTGCGGGCCTGGCCGAGCGCGATCCGGTTGGCCCGGTACCGCAGTTGGACGGGGGCGCCGTTCATGTTGCCGACCGCGAGCGGATAACGGCCGGCCAGCCGGGCGCGGTCGTGCGCGGTGAGCGAGGCGAAGAAGCGGGCCAGCCGGGCGGGGGCCGCCTCCGGGTCCGGCAGCGGCCGCCCGTGCAGCCGGCCGTGCTCCCACGCGGACAGGGACGCCTGCAGGGCGCCGGACCCCCGTCGGCTGTGTACGGCGGTCCAGCCGGTGGTCGCCAGCATCACGAAGACCACGGCCAGTGCGAGCAGCGCGCGCCAGACGTTGAGTTGCGGGGAGGTGTCGAAGGAAGTCACTGGGAGGACACACTAGGAGAACGAGGCGGTCTCGCGTCAACCGAGTGACAGGGATCACGTTTCGGCCGGTGTGACCGCCCTCTCGGTTCGTACGCCAGTCCAAGATCGGCTGGCCGCACGCGAGTTCGGGAGCGGTCCGGTATGTGCCGGTTTGCGGCAGTCGGATGTCATCCGCGGTCACCACCCGTGATCCGCTGGAACCAGTGGTGACCGGCGGCGGTTGGGGACGGCCGGCGCCGGTTCAGCGCGTGGTACGCCAGTTGCCGGTCAGCGCCGGCCCTATGTGGTCGAGGTAGGTGGCCGTGAGCGTGCGCATCGCCTCGAGGCTGAAGTCCTCGCCCGTGCTCCACTGACGGCCCGTCACCCGCATCACCGCGCCGAAGACGGCCACGGCCAGCCGCGGCCTCGGGTCCGCGTCCACGTCGAGGCCCTCGCGCGCGGCGAGCAGGCGGGCGATCTCCTCCTCGGTCTCCGCCGAGCGGCGCAGGTGCGCGGCGAGCAGGGCGGGAGTGGACTCGATCACGCGGAACATGCGCAGATACAGCTCCACCGGTACGACGCTGACCACGGCGTCGTTGATGGTGTCCCAACTCTCCAGCACCGCCCGGCGCAGCGCGTCCAGCGGTGCCTCCCCGGCGGGGCGGGCGCGCAGCGACTCGACGAAGTGCGCCTCCACCATCTCCTGCACGGCGAAGGCGGCGTCCTCCTTGCCGCCGAAGTAGCGGAAGAAGGTGCGCTGCGAGACGCCGACGGCCTCCGCGATCTCGTCGACCGTGGTCCGCTCGTAGCCCTTGGTGGTGAACAGCGCGAGCGCGGCGTGCAGCAGCGCGTCCCGGGTGCGCCGCTTCTTGCGCTCGCGCAGCCCCGGCCGTGGCGCCGCCTCGGCGGTCCCCGCCGTTTCCATGAACTCTCCGGATCCGTCCCGTGGAATCTGTCCTGGGAGAACCTGTCCCGCGAACAGTTCCCGCAGTTCAGACTATACGGGTGTGACTTGTCAGTTACCGACTTGTGAATCGGTTTGTCGTTTGTCAGTCGCTGACATTAGCCTCGAAGGTATGACTAGTCAGACCACCATCGATACGACGGGTCCGGGGGGCAAGGCGTCACCGGCCCCGTCGGACCCCGGGCCGGCCGCGGGGCTGCGCGGGCACCCGTGGTTCACCCTGATCACCGTCGCCGTAGGGGTCATGATGGTGGCCCTGGACGGCACCATCGTGGCCATCGCCAACCCGGCCATCGGCAAGGACCTCCACGCCAGCTGGGCACAGCTGCAGTGGATCACCAACGCCTACTTCCTCGCCCTCGCCGTCTCCCTGATCACCGCGGGCAAGCTCGGTGACCGCTTCGGGCACCGGCAGACCTTCCTGATCGGCGTGACCGGCTTCGCCGCCGCCTCCGGCGCGATCGGCCTGTCCCACAGCATCGCCGCGGTCGTCACCTTCCGCGTGTTCCAGGGCCTGTTCGGCGCGCTGCTGATGCCGGCCGCGCTCGGCCTGCTGCGGGCCACCTTCCCGGCCGAGAAGCTGAACATGGCGATCGGCATCTGGGGCATGGTCATCGGCGCCTCCACCGCGGGCGGCCCGATCCTCGGCGGCGTCCTCGTCGAGCACGTCAACTGGCAGTCGGTGTTCTTCATCAACGCGCCCGTCGGCGCCCTCGCCCTCGTCCTCGGGCTGGTCATCCTGCTGGACCACCGCGCCGAGAACGCGCCGCGCTCCTTCGACCTCCCCGGCATCGCGCTGCTCTCCGGCGCGATGTTCTGCCTGGTCTGGGCCCTGATCAAGGCGCCGAGCTGGGGCTGGGGCGACGGCCGGACCTGGGCGTTCATCGCCGCGTCCGTCCTCGGCTTCGCCCTCTTCGCCTTCTGGGAGACGAAGGTGAGGGAGCCGCTGATCCCGCTGGGGCTCTTCCGCTCCGTCCCGCTGTCCGCCGGCGTCGTCCTGATGGTCCTGATGGCCATCGCCTTCATGGGCGGCCTGTTCTTCGTCACCTTCTATCTGCAGAACGTGCACGGCATGAGCCCGATCGACGCGGGCCTGCACCTGCTGCCGCTCACCGGCATGATGATCGTCGGCTCGCCGCTCGCGGGCGTGCTGATCACCAAGCTCGGTCCGCGCGTCCCGCTGGCCGGCGGCATGCTCGTCACCGCCGTCGCCATGTACGGCATGTCCACCCTGGAGACGGACACCGGCAGCGCCACGATGTCCGTCTGGTTCGCCCTGCTCGGCCTCGGCCTCGCGCCCGTCATGGTGGGCGCCACCGAGGTCATCGTCGGCAACGCCCCGCTGGAGCTGTCCGGTGTGGCCGGCGGTCTGCAGCAGGCGGCCATGCAGATCGGCGGCAGCCTCGGCACGGCCGTGCTGGGCGCCGTGATGGCCTCCAAGGTCGACAACGACCTGGCGGGCAACTGGAAGGACGCCGGTCTGCCGGCGCTCACTCCGGACCAGGCCGACCAGGCGTCCCAGGCGGTGCAGCAGGGCATCGCACCGGTCCCGAAGGGCACGCCCGGGGCGTTCGCCGCGAAGATCACCGACGTCGCGCACGACACCTTCATCTCCGGTATGAGCCTCGCCTCGCTCGTGGCCGCCGGGGTCGCGGCGGTGGCCGTCCTGGTCGCGCTGCTCACCAAGCGCGGGCAGAACGCCGAGGCGGGCGCGGGCGTCGGCCACATCTGACCGGCGGACCTTACCGGCCGCCCGGAGGTTTTCCGGGCCCGTTTCGCCCATCAGGGTGACGCGGCTGAAGATCACTGGTCGCCGTGGCGCCCCGCAGGTAACAGTGGGTCACGTCCTGCGCAGGGGACGCGGGACGGGCCGCTGCGGCGCGCTGCTGGAGGGGGGCAGCGCGCCATGCGGCACCCCGGGCGGCGTGCCGGGCGGCGCGCCGGGCGGACAAGTGCCCGCGACGGCACCGGAATTGCCGGCCGGAACCGGGGTACCCGCACACCCGGACCCCGACAGGACTCCAACGCGACAAGGGGTCCAGGGAGTTGATGATGGCGGGCTTCGGAAACGGAACACATGGGCACCCCGGTTCGCACGGCCGGCCGTGGTCGGGACGCGGGTCCACCCGGCGGGGCTGGTTGAAGACCGCGGGACGCCCGGACAGCGCCACGCTCGGGATCATCGGAACCGTCTGCGCGGTCGCCGGATTCTTCGCGCTGGGCATCGTTCTCGGCCCGGTGGCGGTCGTCTGCGGATGGCTCGCGATGGGCCGCAGCTGGGCGGGCGCCCAGCGCTCGGTGCCGGCACTGGTCGCCCTCGTCCTGGGCGCCATCGACACCCTGCTGGCGATCGTCTGGCTGGCGGGAGCGGCCACCTGGGGCAACGGCATCCTCTGACCCCGGGTGACCCCGGGCCGCGCGACGAGGGGCCTCCGGCGGCCCGCCGGGGGCCCTTCTCCGTGCCCGGGGCGCCCCACCCCGGCACGCGGAGACGACGAGGGGCGGTGCGGCCAGGTCCTGACGCCCCTGGCCGCACCGCCCCTCACACCTCACACCGCCTCCGGTCCGCCCCGACGGCCTACCGCCCTGGACGGGCCGGGCCGCCCCGGACGGACCGGGCGCGCCGGACCGCCTCCGGACGGACCGGACCGGCCCGGACGCCACGGATCGCCCCGGACGGCCCCGTTCCGCCCCGGACGGGCGCGGCGCTACGCGTCCCCGCCCGCCGTGCCCGGGGCTGCCGCGGTGACGTCGAGCAGCTGGTAGCGGTCGATGGCCTGCTTCAGCAGGGAGCGGTCGACGCGGCCCTCGCGGGCCAGCTCGGTCAGCACGGCCACCACGATCGACTGCGCGTCGATGTGGAAGAACCGGCGGGCCGCGCCGCGGGTGTCGGCGAAGCCGAAGCCGTCGGCGCCCAGCGACTGGTACGGGCCCGGGACCCACCGCGCGATCTGGTCCGGCACCGAGCGCATCCAGTCGGAGACGGCCACGAACGGCCCCTCGGACCCGCTCAGCTTCCGGGTCACCCACGGCACCCGCTGCTCCTCCTCCGGGTGCAGCAGGTTGTGCTCCTCGCAGGCCACGGCCTCGCGCCGCAGCTCGTTCCAGGAGGTGGCCGACCAGACGTCCGCCCGGACGTTCCACTCCTCGGCGAGGATGCGCTGCGCCTCGAGCGCCCAGGGCACCGCCACGCCGGAGGCCATGATCTGCGCGGGGATCTCGCCCGCCGCGCCGGCCGAGATCCGGTGCATGCCCTGGAGGATGCCCTCGACGTCGACGTCCGCGGGCTCGGCGGGCTGCTGGATGGGCTCGTTGTAGACGGTGAGGTAGTAGAAGACGTCCTCGCCGTGCGGGTGCTGCTCGTCCGCGCCGTACATCCGGCGCAGGCCGTCCTTGACGATGTGCGCGATCTCGTACGCGTACGCCGGGTCGTAGGCCACGCAGGCCGGGTTGGTCGAGGCGAGCAGCTGCGAGTGGCCGTCGGCGTGCTGCAGACCCTCGCCGGTCAGGGTCGTACGGCCGGCGGTCGCGCCCAGCATGAAACCGCGCGCCAGCTGGTCGGCCATCTGCCAGAACTGGTCGCCGGTGCGCTGGAAACCGAACATCGAGTAGAAGACGTAGACCGGGATCAGCGGCTCGCCGTGCGTGGCGTAGGCCGAGCCCGCGGCGATCGCCGAGGCCGTGCAGCCCGCCTCGGAGATGCCGTCCTGGAGCATCTGGCCGGTCGGCGACTCCTTGTAGGCGAGCAGCAGGTCGCGGTCGACCGACTCGTAGAGCTGGCCCAGCGGCGAGTAGATCTTCGCGCTGGGGAAGAAGGAGTCCATGCCGAAGGTGCGGTACTCGTCCGGCGCGATCAGCACGAACCGCCTGCCGAGCTCCTTGTCCCGCATGAGGTCCTTCAGCAGCCGCACGAAGGCCATGGTGGTCGCGATGGACTGCTGGCCCGAGCCCTTCTTCACGGACGCGTACGCCTTGTCGTCCGGCAGCGGGAGCGGCTTGGAGCGCACGATCCGGGTCGGCACGTAGCCGCCGCACTGCTTGCGGCGGTCGTGCATGTACTGGATCTCCTCCGAGTCGCGCCCCGGGTGGTAGTACGGCGGCGCGCCGGACTCCAGCTCCCGGTCGGAGATCGGCAGGTGCAGGCGGTCCCGGAAGCGCTTGAGGTCCTCGACTGTCAGCTTCTTCATCTGGTGGGTGGCGTTGCGGCCCTCGAAGTTCGGGCCGAGCGTCCACCCCTTGATCGTCTTGGCCAGGATCACCGTGGGCTGGCCCTTGTGCTCCAGGGCGGCCTTGTAGGCGGCGTAGATCTTGCGGTGGTCGTGGCCGCCGCGGCCGAGCATGAGGATCTGGTGGTCGGTCATGTTCTCGACCATCTTGCGCAGCCGGTGGTCGTCGCCGAAGAAGTGCTCGCGGATGTAGGCGCCCGACTCGGTGGCGTAGGTCTGGAACTGGCCGTCCGGCGTGATGTTCATCTTGTTGACCAGCACGCCGTCGCGGTCCTGGGCGAGCAGCGGGTCCCAGGAGCGGTCCCAGATCAGCTTGATCACGTTCCAGCCGGCGCCGCGGAAGATGGACTCCAGCTCCTGGATGATCTTGCCGTTGCCGCGCACCGGGCCGTCCAGGCGCTGCAGGTTGCAGTTGACCACGAAGGTCAGGTTGTCCAGGCCCTCGCGGGCGGCGATGCTCAGCTGGCCGAGCGACTCGGGCTCGTCCATCTCGCCGTCGCCGAGGAAGGCCCACACGTGCGAGGCGGAGGTGTCGGCGATCCCGCGCGCGTGCATGTACCGGTTCATCCGGGCCTGGTAGATCGCGCCGATCGGGCCGAGGCCCATGGAGACCGTCGGGAACTCCCAGAAGTCCGGCATCGAGCGCGGGTGCGGGTAGCTGGAGAGCCCGTACGGCGCCTTGGACTTCTCCTGGCGGAAGCCGTCCAGGTGGCGTTCGGTGAGGCGGTCCAGCAGATAGGCGCGCGCGTAGATGCCGGGGGAGGCGTGGCCCTGGAAGAAGACCTGGTCGCCGCCGCGGCCGTCGTCCTTGCCGCGGAAGAAGTGGTTGAAGCCGACGTCGTAGAGCGAGGCGGAGGAGGCGAACGTGGCGATGTGGCCGCCGACGCCGATCCCGGGGCGCTGGGCGCGGGAGACCATCACCGCGGCGTTCCAGCGGGTGGCGTTGAGGATCTTGCGCTCGATCTCCTCGTTGCCGGGGAAGAACGGCTCGCTCTTGGTGGGGATGGTGTTGACGTAGTCCGTACTGCGCATCTCCGGCACGGCCACGCGCTTCTCGCGGGCGCGTTCGATCAGCCGGAGCATGAGGTAGCGGGCCCGCTCCCGGCCCCGCTCGTCGACGGCGGCGTCGAGCGAGTCGAGCCACTCCTGGGTCTCTTCGGGATCGAAGTCAGGAACCTGACTCGGAAGGCCGCCAATGATGATCGGGTTTCGATCGGATCCGGAAGCCACGCTGTTCCTTACCTGTCAGAGGGCGAGATTCTTGGGCTGTGTCTGCTGTTTGCCTGGGTTTTCTGCCTGTGCCTGCACCGATCCCCATCGTGTACCTCGGAACAGGCAAAGTCATCTCTACCGTGGGGTAACAGGGGGTACCAGGGACCAAAGGGCCCGATCCGGACGGTTCCGGCCCGGACAAAGCGGGCAGAAGGGTGTGATGTACGCCACGGGCGGTCGCGATACCGTGTCAGGAGTTGCGGCGACACAGCCGGGATCGTCACCGTTTCGGCGGTCCGGACCGCCGGGTACTTGCGCGATCGGGCCCGCCCGTGTGGACTACGGCCAATGCTTCGCGCACGCGCGTGGCTGAAGACCCATATCGCAACACCATCAGGAGGCAACCCGTGAGCGCGACCGCGGACCACGCGGAGGAGCGGACGAACCCGGCCGCAAGGCTGGGATTCCGGCCCGGGCAGGTGGTCCAGGAGATCGGCTACGACGACGACGTCGACCAGGAGCTCCGCGAATCCATCGAGGACACCATC
The DNA here is from genome assembly GCF_044903565.1 of Streptomyces sp. NPDC004065. Lineage (NCBI taxonomy): Bacteria > Bacillati > Actinomycetota > Actinomycetes > Kitasatosporales > Streptomycetaceae > Streptomyces > Streptomyces sp. NPDC004065. The sequence continues at coordinate 47,489 of NZ_JBJDQT010000022.1, read as the reverse complement.
GGCAGCGAGCTCGTGGACGAGGACTACGACGACGTCGCCGACGCCGTGGTGCTGTGGTTCCGCGACGAGGACGGCGACCTCACGGATGCGCTGGTGGACGCCACCACGTACATCGAAGAGGGTGGCGCGATCCTGCTCCTGACGCCGAAGACCGGCCGTACGGGCTACGTGGAGCCGAGCGACATCTCTGAATCGGCGACGACGGCGGGTCTGTCGGCCAGCAAGAGCGTCAGCGTGGGCAAGGACTGGAGCGGCAGCCGGCTGGCGACGCCGAAGGCGGCCAAGTCGAAGAAGTAGCTCCGGCCCGCCGGCCCGGACACCGGGCGGGCCGGCCGCCCGGGCCGGCCCCTGGTCCGCGGCCGGTCCGCCCCTTGGTCCGCGGCCGGTCCACCCCCTGGTCCGCCCCCGGTCCGCGGCCGGTCCGCCCCTTGGTCCGCGGCCGGTCCACCCCCTGGTCCGCCCCCGGTCCGCGGCCGGCCCGGGACCGGCCCGTCCGCCGGCCCGCGGTGATCGCTGCGTAGGGTGGTGGCCACCCGAACAGCCCACCGAGAGGGAAGCAGGACGATGGCGATCCAGGCCGGCGACAAGGCACCCGACTTCGAGCTCAAGGACAACCACGGCCGGACCGTGCGGCTGAGCGACTTCCGCGGCGAGAAGAACGTGGTGCTGCTCTTCTACCCGTTCGCCTTCACCGGCGTGTGCACCGGCGAGCTGTGCGCGCTGCGCGACAACCTGCCCAGGTTCGTCAACGACGACACCCAGCTGCTCGCCGTCTCCAACGACTCCGTGCCCACCCTGCGCGTCTTCGCCGAGCAGGAGGGCCTGGAGTACCCGCTGCTCAGCGACTTCTGGCCGCACGGCGAGACCTCCCGCGCCTACGGCGTCTTCGCCGAGGACAAGGGCTGCGCCGTGCGCGGCACCTTCATCATCGACAAGGAGGGCGTCGTGCGGTGGACGGTCGTCAACGACCTCCCGGACGCCCGTGACCTCAACGACTACGTCAAGGCGCTCGACACCCTGTGATTGTTCGGCTCCAGGGCCTGCGGGGCACGGGAACCCGTCACTAGGATCGACACGTTGATCCCATATCCGATGCACGACGGGGCTCCCGGCCCCCGGACACCAATGGAGGACTCGTGGGAGTCAGCCTCAGCAAGGGCGGCAACGTATCGCTGACGAAGGAGGCCCCGGGCCTGACCGCGGTCCTCGTCGGCCTGGGCTGGGACGCCCGTACCACCACGGGCACCGACTTCGACCTGGACGCCAGCGCGCTGCTGCTGAACAGCTCCGGCAAGGTCGGCAACGACCAGAACTTCGTCTTCTTCAACAACCTCAAGAGCCCGGACGGCTCGGTCGAGCACACCGGCGACAACCTCACCGGTGAGGGCGAGGGCGACGACGAGGTGATCAAGGTCAACCTCGCCGCGGTCCCGGCGGACGTCGAGAAGATCGTCTTCCCGGTCTCCATCTACGAGGCGGAGAACCGCCAGCAGTCCTTCGGCCAGGTTCGCAACGCCTACATCCGCGTGGTCAACCAGGCCGGCGGCGCGGAGATCGCCCGCTACGACCTGTCGGAGGACGCCTCCACCGAGACCGCCATGGTCTTCGGCGAGCTCTACCGCCACGGCGCGGAGTGGAAGTTCCGCGCCATCGGCCAGGGCTACGCCTCGGGCCTGCGCGGCATCGCCCAGGACTTCGGCGTGAACGTCTGACCGAACTCCGGCGTGAACGTCCGAGTCACCACCGCCCGGCCCGGGGCGCACCCGGCCGGGCCGAACGCCTGACCGTCCGGCGCCGCACTGGTTTCCGTGCGGCGCCGGGGGTTTCTCCCCCTCCGGGGGAGCGCAGGACAACACCACAGGCACCATCTCGGGGAGGACCAGCATCATGGGCGTCACGCTCGCCAAGGGAGGCAACGTCTCCCTGTCCAAGGCCGCACCCAACCTGACGAACGTCATGGTCGGACTCGGCTGGGACGCGCGCTCCACCACCGGAGCCCCCTTCGACCTGGACGCGAGCGCGCTGCTGTGCGGCGCCGGCAACCGGGTGCTGGGCGACGAGTGGTTCGTGTTCTACAACCAGCTCAAGAGCCCCGACGGCTCGGTGGAGCACACCGGTGACAACCTCACCGGTGAGGGCGAGGGCGACGACGAGTCGATCCTGGTGGACCTGGGCAAGGTGCCGCCGCACTGCGAGAAGATCGTCTTCCCGGTCTCCATCCACATGGCCGACGAACGCGGCCAGACCTTCGGGCAGGTCTCCAACGCCTTCATCCGTGTGGTCAACCAGGCCGACGGCCAGGAACTCGCCCGCTACGACCTGAGCGAGGACGCCAGCACGGAGACGGCGATGATCTTCGGCGAGCTCTACCGCTACCAGGGCGAGTGGAAGTTCCGGGCCGTGGGACAGGGGTACGCGTCCGGTCTGCGCGGCATCGCTCTAGACTTCGGAGTCAATGTTTCGTAAAGCCGGGTACAGCGGGGGGAAAATCCTCCCCAGGCTTCACCGGGGGGACCCCCCAACGGACGGATTGGGTAGCCAGTGCTTCTGAAAACCTTCGGCTGGTCGTTCGCGATCACCGCGCTCGGCCTGGTCGCGGCGGCGTTCTACGGGGGGTGGACCGCCTTCGGCATCGTGGCGATCCTCGCCGTCCTGGAAATCTCGCTGTCGTTCGACAACGCGGTGGTCAACGCCGGGATCCTGAAGAAGATGAATGCCTTCTGGCAGAAGATCTTCCTCACCATCGGCGTGCTGATCGCGGTCTTCGGCATGCGGCTGGTCTTCCCCGTCGTCATCGTCGCCATCAGCGCCAAGATGGGCCCGATCGAGGCCGTCGACCTCGCCATCAACAACAAGGACCGCTACCAGGAGCTGGTGACCGACGCCCACCCGGCGATCGCCGCCTTCGGTGGCATGTTCCTGCTGATGATCTTCCTCGACTTCATCTTCGAGGACCGGGACATCCAGTGGCTGCGCTGGATCGAGCGGCCGCTGGCCAAGCTCGGCAAGGTCGACATGCTGTCGGTCTGCATCGCCCTGGTCGTTCTGCTGATCACCTCCTTCACCTTCGCCACCCACGCCCACCAGCACGGCGGCGCGCACGTCGACAAGGCGCAGACGGTGCTGATCGCCGGCATCGCCGGTCTGATCACGTACATGGTCGTGGGCGGTCTGTCCGGCTACTTCGAGGACAGACTCGAGGAGGAGGAAGAGCGCGAGCACGAGGAGGAGGAAGCGGCCGCCCGCAGCGGGAAACCACGCTCGGCGGTCAAGCTGGCCGGCCAGGCCGCGTTCTTCATGTTCCTCTACCTGGAGGTCCTGGACGCGTCCTTCTCGTTCGACGGTGTGATCGGCGCCTTCGCCATCACCAACGACATCGTCCTGATGGCGCTCGGCCTCGGCATCGGCGCCATGTACGTCCGGTCGCTCACGGTCTACCTGGTCCGCCAGGGCACCCTGGACGACTACGTCTACCTGGAGCACGGCGCGCACTACGCGATCGGCGCGCTGGCCGTGATCCTCATGGTCACCATCCAGTACGAGATCAACGAGGTGATCACCGGCCTGGTCGGCGTCATCCTGATCGCCTGGTCCTTCTGGTCGTCCGTGCGCCGCAACCGCGCGCTGGCGGCGGCCGAGGAGACGGCGGGCTCGGACGCGAAGACCGAGGTGTCCTCCAAAGTGTGACGGCCCTCCGGGTGAGGAACGCTCTGTGCGGGGCGGTCGACGAGGCGACGGCCATACGGGCCGCGACCTCGGCCGGCCGCCCCGCGGTACGTGAGCGGGGGCAGTCGGCACGGGGAGGACATGGGGGCGGGAGATGGGTTTCTTCGACGGTCTGCTGGGCGGACGCGCGGCCGAGTTCGACTCGGGCAGCGCCGCGTCCAACGCCATCGAGCTGACCAAACGGCACCACCAGGTGTCGCTGACCAAGCAGGGCGCGGCCACCGGCCATCTGCGGATCAACCTCACCTGGCGGATGCGCACCTCCGACATCGGCGGCTCGGCCCGGGAGAGCCTGCTGCGCCACCCCTTCAAGGCGCTCAGGCCGCCCGAGGTCGTGGGCCACAGCCAGTCCATGGTCAACGTCGACCTGGACCTGGGCTGCCTGTACGAGCTGGCCGACGGCACCAAGGGCGTCGTCCAGCCGCTGGGCAACTTCCTCGGCGACGTCAACGCGCCGCCGTACGTCAAGCTCAGCGGCGACGACCGGTTCGGCTCGGCCTCCGGCGAGACGATCTACGTCAACCTCGACCACCGGGACGCCATCAAGCGCCTGCTGGTCTTCGTCTACATCTACGACCAGACCCCGGCCTTCGACCGCACCCACGCGATCGTCACGCTCTACCCGAGCAACGGGCCGCGCATCGAGATCGGCCTGGACGAGCGCCAGCCGCAGGCCCGCTCGTGCGCGGTCGTCCTGATCGAGAACGTCAAGGGGGAACTGGTCGTCCGCCGCGAGGTCAAGTTCGTCTACGGCTTCCAGGCCGAACTGGACCGCCTCTACGGCTGGGGCCTGCAGTGGGGGCGCGGCTACAAGACCGCCGACCGCTAGGTGTACGGACGCGCGGGGGTCATGGGGTCGTGCGGTCGCCCGCCCGGCCGCCGCCCCGCCCGCGCGGTCGTGCGGTCCGTGCGGTCGCCCGCCCCGCCGCCGCTACCGGCCGATGAACTGCGGTCCCTGCGGCGGGAGGCGGAACTCCGACGGCACCCCCGCCGGGACGGCCGCGGCCGGCTGCGGATAGCCGTACGCCGGCTGCGGATACCCGTAGGCGGGCTGGGCCGCCGCGGGCTGCGGCTGCGGCTGGGGCTGCTGCGGGTATCCGTACGTCGCCGGCTGCTCGGGCGGCAGCGGCTGCGCCACCGTGCCCGCGGCCGCGCCCTCCTGCGCCGCGGCCTCCTCCGACTCGTCCACCGAGATCCCGAAGTCCGTGGCGAGCCCCCTCAGACCGTTGGAGTAGCCCTCGCCGAGCGCCCGGAACTTCCAGCCGTCCCCGCGCCGGTACAGCTCCCCGCAGATCAGCGCGGTCTCCCGGCCCGTCTCCGGCTTGATGTCGAAGTGGGCCAGCGGCTCCCCGTCCGCGACCGCCGCGTCGTACAGCGAGATCCGCAGGGACCGCACCTGGTCGAAGGTCACCCCGTCCGCCGAGGCGACCAGCAGGATCCGGCCGACGCCGGACTCGGTCCCGGCGAGGTCCGTCTGGATCGTGTCGGTCATGCCGTCCGCGGCCCGCTTCTTGCCCAGCCGCCAGACCTTCCCGGAGGGGTGCCGGGGCTGGTTGTAGAAGACGAAGTCCTCGTCGGAGCGCACACGGCCGTCGGGGCCCAGCAGCAGCGCGGAGGCGTCGACGTCCGGTACGCCCTGTCCGGGCGTCCAGCGCAGCACGGCCCGTACCGTGGCGGCCTCGAGCGGGATGTTCGACCCCTTCAGCATCGCGTGCGTCATGCGGTCATCCTGCCTTCTCGGTCCTGGTCACGACAACGCGGGGGGTGGACGGGCGGCCGGTGGTGCGCGACTGTCCGGACAGATCCCGCCATGGCCCGGTTACCAGAAATTCATGCCCGGCGGGAACTGCTGACATGGATTTGTACGTACTATTACCGGCCACCTTTTCACCGCTCTGTACCGGCCACTCGCGTCACCACGGGGGAGTTCATGCGTCACTTCGGGCACCTCGCACCCACGGTGCGGCAGCGCCTGTTCCATCAGGAGCCGTGCGAGTTCACCGCCGACTCCCCGGCCCGGCTGCTGTCCGCCGCCCTGGGCGCCACGCTGTACAGCCCGGCCACCCGGCCCCGGCTGGCCGACGACATCGTCAAGCAGGCCGCGCGCGGCGTGGTGTCGATGGTGCTGTGCCTGGAGGACTCCATAGACGACGCGGACGTGGCCCACGGCGAGGAGAACCTGGTCCGCCAGTTCGCCGGCCTCGCCGCACGCCCCGGCGCGGACCTGCCGCTGCTGTTCATCCGGGTCCGTGAGCCCGGCCAGATACCCGATCTGGTGCGGCGCTTCGGCCCCACCGTCCGGCTGCTGTCCGGTTTCGTGCTGCCGAAGTTCACCGCCGAGCGCGGCCTGCCGTTCCTGGAGGCGCTGCAGGCGGCCGAGGCCGCGAGCGGACGCCGGCTGTTCGCGATGCCCGTGCTGGAGTCGCCCGAGCTGCTGTACCGGGAGTCGCGGGTGGAGACCCTGGAGGGCATCTTCCGCGCCGTCGACAAGTACCGCGACCGGGTGCTCGCGCTGCGCCTGGGCGTGACCGACTTCTGCTCCTCCTACGGCCTGCGCCGGTCGCCCGACATGACGGCCTACGACGTCCAGGTCGTCGCCTCCGTGATCGCGGACGTGGTGAACATGCTGGCCCGCGCCGACGGCACCGGGTTCACGGTGACCGGGCCGGTGTGGGAGTACTTCCGGGTGCCGGAGCGCATGTTCAAGCCGCAGCTGCGGCAGAGCCCGTTCGCCCAGGTGCAGGCGGTCCGGCTGCGCGAGACACTGATCGAGCACGCGATGGACGGGCTGCTGCGGGAGATCTCCCTGGACCAGGCCAACGGCCTGCTCGGCAAGACCTGCATCCACCCCTCCCATGTGCTGCCGGTGCACGCGCTGTCCGTGGTCAGCCACGAGGAGTTCAGCGACGCGGCGGACATCCTGCGGCCGGAACGCGACGGCGGCGGTGTGCTGAGATCGGCGTACACCAACAAGATGAACGAGGTGAAGCCGCACCGGGCCTGGGCGGAGCGGACCCTGCTGCGGGCCGAGGTGTTCGGCGTCGCCAGGGCGGACGTCGGCTTCGTGGAACTGCTCGCCGCCGGCGTCCCCGGCTGACCGCGCACCCCGCCTCCCGCCTCCCCGCAAGGGGCTCACCCGAGGAACGCATGAACAACGCAGTGAACGACGGTGTCTGGTCCGGCACCTGGGTCGCCGAGCGGCTCGGCGTCGAACTCGTCGGCGACGACGGGCTGACGGGCATGCTCGGCCTGGCCCTGCGCCGCAACCCCAAGCGGGCGCACCTGCTCGTGTCCAACGTGCTCGGCAAGCACGTGCCCCAGTCGCCCTCCGTGGTGTACGCGCACGGCTTCGCGCTCGGCCGGCGGGTGCGCGAACTGCTCGGCGAGCGGGAGACCGCCCGGGCGGTCGTCCTGGGGTACGCCGAGACCGCCACCGGCCTCGGTCACTCGGTCGCCGACGGCCTGGGCCTCGCCCCCTACCTGCACTCCACCCGCCGCCCGGTCCCCGGCGTGCGGCCGGCCGGCGGCTTCGAGGAGTCCCACTCGCACGCCACCTCGCACCTGCTGCTGCCCGAGGACCCGAACCTGCTCGCCGGGGACGGGCCGCTGGTCCTGGTGGACGACGAGTTCTCCACCGGCAACACGGTCCTCAACACCCTCGGCGACCTGCACGCCCGCCATCCGCGCACCCGGTACGTGGTGGTCGCCCTGGTCGACATGCGCTCCCCGGCCGACGCGGACCGGCTGAGCGACTTCGCCCGCCGGACCGGCGCCCGCGTCGACCTGGTCGCCTCCGCCTCGGGCACGGTCCGGCTCCCCGCCGACGTCCTGGCCAGGGGCCGGGAACTGGTCGCCCGCCACGAGGCCGCCGCCGCGGCCCCGGCGACGGCCCCGGCCCCGGCGACGGCCCCGGCGGGCGGTGCGCCGGGCGGTGCGGCCTGCGGTGCGCCGGGCGGGGTGCCCGCGCAGCGGCCGCGCGCCCGGGTGGAGCGGGTGGACCTGCGGTGGCCGCGCGGCGTCCCGGACGGCGGACGACACGGGTTCCTGCCCGCGCACCGGCGGCGGCTGGAGCGCGCGCTGCCCGCCATGGCCGCACGGCTGGCGGAGTCGCTGCCCGCCGGCGCCCGCCGGGTACTGGTCCTCGGCTTCGAGGAGCTGATGTACGCGCCGCTGCGGCTGGCCAGGGAACTGGAGCAGATCGCCGGCGCCGAGGTGCGGTACTCCACCACCACCCGCTCGCCGGTCCTCGCGGTCGACGACCCCGGATACGCGATCCGCACCCGCCTGGTCTTCCCCGCCCACGACGACCCCGCCGACGGCCCCGGTGACCGCTACGCCTACAACGTCGCGGGCGGCGGCTTCGACGCCGTGGTCGCCGTCGTCGACTCCGCCGCCGACACGCCCGCGCTGCACGCGCCCGACGGCCTGCTCGCCCGGCTCGCCGCACACACCCCGCACGTCCTGCTCGCGGTCGTACCGTCGTACGTCCCCGCCGCCCCGCACGCCGACGAAAGGCCCTTCATGCTGCCCGAGCCCCTGCGCGGCCCCGCCTTCTCCTCGTACGCGCCCGACGAGGTCGGCTGGCTGCTGCAGGACCTGTCGGAGGTGACGCTGGAGGCGCCGACCGAGGAGCGCGAGGAGGCGATCCAGAGCGGCGGCGCCCACTACGCCGAGTCGCTGCCGGTGGAGTACCAGCCCAGCGACCAGTACCAGGAGCTGTTCCACGCGGCGCTCGAGGCCTCCGCCGCCCGTATCGCGCGGGCCGTCGGGGTGGTCACGGACACCGTCCTCGCCGAGCGGTCGCCCCGCCCCGTGCTGGTCTCGCTGGCCCGGGCCGGCACCCCGGTCGGGGTGCTCATGCGCCGCTGGGCGCGGTACCGGCACGGCCTGGACCTGCCGCACTACGCCGTCTCCATCGTGCGCGGGCGTGGCATCGACGCCAACGCGCTGCGCTGGCTGGCCGCCCACCACGACCCGTCCGACGTCGTCTTCGTCGACGGCTGGACCGGCAAGGGCGCCATCACCCGCGAACTCGCCCAGGCGATCACACGGTTCGAGGAGGCGGGCGGGGCCGCCGGCTTCGACCCGGAGATCGCGGTGCTGGCCGACCCGGGCTCGTGCGTGCGGACGTACGGCACCCGCGAGGACTTCCTGATCCCCTCGGCCTGCCTCAACTCGACCGTCTCCGGGCTGGTCTCGCGCACCGTCCTGCGCGCCGACCTCGTCGGCCCGGACGACTACCACGGCGCCAAGTACTACCGCGAGCTGGCCGGCGCGGACGTCTCGAACGTCTTCCTCGACACCGTCTCCGCGTGCTTCCCCGCCGTCGCGGACGGCGTCGACGCCGCGGTCAAGGAACTCCTCGCCACCGACCGCACCCCCACCTGGGAGGGCTGGGCGGCCGTGGAGCGCATCAGCGAGGAGTACGGCATCCACGACGTGAACCTGGTCAAGCCGGGCGTCGGCGAGACCACGCGGGTGCTGCTGCGCCGGGTGCCCTGGCGCATCCTGGCGCGCGCGGGAGCCGGCGCCGACCTGGACCACGTACGCCTGCTGGCCGAGCAGCGAGGCGTTCCGGTCGAGGAGGTGGACGGGCTGCCGTACACCTGCGTGGGGCTGATCCACCCCAGGTACACGCGCGGGGCCACCGGCGCCGACGGCCGGGCGGTGAGCCGGTGATGCGGGCCGTGACGCCGGTCGTGGTGGCGAGCGACCTCGACCGCACCCTCATCTATTCCGCGGCGGCCCTGGCGCTGACCATGCCCGACGCCCGGGCGCCCAGACTGCTGTGCGTCGAGGTGCACGAGAGCAGGCCGCTGTCCTACCTGACCGAGACGGCGTCCCGGCTGCTGACGGAACTGGCCGGCCGGGCGGAGTTCGTGCCGGCCACCACCCGCACCCGCAAGCAGTACCTGCGGATCAGCCTGCCGGGCCCGCCGCCGAAGTACGCGATCTGCGCCAACGGCGGCCATCTGCTGGTGGACGGCGTCTCCGACGACACCTGGCACCGGAAGGTCACCGCCCGCCTGGCCGGCGAGTGCGCGCCGCTGGAGGAGGTGCGCGAGCATCTGCTGCGCACCGCGGACCCGGTCTGGGTGCGCAAGCACCGGGTCGCCGAGGACCTGTTCGCCTACCTCGTGGTGGAGCGCGAACTGCTCCCCGAGGACTGGGTCAAGGAGCTCGGGGCGTGGGCCGAGAACCGCGGCTGGACGGTCTCCCTGCAGGGCCGCAAGGTCTACGCCGTGCCCCAGCCGCTCACCAAGAGCGCCGCCGTGCACGAGGTCGCCCGCCGCACCGGCGCGGACCTGGTGCTGGGCGCGGGCGACTCGCTGCTGGACGCCGACCTGCTGCTCGCCGTGGACCGCGGCTGGCGCCCGGGCCACGGCGAACTGGCCGAGACCAACTGGACGGCCCCCGGCATCACCGCGCTGCCCGAGCGCGGGGTGCTCGCCGGGGAGCGCATCCTGCGCGAGTTCCTGACGGCGGCTCAGGCGGCTCAGGCGGCCAGGTAGGGGGCCGGCGGGGGGTCGGCCGGGGGTCGGCAGGCGGCCGGCGGCGGGTCGGCGAGGGCCCGGCAGGGGGCCCGACCCACCCGCCGGATCCCGCCGGCCGCGGTGGGGAGGGTCTCGTCTCAGCCGCCGCAGCAGCCTCCGCCGCAGCAGCCGCCCCCGCCGCCCCCGGCGGGGCGCGGGGCGGCCGGGGCGCTCGCCGAGCCGCCCACCGCGACCGTGGACAGCAGTTTGACCGTGTCGTCGTGGCCCGCGGGGCAGGTCGCGGGGGCGGACGACTCCGCCATGGGACGGCTGAGTTCGAAGGTGTCGCCGCAGCTCCGGCAGCGGTACTCGTAACGTGGCATGCGCCCAGGTTAAGCGCCGTGACCGGACACACAGGCCCCCTGGTTTCTCATGTGTTGGTTTCTGTCCCATTCCTGCGCGGAGAAATTGAAAAGATCGCTGATAATTTTGTAGGGCCGCGAGGGCCGCGAGGCGGCTGGGGAACAGGGGGCTGGCAGCCGCGATCGCGGCAGCTGTGTCAACCCGCGCGCGAGCACCACGAAGTGCGGAGGGAGACGCAGTCGTGACCGAGGAACGGCAGGGGGAAGGCCGCCCGGAGGGGGGCCGCCGATCCCGTGACAACCGGGCCACGCCCGGACGCGTGCCGGGCGCCCGCCCGCCCGCGGACGAGACGATGCAGCTCAACGTCGAGGCGCTGCGCGGACGTGACGAGTCGCGCGGCGCCGAGCACGACGACCGGCACGCCGGCGGCCGCGAGGCCCGGCCAGGCCCCGCGGCCGGGCCCGGCGGGCGTTCCGGCGAGAGCCCTGGCGGCGGGTACGCGGGCCGGCGCGACACCGGCCGTGACGAGCGGGACGGCCGCGACGGGCCCGCGGGGCCCGGCGAGCGCGAGGGGCGCGAGACGCGCGACGGACGCGAGGGGCACGGCGTGCGCGACGGGCGTGAGGGGCACGGCGTGCGCGACGGGCGCGGCGTGCGGGGCGGCCGTGACCGGGCGCCGCGGCCCGAGGCCGCCGCCACGCCGCGGCCCCGGCCCGCCGCCACGCCCCGCCCCGACGAGACCATGCAGCTCAGCGTGGAGGCGCTGCGCAAGAAGACCGGCCAGGGCGCCGCGGCCGGCGACAAGGCCGGTCCCGAGCCGCACGAGACCATGCAGCTCAGCGTGGAGGCGCTGCGCAAGAAGACCGGCCAGGGCGCCGCGGCCCGCGACAAGGCCGGTCCCGAGCCGCACGAGACCATGCAGCTGCGCGTCTTCCAGGCCACATCGGCCACCGGTCCGGCCGGCCGGCGCGCCGACCGCCGCAAGCCACGCGGCGGCCCCTGGCTGCCCCGCGCCCTCGCCGGGGCCAGGGCCGCCGCCGCACGGCGGCTCGCCCCGGTCACCCGCCGGCTGGCACCCCTGACCGCCGTGCTCGCGCCGTACGCCCGGAAGCTGAAACCCCTCTACCCGCGTCCCGGCCGCACCGGCTGGCGCCGCTGGATGCCGTCCTGGCGGCAGTGGCTCGGGGCGGCCTTCTCGGCCATCGGCCTGAGCACGCTCCTGCTGGCCGTCGCCTACGCCGCCACCGACATCCCGCAGAACCTCAACACCTACGCCACCCAGCAGGACAACGTCTACTTCTGGTCCGACGGCACCCCCATGGCCCGTACCGGCTGGGTGCAGCGCCAGGCCATGCCGCTGAAGGACATACCCGAGGACGTCCGCTGGGCGGTCCTCGCCGCGGAGAACGAGAGTTTCTACAGCGATCCCGGGATCTCCTTCAAGGGCCTCACCCGCGCCCTGTGGCGCACCGTCGGCAAGGGCGACACCCAGGGCGGATCCACCATTACCCAGCAATACGTCAAGAACGTCTATTTGACGCAGAACCAGACCGTCGGCCGCAAATTCACCGAGGCGATGATCGCCCTCAAGCTCGACAACCGGATGAGCAAGGACCAGATCCTCGAGGGCTATCTCAACACCAGCTGGTTCGGCCGCGGCACCTACGGCATCCAGCGCGCCGCCCAGGCCTACTACGGTAAGGACGTCAGCAAGCTCAACGCCAGCGAGGCCGCCTTCCTCGCCTCCCTGCTCAAGGGCGCCGGCCTGTACGACCCCACCCTCAACCAGGCCAACCACCGCCGCGCCGTCGAGCGCTGGGACTGGATCCTCGACCGCATGGTCAAGATCGGCAAGCTCTCCCCGGACGAGCGCGCCAAGTACCGGACCTTCCCCGAGCCGCTCAGGCGCAATCCGCTCTACGACACCGGCCGGCAGAGCGACTACCTGGTCGAACTGGCCTCCCAGTACGCGAAGAAGGCCGCGCACATATCGGACCGCGAGTTCGACATGGGCGGGCTGCAGATCTACACGACGTTCGACCGCAAACGGGAGGCCACCCTCACCGACGCCGTCACCAAGGCCCGCAAGAAGGCCAAGCAGACCGACCCCGGAAACGCCAGGACCGCCCACTACGGAGCCGCCTCGGTGGCCGCCGACGGCCGCATCCTCGCCGTCTACGGCGGCCCCGACCACCGCACCCAGGGCTTCAACGAGTCCAACGCCACGACCGTGCCGGCCGGTTCGGCCTTCCTGCCCTTCGTCTACGCTGCCGGACTGGAACACGGCGTCACCAAGCAGCGCGGCGCCGCCCCCGAGCCGGTCGAACCGGAGACCCTCTACAACGGAGACGACGCCGTGCCCGTCACCACACCCGAGGGGCCCTACTGGGACCGCAGCGGCCGCAAGGTCGCCGCGCACAACGACGGAAACAAGTCCTGGGGGCGGATCAGCCTGCGCAGGGCCCTGGCCGAGTCCGTGAACACCCCGTTCATGCAGCTCGGCATGGACACCGGCCTCGCCAACGTCAAGCAGACGGCCACCGCCGCCGGGCTGCTGCCCTCCAGCATCGGCCCGCAGGTGCCCGCGCTGTCCCTGGGCAACTCCAGGCCCAGCGCCATCCGCATGGCCAACGGCTACGCCACCTTCGCCGCCGGCGGCCTGCACACCGAGCCGTACTCGGTGCGGCGCGTCACCCGCAACGGCGCCACCGTGAAACTGGACTCCCCGCCCCGCGACCGCGCGGTCTCCGCACGCGTCGCCCAGGCCGTCACCGACGCGCTCGCGGACGCCTTCCGCACCGCCCACCCCACCGGCGCGGCCGGCACCACCCCGGTGGCGGGCAAGGCCGGAACCACGGCGGACGACACGGCCTCCTGGTATGTGGGCACCGCGAAATCGGTGTCGACCGCGGTCGTCGTCTACCGCATGGACCTGTCCAAGAGCCTGGAACCGCTGCCGCTGAAGGGAATCGCGGGAACCGCGGCCGACAGCGTTCCGTACGGCATCTGGTCCAAGGCCATGGACCCGCTCGGCTGACCGTGGCGACCCCGGCGCCGCACCCGCACCCGCACCCGCACCACCTCCCACACCTGTGAGCCGCCCATGAAGTCCGCACCCGGCCGCCGCCGCAAGGCCCGCGCCCGCCGCAGCACCCGCCCCGAGTTCATCACACTGGCCGCGCTGCTCGCCGTCGCCTCCGTCGTGGCCGGATTCCTGGCGCTGGCCCGGCCCGACTCCACCACCCCCACCGCCTCCGCCGGCGCCAAGGGCGGCTCCAAGGGCGCCACGGCCAAGCCCAGCAAGGAACCCGAGTGGGACGGGAAGACCCATGTGCTCGGGGACGGCTCCACCTCGTACACCGGCCCGCAGAAAGGGCAATTGAAGCCCGTACCGCTCAAACCGGGTGAGAAGCCCCCGCAGTTCGTGGTGTTCTCCTGGGACGGCGCCCTCGAGGGCAGCGACCACCTCTTCTCCCACTACCGCGAGCTGGCCGAGCAGTACAACGCCCACATGACGTTCTTCCTCACCGGCATCTACCTGCTGCCCAAGGACAAGAAGAACCTCTACCACCCGCCCATGCACTCCCCGGGCGCCGCCGCCATCGACTACGCCACCGACGAGCACATCCGGGAGACCCTCGAACAGCTCCGCCTCTCCTACGAGCAGGGCAACGAGATCGGCACCCACTTCAACGGCCACTTCTGCGACGCCAAGGGCGGCGGCGACTGGAGCGTCCAGGAGTGGAAGAGCGAGATCGACCAGTTCTTCTCCTTCGCCGAGAAGTGGAAGACCAACACCGGCTTCACCGACATCCCCCCGCTGCCCTTCGACTTCCGCAAGGAGGTCGCCGGCGGACGCGCCCCCTGCCTCGAGGGCCAGCCCAACCTGCTGAAGGCCATCAAGAGCTACGGCTGGCGCTACGACGCCTCCTCGCCCGGCGACTTCCAGATATGGCCGGCCAAGAAGAACGGCATATGGGACTTCCCGCTGCAGATGCTGCCCTACGAGGACGGCAAGTACCAGGGACTGTCCATGGACTTCAACTTCCTCTACAACCAGTCCAAGGGCGAGACCAAGGGCAACCCCGCCCAGTACCCCCAGTGGGAACAGCAGACCGTCGCCTCCTACATGGCCGGCTTCAACCGCGTCTACTACGGCAGCCGCGCACCGCTGTTCGTCGGCAACCACTTCGAGGACTGGAACGGCGGAATCTACATGAAGGCCATCGACCAGGTCGTCAAGAACGTATGCACCAAACAGGGCGTCAAGTGCGTGTCCTTCAAGGAACTCGCCGACTGGCTCGACGCGCAGAAACCCGAGACCCTGCAGGCCCTGCGCTCCCTCGACCCGGCACAGGAACCCGACTGGTCCCAGGTGGTCAAGTGACGCGGATAACCCCTTGATTCCACTTGCGCACACCCTCTTCACAACGGTCACTGCCGTCGTGCGAAGATGCGACAGCCCGGTAGGTGTACCGGCGTAGAGGGGAACGTAGATTGAAATCAAGGAAATTGAGCCGTAAGCGGCGCCGCGTCGCCATAGTGTCGGCTGCCGCCGCCTCGCTGGTGGCCGGCGTGGCCCTCGTGCCGAACTGGAGCGCGGGCGCGGCCGTCACCGACGACCCGACGGTGGACGCGGCGACCAAGGCCACCTTCCAGAAGCTCGCCGACGCGGTCTTCACCGACCGCACCCAGGCCCTGGTGGACGACGGCAGCAGCACGAAGAACGGCAAGCGCCGCACCGCCGGCTTCTCCGGCAAGGTCCGCCTGTCCGGCACCCAGACCCACGTGGAGAGCTCCGCGCTCTCCCAGCTGCGCGGCCGCAAGTCCCGCCTGGCACAGCTGGGCGAGAAGTACAGCGCCGGCAACACCACCGTCACGCTGGACGCCACCCAGGTCAAGGGCCGCAACGCCAAGGTCGCCGTCACCGAGAGCACCACCCTGACCTACAAGAAGGTGCGCGGCACCGAGCCGAAGACCACCGGCTTCCAGGCCCACCACGAGCTGACGTTCCGCGCCGACTCGCACGGCAACTGGCAGCTGACCGGCATCCGCGACACCGACGACGGCGTCGCCGTCAACCAGGTCGCCGCGCCGGCCCCGCAGGTCGCCGCCACGCCCGACGACGACAACCCGCCCGAGGCGCCCCGCTCGTCCACCGCGAGCAACGCCCCGGCCAACAAGAAGAACCTGACCTCCGGTACCTACGACTACAAGGCCATGGCCGCGTACGCGCAGAAGTACTGGAGCAAGTACAACCCGGACTACCCGGACTTCAACGGCCACGGAGCCGGCGGCGACTGCACCAACTTCGTCAGCCAGGCCCTCAAGGCCGGCGGCTGGAAGCACGTACCCGGCTACACGTACGACTTCCACAAGTGGTTCGGCAACTCCGAGATCCAGTCCGACTCGTTCGTCGGTGTGAACGAGTTCTCCTGGTTCGCCCTGTCCTCCAAGCGGGTCACCAGCCTGCCCTACGTCTACCAGGCCGACATCGGTGACGTACTGCAGATGGACTTCAACAAGGACGGGTCCAAGGACCACACCATGATCGTCACCTACCGCAGCCCGCAGGGCGTGCCGTACGTGTCGTACCACTCCACCAACACCTACAACAGGTCGGTGGCGAGCCTCATCGCGTCCTACCCCAACGCGGCGTACTACGCCTACCGCACCTGACGCGTCACCCGCCGAGCGGGGACCGGCACCACCTCAGTGACCGGCTCCCCGCTCCTCGCGGATCTGCGTGACCACCCGGGCCGCCGTCGCCCGGACCGCCTCGGTCTCCGTAAGGAAGTGCCAGTAGTCCGGGTGGCGGCCCTCCAGACCCGCCACCGCCCGCTCCAGCCGGGCCACCGCCTCGTCCAGCGGCCGCGCGTGCCGCGGATCCGGCGTCGTACGCCCCGTCATCGCCAGCCGCTGCGCGTCCCGCACCGCGAACCGCGTCCGCTCGATCTCCGCCTGCGGATCCTTCTGCACCGCGTTCAGCCGCGCCAGCCGGTCCCCGGCGGCCGACACCGCCTCGTCCGTCGCGTTCAGCAGCGCCCGCACCGTCGACAACAGCGCCGTGGCGTCCGGCCACCGCTGCGCCTGACGCGCCGCCTGCGCCTCCTGAAGCTTCCCCTCGGCCTGCCGGACACTGTCCGCGGCCTGCCGCGGCACCTGCTGCAGATCCTGCCAGCACGCCGCCGTGAACCGCCGCCGCAGCTCGCTCAGCACCGGCTCCACCTGCCCCGCCCGCGTCGTCAGCGCCTGCGCCCGGGTCCGCAGCGACACCAGCCGGTGATCGATCTCGGCCGCCCGTTCCGGCAGCCGCCCCGCCTCCGCCCGGATCGCCTCCGCCTCCCGCGCCACCCGCTCGGCACGCTCCAGCGTCGGCTGCACACCGTGCTGCCCCGCACCCTGGTTCAGCTTCGTCAGCTCCGGCGACAGCGCCGCCAGCCGGGCCGCCAGATCGTCCGCCCGCAGACCGGAGCCGCGCACCGCGTCCAGCGCGTCGCTCGCGCCCCGCAGCGCCTGCCGGGCCCGCTCCACCGCGGGCGCCAGCCGCGCCAGCTGCGTCTCGGCCTTGCCGAGCAACGGCCCCAGACCACCGCTGAAACGGTCCAGCTCCCGCTTGACGTTCTCCAGCTCGTCCTTCGCCC
Organism: Streptomyces sp. NPDC004065; assembly: GCF_044903565.1. Classification (NCBI taxonomy): domain Bacteria; kingdom Bacillati; phylum Actinomycetota; class Actinomycetes; order Kitasatosporales; family Streptomycetaceae; genus Streptomyces; species Streptomyces sp. NPDC004065. The sequence continues at coordinate 30,283 of NZ_JBJDQT010000022.1, read as the reverse complement.
GGGTCAGCTCGGCGCGCGCCCGCGCGGCCGCCGCCGCCTCCAGGTCGTCCCGGTCCAGGTCCTGGGCGTCCACCGCGTCGATGTAGCGCGAACTGGCCTCGTCGATCCGCCGGCCCAGCGCCTCGAAGTCGGCGACCGCGCGGCGCGCGGCGGGCGAGTCGTCGACCGCCGTGATGGTCTCCATCGAGATCCGCAGATCACGCTGGGCGGTGTCCAGTTCGTAGAACGCGGCGGCCGCGGCGTCCTTCGCCGCCTGCGCCTCGGCCCGCTGACTCTCCGCCCGCCCCCCGAACCAGCGCCGCGTGCCGCCCCCGGCGAACGCGCCCGGCACCACCAGGACGGCGACCACCGGCAGGGCCACCAGCACCAGCACGTCACGAGCGGCCCTCAGCCCGGACCCGGCGCCCCCGCCACTCCGGACCCGCCCGCCGTCGCTCCGGACCCGCCCGCCGCCGCGCCGGGCTCCCCACGGCCGCGGTCGCCCCGCTCGCGGCACCGGCCACGGCGAGTACGGCCGCGCAGCTGTCGCCCGTGTCGCCGGTGTCGCCGTCACATGTCTCTCCCGTGCCGTAATCCGCCCTGCGTGGGAAACATTCTCCCATTCGTACAGGACGAACACACGGGCCGGTCAGTTCGCCGTACGCACCGTGATGTTCCCGTCGCCGGTCCGGGCGGACACCACGTGCCGGCTGCCGTCGTCGCGCGGCACCGACACCTGCGCGGAGCCGTCACCGGTCCGCGTGGTCACGCGATACGCGGCACGCGGCAGCGCCACCGTCACCGAGCCGTCCCCGGAGCGCGCCTCCACCAGGTCCGGCACGGCACCGAGTTGGAGCCGCACCGAACCGTCCGCCGTGGTGGCCCGCACCCGCCGTGAGGCGACCTCCGCCCGCACGGACCCGTCGCCCGAGCGCAGCTCCAGCGGCCCGGTGGTGTCCGTGACGTGCACGGACCCGTCGGACGTACGGACGCTCAGCGCGTCCCGGAACCCGCGCGCCCGCACGCTTCCGTCCTCCTCCTCGACCTTCACGGCGACCCCGGGCGGGACCTCGATCCGGTGCCGGGCCGAGCAGTCGGCGACGATCCCCGAGCACTTCGTCCGCAGCACCAGCCGGTCGTCCTTCATCGCCCACGTCACCCGGGGCTCCCCGCCGGCCACCACCCTCCCCTGGAACCACCGGGTCACCCGCACGGTCCCCGCCCGGTTGCCGTCGGCGGCGACGATCTCCAGAGCCGAGTCGTCGGAGTCCACGGTCAGCGTGGTCCCGCGCAGCGCGAAGGACCGGTGGTCGGGGTCCTTGTCGTCCCCGGCGGAGGCCCCGCACGCGGAGACCGCGCCCACGACGGCCAGCACGACCCCGGCGACGGCGGCGGAGCGAACGGCAACGGAACGGCGGATCATGACGGTCTCCCCCTGTGACGGACGAAGAGCCCTTCCCGGCTCCCTCCGACCGTACGAACCCCCGCCCCCACCGGGGAATCCGGACCACTCCCCGGCCCATGGTGGGGTTAGCCCCCGCAGGCGGCGTTCCGGCACGACGAAGGCCCGGGTCCGTGGATTCCCTCTCCACGAACCCGGGCCCTGCGTGCGGCCTTCGACTGGTGGGCGCGGACGGTTTCGAACCGCCGACATCCTGCTTGTAAGGCAGGCGCTCTACCCCTGAGCTACGCACCCGCGGCGAGTCGACAGCCTACCTTGCCTCGGGGAGTGCCCCGCAAACCCGTTGCCCGGTCCCCGGGGCCGGAGTGGACGTGCGCGACACGGGTGACAGCCGCTGGTCGATCACCCGGCGTCGCGCTCCAGGTGCCCGTCATGGGCCTCGTCCCCGCTCACGCGTCCTCGTCCCCGCTCGGTGGTGATTCGTGGGCGTGCTTGAGGCGGCTGCGGGCCTCTATGCCGTCCGGGCCGGTGAACTGCGACCAGTACCGGTGGGTGGTGACGAACACCGCGAGTTCGTGCTCGCGCCGGCGGAGCTTCTCCACCTCCGCCTGTTCGTCGGCGGTCCAGCCCGGTGAGGCGGGGCGCTCGACCTTGCGCCAGCCGCCGTCGTCGCTGAAGCCGTCCAGCGGCTCGACCGACCAGGGCAGCCGTTTGAGCAGGGCCGACAGCTCGGCCCGGACCTGATGCAGCTCCTCCTGACCGGCGAGGAGGTCACTCGGGAAGTCATAGGTCGTAGCCACGCGGCAATGCTACGCCTGTTCGAATTTGTGGGGCGAGTTCCGCAGGAGGGTTCATGCGTTCGAGCGAGCCGGACGGCGGGCCGGATTGTCGGACCCCTGTCCTACGGTGGCTTCCATGGACGAGACAGGGGTGGACGGCGTACGGCTCGAACCGTGGTCCCAGGACGACTTCTGGCTGCTGCGGCTGCACAACAGTCCCGGGATGACGGCGCATCTGGGCGGCCCGGAGACCGAGGGGCAGCTCGCGGCGCGGCACCGGCGCTATCTGGAGCTGTCCGCGGGGCGGATGTTCCGGATCGTCCTCGCCGACGGAGGGGAGAGCGCGGGGGCGATCGGGTTCTGGGAGCGCGAGTGGCGGGAGGGGACGGTGTGGGAGACCGGCTGGGCGGTCTCGCCGGGCTTCCAGGGGCGGGGCGTCGCGGGGCGGGCGGCCCGGGCCGTGCTGGCCGAGGCGCGGACCGCCGGTGCCCACCGGTACGTGCACGCCTTCCCGAAGCTGGAGCACGCCGCGTCGAACGGGGTGTGCCGCCGTGCCGGGTTCACCCTGCTCGGGCCGGTGGACTTCGAGTATCCGAAGGGCAACTGGATCAGATCGAACGACTGGCGGGCCGACCTCGGGGGCTGAGGGCATGTGCGGCTGCTCGGGTGAGGGTGCGGGGGCGTGCGGCGGTGCGCCCGGGCGTTGGTGCGCCCGGGCGGGACGGTCACAGGCGGACCGAGGCGCCGGGTGCGAGCAGGTGCAGGCGTTCGGCGAGCCCGGCCGCGGCGAAGGCCTTCGTCAGCGACTCGCCGTCCTCCGTGAAGTGCCCCCAGTGCTCGAAGTGCAGCGGTACGACGTGACGGGCGCCGAGGAGGCGTGCCGCCTCGGCGGCCTGCTCGCTGGTGAGGGTCAGCGGGGCGTCCGGCACGAGGGGGGTGCGGGCCGCGCCGGCGAACAGCACGGCGATGTCGAACGGGCCGTGGCGGCCGGCGATCTCGCGCACCAGGCCGAGCGAGGCGTTGTCGCCGCTGACATAGATCCTGGGCAGGCCCTCGCCGCTCAGTACAAACCCGGTGACCTCGCCGACCAGGGGTTCCGAGCCGGACGGGCCGTGCAGGGCGGGTGCGGCGGTGACGCGCAGGGTGCCGCCGGCCGGAAGCGGGAGGTCGGTGTGCTGCCAGGGGGACAGGGCCCGCACCGGGGCGCCGAGGCGGGCGCCGGCGGCGGGGGTGGACAGCACGAGGGGAGCCTGCGCGAGGTGGGCGCGGCCGGCGCCGTCGAGGTTGTCCGGGTGCTGGTCGTGGGAGAGCAGTACGGCGTCCACCGGTCCGACGGCGGCGGGCGCGAGGGCCGGGCCGGCCGTCTTGACCAGCTTGCGGCTGCCGACCGGGTACTCGCCGGGGGCGTCGAAGGTGGGATCGGTGAGCAGGCGCAGGCCGGCGAGTTCGATCACGGCGGTGGGGCCGCCGACGTAGGTGATCTGCACGGTGGTCATGGCCGGTCCAAGGGGATCGGGAACGGAGCTATTCCCTCCGGGGAGAACGGGAGAGACTGGGGTCATGTGCCGGAGTATCAGGACACTGCGCCCGCCCGCGTTGCCCGAGGAGGCGACGGAGGAGGAGATCCGGGCGGCGGCGCTGCAGTTCGTGCGGAAGGTCTCGGGGTTCCGGGCGCCCGCCGCGCACAACCGGGAGGTCTTCGACCGGGCGGTCGACACGATCGCCCGGGCCACGGGCGAGCTCCTGGCCGGGCTGGAGGTGCGGGGGGCCCGCAAGGCCGGGTGAGGTGACGCGGCCGGGTGCGGCGGTGGCGGGACCGGGCGCCGGGTGCGCGGTGGCGCCGTGCCCCGGGCGGTGAGGGCCCGCCGCGGGCGCGCCGTGTCCTCAGGCCTGGCGGGGCCTGGGCTCCCGGCGCATCAGGTACGTCGCTCCCGCCCCCGCGCCGAACAGCGCCGCCACCGACACCGCCGTGGCCAGCCACGCCGCGCCCAGCCAGCGGGTGCCGAAGTAGCCGAGGGCCACGCTGTACGTCGCCCAGGCCAGGCCGGCCAGGGCGGACCAGGGCAGGAACTCGCGGACGCGGCGGTGGGTGGCGCCGGCGCTGAAGGAGACGACCGAGCGGCCGGCCGGGGCGAACCGGGCCAGCACGACCAGCGCACCGCCGCCGTTCCTGGACAGGGCCGCGCCGAGTCGTTCCTGCGCGGTGCTCAGCCGGCGCGAGCGGGAGATCGCGCGGTCCAGCCGGCCGCCGCCGCGCCGGGCCAGCCGGTAGGCGACGAGGTCGCCGAGCACGGACGCCGTGGCCGCGCACAGGATCAGCGCCAGGATGTCGGGGACGTCGTGCGGCACCTGCCCGGTCGCGACCCCCGAACCGGCCGCCGAGCCCGCTGCCGCCGCCGTGGCCGCGGTGACGATCAGGACACCGCTCGGCAGGACCGGCAGGAACACGTCGAGCAGCACGGACAGGGCCACCACGCCATAGATCCATGGAGCGCTGGTGACCGAGGCCGAGGCCACCCTCTCCACGCTTTCCAGCACGCGAACTCCCTTGACTCCCCCCGTGGCCGTACCGAACGCCGCGGTGTCGCGGGGGAGCGGCAGGAGCGGCCTGTGAACAGCCATACAGCGTACGCCGGGGGAGTGACGGGTGATTCACGGGGGGCTCACGTGTTCGTCACGCTCCCTCACGCACCGTAGGAGACGTCCGTACGGCGACCCCGGTACGGCGACTCCCGCACGACAACTCCCGTACCCGCGCCCGTCGCTGACGTCCCCTCAAGTGCACCGCGCGCTCCTGACGCCACGCCCGGCCGCCGCCCCGCCCGGCCGTCACGTCGCGCCACTGCCGTCCGCCGGCGGCGGGGTGAGGTCCCGGTCCGTGACCGTCTCCAGGAGGGTCCGGCCGCCCTTGTCCGCCCGGGCGCGCTCCAGCCGCAGCCGGGCCGAACGGCCGCGCAGCGTCAGGGTCATGAGCTGGTTGCCGAACCAGGGGCCGCCCGTCCGGCGCCAGCTCACCGGCGGCCGGGCGCAGCGCCCGTGCCGGGCGAGCAGCCGGCCGAGCGCCCGGGCCGGTGCGCTCCAGCCGAAGCGGAAGCCGAGCCGGATCGACAGCGGCACCGAGTTGTGGACGGGGGAGCAGGTGAGCTGCAGCACCCGGGCGTCCACGGACCGGGCGCGCCATGCCGGTTCGGCGATGTAGGCGTGGTGGACGTCCCCGGAGAGCACGGCGACGGTCGCGGGGGCCGCCGGTCCGGAGGCGGCCTCGCCGAGCAGGTCGGCCAGCGCCGCGAAGGATTCCGGGAAGGCCGGCCAGTGCTCCAGGTCGGCGCCCCGTCGCAGCCGTTCCCCGATCCGGGCCCACCGGGCGCCGCGTCCGCCGCGGCACAGCGCGGCGTCCCAGGCCTCGGCGTGGTGCACCAGGTGCGGCAGCAGCCAGGGCAGCGAGGTGCCGATCAGCAGGTGGTCGCGGCCTTCGGGGTCCTCCAGCGCCTGGGTGCGCAGCCAGTCGGCCTCCGCGGGGTGCAGCATCGCCCGGCGGTCCTCGTCGAGGACGCGGGCGGCGCGTGAGTCGACCATCAGCAGCCGGACCCGGCCGAAGTCGCGCCGGTAGCTCCAGTGCACCGAGGCGGGGTCGGCGTCGGCCCGGGCGGCGAAGGCACGCAGCACGTCGGTGCCGTCGGGGGTGGCGCGTACGGCGGCGTAGAGCGGGTCCTCGGCCAGGGCGGTGGGGGAGAGGTTGCCCAGGTGCTGGTGCACCCAGTACGACATCAGGCCGCTCAGCAGGCGTTCCTGCCACCAGTCGGTGGCCCGCATGTCGGCGAGCCAGGAAGCGGAGGTGTTCCAGTCGTCGACGACGTCGTGGTCGTCGAAGATCATGCAGCTGGGCACGGTGGACAGCAGCCAGCGCACCTCCGGGTCGAGCCAGGACTCGTAGTAGAGCCGGGTGTACTCCTCGTAGTCGGCGACCTGGCTGCCGGGGGCGTCGGCCAGGCCCCGGCGGGCGGCCAGCCAGCGCCGGGTGTCCGCGGAGGTCTCGTCGGCGTACACCTGGTCGCCGAGGAGCAGCAGGACGTCCGGGCGTTCGCCGCCGGCGGCGATCCGCGCGGCCAGGGTGTCGAGGGCGTCGGGGCCGACCGGGTCGTGGCCGCCGGCCGGGGGTGCGGCCCAGCGGCAGGAGCCGAAGGCGACGCGTACGCCCTCGCCGTCGCCGGCGGGCGCGGTGATGACGGAGGGCGGGAAGCGGGAGCCCGGCGGGGGCCAGACGGGGGCGCCGTCGAGGAGCACCTCGTAGGACGGGGAGGTGCCGGGCGTCAGGCCGGTCACGGGGACGAGGGCGTAGTGGTGGCCCTCGATCTGGAAGGTGTGCGCGGTGCCGCCGGCGCCGTCGGAGCAGCGGACCCGAGCGGTGCAGGGCCGGGTCGTCTCGACCCAGATGGTCGCGGACGCGCCGTCGGCGTACCTCAGCAGTGGTCCCAGGCGCAGTCCGGCCAAGGTGATCACCCTCCTCCGTCGAACGTACGGTATTGAACGACGGGGGAGGGCGGACAGATCCCGGCGATCAGCAGTTGGCGAGGTAGCCCTGCAGCGCGCTCTTCTCGGCCGAGTCGACGGACAGGCCGTAGTAGTACTTCACCTGGACCCAGGCGCGCACGTAGGTGCACCGGTAGGCGGAGCGGGAGGGCATCCAGGTGGCGGGGTCCTGGTCGCCCTTGGCCTGGTTGACGTTGTCGGTGACGGCGATGAGCTGCGGGCGGGTGAGGTCGTTGGCGAACGCCTGGCGCCGGGAGGTGGTCCACTTGCCCGCGCCGGAGTCCCAGGCCTCGGCAAGCGGCACGAGGTGGTCGATGTCGAGGTCGGAGGCGGCGGTCCAGGTGGCGCCGTCGTAGGGGGAGTACCAGCTGCCGCTGGTGGCCGCGCAGGAGGAGTCGGTGACGACGTTGGTGCCGTCGCGCTTGAGGACCGTCTCGCGGGTGTTGCAGGCGCCGCTGACGGTGATCCAGTGCGGGAAGAGGTCGCGGTCGTAGCCGGTGCGGTTCTCGGTGGCGACGGTGAGCTGGGCGAGGTAGCCGCGGGCGGTGGCAGCGCTGACCGGGGTGGGCAGGGCGGCGGAGGCGCTCGGGGAGTTGAAGAGTGCGACGGAGGCTGTCAGCGCGGTGAGCGCGGCGAGTATGCTCAGCCGTCGACGCGCGTAGAACTTCGGCATGTGCGAACTCCCTTGTGGGGTGGGGGTGTTGGGCGCGGGCGAGGACATGTTCGCGGCGCCGCGTTGCCGGGAGGTGTGTGTCCGGTAAGAAGCTAATGACGTGCGCATGACACGACAAGGTTCAGGACCGAACTTTCGTGTCCGCGCCGGCCGGCCCGCCGCCCAGGCCTTGTCCGGCGGGCGGGGTCCGTACGGGTCTGTATGGGTCCGTATGGGCCTGTATGGGTCCGTAAGGGTCCGTACGGGTCACGGAAGGGCCCGGATGAACGGCCGGTGACGTTTCGCGGGGGCCGGTGGCGGGATGCCCGGCTGGTTTTGTACCGTGGAGAAACAAAGTGGCTCCCGCCCGTTTCCCCTGACCGGCGGGCGGGGCCGCCTTGTCCCGCGGGCGCCGTGCGCGCCCTCCACCCGCTCTGCCGCCTTGGAGCTGCCGATGACGGCCACCGCCGTGTTCACCGCCCGCGCCCTCCTGCTGGACATGGACGGCACGCTCGTCAACTCCGACGCCGTCGTCGAACGGATCTGGCGCCGCTGGGCCGGCCGGCACGGGCTGGACGGCGACGAGGTGATGAAGGTCGTCCACGGCCGCCAGGGGCACGCCTCGATGGCGCTGCTGCTGCCCGGCCGGCCCATGGAGCAGAACCTCGCCGACAACGCGCGCATGCTGGCCGCGGAGACCTCCGACATGGACGGCGTGGTGCCGGTGCCCGGCGCGCCGGAGTTCATGGCCGCGCTGCGCGGGCTCCCGCACGCGCTGGTGACCTCGGCCGACGTGGGCCTGTCCACGGCCCGGATGGCCGCGGCCGGCCTGCCCCTGCCGGACGTGCGCGTCACCGCCGAGTCGGTCGGCGCGAGCAAGCCCGACCCCGAGGGCTTCCTGAAGGGCGCCGCCGAACTGGGCGTACGGCCCGCCGACTGCGTGGTCCTCGAGGACTCCGGCGCGGGCATCGCCGCGGGCCGCGCAGCCGGGATGCGGGTGATCGGCGTCGGCCCGCGCGCCGCCCACCACCACCCCGACGCGGTGGTGCCCGACCTGACCCACGTGCGGGTGGAGCCCACGGGGGACGGCGGCGTGCGGCTGTCCGTGCGCCAGTAGGGGGAGCCGGGGGTCTGCCCTCGCGGTCCGGGGTGGGGTGTGTCGGTGTCCGCGCCGGTCAGGGCTGTGACGTCTCCGATTCCAGGCGGGCGCGGGTGGCCGGGGTGGGCTCTGCCCCTGGCGGGCCGTCCGGGGGCGGGCTGTGTGTCGCGGTCCCGGACGGCGCGGAAGCGCCGGTCAGGGCTGTGACGTCTCCGCTTCCAGGCGGGCGCGGGTGGCCGGGCCGTAGACGCCGGGGTCGTCCGCGTCGATGCCCCGGGCCCACTGGTAGGTGCGTACCGAGCCCTCGACCCGGGAGTCGTAGACGCCGTCGCTCCGGCCGACGTACAGGTTCAGCTGGGCCAGACGCTGCTGGAGTTCCGTCACCTCGGGACCGCGGTCGCCGCGGCGCAGGACCGGGGGCGCGGTGGGCGTGGGAGCGGCGGGCGTGGTCGGCGCGGTCCCGGTCGGCGTCGCCGGGGCCGCGGTCCGTCCGCCGTCCGTCGGGGAGGGGGACGGCGACGGCGACGCGTCCGAGGGCGAGGCGGACGGGGACGGCCCGGTGCTCGGGCTCGCCGACGGTGACCGGCTCTCGGCCTGGGGCGCCGCGGACGGCGAGGCGGCGGCCTCCGGCGCGGACGCGGAGGGCGGGTTCGTGGTGCCCCCGTCCGGCACGCCCTGCCGTACCCCCGTGGGAGCGGCGCCGTCCCGGGCCGGGGAGTGGTAGGAGAACAGTCCGCCCGCGAACCCGGCCGCCGCGGCGACCGCGACCACCGCCCCGGACACGGCGAACACGGCGACGGGCCGGCGGCGACGGGCGTCACCGGCCCGGGTCCCCGCCCTCGGCCCCGCCCCGGCCCCCACCGGAGTCCCGTCCCCGGCGTCCGGGTCCGGGCCCGGGGCGGCGTCCAGCCCCGGGCCCGCGAGCGCGGTGCCGGTGCCGGCCCCCTCCGCCGTGCCGGTGCCGGCCGCTTCCCCGCTGCCGGCCGCTTCCGCCGTACCGCCGCCCACTTCTGGCGTACCGTCGTCGCCCGCTTCCGCCGTACCGCCGCCCACTTCCGGCGTACCGCCGCCGACTGCCTCCGCCGTACCGCCATCGGCCGGCTCCCCCGTACCGCCGTCGGCCGGCTCCCCCGTGCCCGCCTCGAAGGTCACGTAGGGACGTATCCGCAGCGGGTCGAAGTCCTCCGCCGCTGCCGCCTCCGCGCTGCGCGTGTCGCGCAGGGCGTCGGCCGCCCGCCGGCCGCAGGCGCACGACGGCGTGTTGTCCATGCTCCGGGGCGCCCCGCACTCCGGGCAGGTGCGCCCCCTCGGCTCCTCCACGCGTGGGTCCCCTCCCGTGCGAACTCCAAGGATTATGCAGATCCTCTCCACACCGTCTCCCCGAACCCCCGGAATGGCCGCGTCCAGGAGGACTCGACAGGCCATTACGGGTCACACCGATGACGATGGAAGGTGTCACGAGAGTCTCGGGAGGTCTCCATGTCCGGGGAGCACGGCAGCACCGGGACGACGGGCGCGGCGCCCGGACCGCGGCCGCCGTCCGCCCCTCCGCCCCTGCACGGGGCCACGGCCGCCGAGCCCGACCAGGTGACCGGGAACGTACTCGTCTCGATCGGCGCGCTGCTCCTCGGCCTGCTGCTGGCGGCGCTCGACCAGACGATCGTGTCCACCGCGCTGCCCACCATCGTCAGCGACCTCGGCGGGCTGGAGCACCTGTCCTGGGTGGTCACCGCCTATCTCCTCGCGTCCACCGCGGCCACCCCGCTGTGGGGCAAGCTCGGTGACCAGTACGGGCGCAAGAAGCTGTTCCAGACCGCGATCGTCATCTTCCTGATCGGCTCCGCGCTGTGCGGGACGGCACGCGACATGCCCCAGCTGATCGGCTTCCGCGCGCTGCAGGGCCTGGGCGGCGGCGGGCTGATCGTGCTGTCCATGGCGATCGTCGGCGATGTGGTCTCACCCCGCAGGCGGGGCCGCTACCAGGGCCTGTTCGGGGCGGTCTTCGGCGCGACCAGCGTGCTCGGGCCGCTGCTCGGCGGGCTGTTCACCGAGCACCTGAGCTGGCGCTGGGTGTTCTACGTCAACCTGCCCGTCGGCATCGTCGCGCTCGCCGTGATCGCCGCCGCGCTGCACATCCCGCGCCGGTCGCAGCGGCACGTGATCGACTACCTGGGCACGTTCCTCATCGCCTCGGTCGCCACCTGCCTGGTCCTGGTCGCCTCCCTCGGCGGCACCACCTGGGGCTGGGGCTCGCCGCAGATCATCGGCCTGGCGGTGGCGGGCGTGCTGCTCGCGGTGGCGTTCGTGGCGGTGGAGCGCGGGGCGGCGGAGCCCGTGCTGCCGCTGAAGCTGTTCCGCATCCGCACCTTCACGCTCTCCGCCGTCATCAGCTTCATCGTCGGCTTCGCCATGTTCGGCGCGATGACCTATCTGCCGACGTTCCTCCAGGTGGTGCACGGCGTGTCCCCGACCCTGTCGGGTGTGCACATGCTGCCGATGGTGTTCGGCATGCTGCTGGCCTCCACCGGCTCCGGGCAGATCGTCAGCCGGACCGGCCGCTGGAAGGTGTTCCCCCTCGCGGGCACCGCCGTCACCGCCGTCGGCCTGCTCCTGCTGCACCGGCTCGACGAGCACAGCCCCACCGCCGAGACGAGCCTCTACTTCTTCGTCTTCGGCCTGGGCCTCGGCCTGGTCATGCAGGTGCTGGTGCTCATCGTGCAGAACGCCGTCAGCTACGAGGACCTGGGCGTGGCCACCTCCGGCGCCACCTTCTTCCGCTCCATCGGCGCCTCCTTCGGCGTGGCCATCTTCGGCACGGTCTTCGCGAGCCGCCTCGGCGACGAGCTCGCCGCCGCCTTCCGGGGCGTCCCGCTGCCGCCCGGCGCCTCGGCGGACGCGCTGAAGGCCGACCCGCGCGGCATCGCCGCCCTGCCCGCCGCGCTGCGCCCGGCGGCCCTGCACGCCTACGCCTCCGCCATCACCGACGTCTTCCTCTACGCCGCCCCGGTCGCCCTGCTCGGCTTCGTGCTGGCGTGGTTCCTCAAGGAGGACCGGCTGCGCGGCTCCGTCACCGCCCCGGACGTCTCCGAGACCTACGCCACCAACCCCGTCGAACGGTCCTCCTACGACGAGGTGTGCCGGGCGCTGTCGGTGCTGGGCACGCGTGAGGGACGGCGCGAGGTGTACCGCACGATCACCGAGCGGGCGGGCTACGACCTCAAGCCGGCCGCGAGCTGGCTGCTGCTGCGGATGAAGAAGTACGGCTGGGTGGAGCCGGCCGTGCTGGCCGAGCGCAGCTCCGTCCCGCTGGCCGCCATCATCGAGGCCGCCCGCCAGGTGGAGGAGCGGCGGCTGGGCGAGCGCCAGGGCCTGGACCTCGTGCTGACCCCCCGCGGCCGCGAGGTGGCCGAGCGGCTGGCGCACGCCCGCGAGGAGTCCCTGGCCGAACTGCTCGGCGACTGGTGGTCGCCGGACCGGCCCACCGACCTGACCCAGCTCGTCAGCGAGCTGACGTCGGAACTGTGCGGCTCCGACGCGGAACGCCCGCACGAGGAGCGCCCGGTCACCCGCCTCGTCTGAGGCGGGGCGGCGCCGCCTCAGACGGCCGCGGGTTCCTCGTCGGCCGCGGGTTCCTCGTCGGCCGCGGGCGCCTCGTCGGCCCTGCCCACCCGTCGAGACGCCTGTGCCCGCCGGCCCGCTGCTCAGCCGGCGGCGAGGCTCTTGGTGAACCAGTGCTCGGCGTAGGGGTCGTCGTTGTGCCGTCCGGTCTCCCGGTACCCGAGCCGGCCGTACAGGGCCCGCGCCTCCACCAGGTCGCTCCGGGTGTCGAGGATCATCCGCCGGGCACCGAGCGCCCGGGCCGCGTCCTCGGCGGCGCCGACCAGCAGCGCCGCCCCGCCCCTGCCGCGCACCTCCGGGCGCAGAAAGACCCGGGTGAGCTCGGCCGTCTCCGCGTCCAGCAGCCGTACGCCCGCGGTGCCGGCGGGCGCCCCGTCGTACCGGGCGAGCAGCAACTGCCCGCGCGGCGGGGACAGTTCGGCGCCCGAGCGGGCGGCGATCTCCCGCTCCAGCTCGTCGGGGTCGGTGCGGTGCCCCTCGTACAGCAGGTACCAGCGGTCGCTGACCTCCGTGTAGTACGCCCGCCACAGCGCGGCGGCGACGGGCGAGTCGTACGGCTCCGGAGCCACGGACCAGTTGACGACGGACGAGCGTGCGGCGGACATGCCGGCATTGTCGGCGACCGGCGCCGGGGCGGTGCAACCGAATATCCCCGCGCGAGGCGTCTCCGCGCGAGCGGAACCCGTCCGGCTCGACGGACCGTTTACCGGTCACCTTCCGGGCAACCCGCACGGAGAACCGGCCGGTTGGGCCGATCACATCCGGAAGGCACCCATGTCCACAGGCATGATCATCGCTCTGATCGTGATCGTGGCGGCCGTCGTCGTGGTGGCGGCCGTCCTGACATCCCGCGCCCGCGGCCACGGCGGCGGACGGCGCGGGCTCAAGAGGCGCTTCGGTCCGGAGTACGACCGGACGGTGGCCCGGCACGACGGCGACACCAAGGCCGCCGAGCGGGAACTGGCGGCGCGCGTGGAACGCCACGGCGACCTGCGGCCGCGGTCGCTGGACCCGGCCGAGCGGGAGCGCTTCGAGGCCCGCTGGACGGCCGCGCAGGAGCGGTTCGTCGACTCGCCGCGGGAGGCGGTGGCCGAGGCGGACCGGCTGCTGGCCGAGCTGGCCGGGGCGCGCGGCTTCCCCCACGACGGGCAGTACGAGGACCAGTTGGACGCGCTGTCCGTGCACCACGGCCACCACGTCCACGGCTACCGCCGGGTGCACCGCGCCGCGCAGGGCACGGCGGACGGCACGGAGGGCCGTACGAGCACCGAGGAGCTGCGCGCGGCCATGGTCGAGGCCCGCGACCTCTTCGAGGACCTGCTGACCTCCGCACCCGCGGACGGCGGGCGCGACGGCAGCACCAAAGCCGCCACGGGCCGCGCCTCGCACATGCCGTGGGGCCTGGGCCGGCGCCACGTGCGGGAGAGCTGACCGACATGGCCGACACGACACCGGAGCGCCAGGAGCGCGCCGCGGAGCAGGAGAGGACCATGCCTCCGCACACCACAGGGACGGACACGGGCAGGGGAACGGAGACGGGTGCGGACACGGCCCCCGCGCGGGACACGGCCTCCGGCCAGGACACGACGTCCGGGACCGGCGCGGCCTCCGGCCGGGACACCGCGTCCGGGACCGGCACAACCTCCGGCCGGGACACGGCGTTCGGACGCGACACGGCCTCCGCATGGGACGAGCCGCGCGGACGCGACACGGCCTCCGTATCGGACGAGCCGCGCGGACGGGACGAGGCGCGCGGACGCGACGAGGCGTTCGGACGCGGGGAGGTCTCCGGCCGGGACGAGGTGTCCGGGACCGGCGTGACGTCCGGTACGGCCGGGGGCCGCGGGACCGAGCCGGGCCTCGGCGCCGAGCCGGGCCGCGAGACCCGGACGAACCGCGAGACCGCCGCGGCCCGTGAGGCCGCCGGGGACGACCCGCGCGGCACGGGGATCCGCGCCGACGTGGAGGCGGGCGGTACGGCCGCCGGCCTGGACAAGGGACCGGAGCCGGCCGAGCCGGCCGAGGCGGCCGAGGGCCGGGGCGCGGCGGCCCGCAGCCGTGAGGCGCCGCCCGGCGCGGACACGGCGGGCCCGGGCGCCGCCCCTGGCACCGATGCCACCTCCGCCGCCCCGGTGCTCCCCCGCGAGGAGTGCGACACGTACGAAGCACGGCTGCGCGAGGTGGTGACCGGGTTCATCGACGGGCCCCGGGACTCCGTGGAGGAGGCGGACCGGGTGGTGGGGGAGTACGTCACCCGGTTCACCGAGGCGCTCACCCAGCGGCGCCGTACCCTGCGCTCGGCCTGGCAGGAGGCCGGCACCGACACCGAGCGGCTGCGGCTGGCGCTGCGCGACTACCGCGAACTCGCCGACCGGCTCACCCGCCTGTGAGGCGTGAGGCCTCCGGTCCCACGACCGCCTGTCCGGCCGCCGCCCGGCGCTCCCGCCACACCCGGACGACCTCTTCGACGTCGTACCGTTTCAGGCCCAGCGGGGGCCCGGGCGGCGGCTTGACCATCATGTCGAGGATCTTCGTGTTGATGTCCGCGACGATCCTGCGCACGGCCGCTTCGGAGGGCGCCGCGTACGCCGCGGCGAGCGCGTCCTCGGCCTCCTTGCGCAGCGCCAGCGTCGGCGGCAGCACGGACAGGTGCTCGCGGGCCAGCTTGCGCTTGACCCACCACAGTTCCTCGTAGGTCATGTCGCCCGGCAGCGGCTTGCCCGCCCCCGGCAGCCGGTCGAAGTCGCCGCGCGCCTGCGCATCGCGGATCTGCTTGTCGGCCCAGGACTCGAACGGAACACCCGGTGGCTTTCGCTCGGTCATGCGTCCATTGTGCCGGACGCGACACGGCCGGGCGTTTTATCATGCGGCGGCGGTGCGGCACTCGGGCCGGCCATCGCACAGCGACGCCACAGGGGGAACGCACGTGCTCGAACTGACCATGGCCTCCGTCTCCGGGACGGACGCGGGCGCCACGGCCGGCATGCTGATGGCCGACGCGCCCAGCGAACCGGGTGCCGTGCTGCGGGTGGGACGGGACCGGGCCGTGTGCCGCCTGGTGACGCCCGACGACTGGCTGTTCGTCTCCCGGGCGCACCTGGAGTTCGTGTGCGGTCCCGACGGGACGTGGCACGTGACCTGGCTGCGCGGCTCGCAGCCGGACCCGTCCTCCGAGGTCCGGCTGACCGTCGGCGAGCACACCCAGCCCCTCGTCTACGGCGGCACGGTCGCGCTGCCCCGGGGCGGCGCCGGGGAGATCGTGGTGCAGGACCGCACCAGCCCGCGCAGCGTCAACGTGGGCTTCTACCACGAGGTGTGAGCGCGGGGCCGGCCCCGTCGTGCGAGCGGGCGGGCCGGCCCCGGTCGCGGCGGTACGCGGCCAGGTCGCGCGGTCAGTCCGTCACCCGGGCCAGCGCGAAGCCGTCGTAGCCCTTGGAGCCCACCGTCTGGATCGCCGTGCCCGTCAGGCGCGGGTGCCCGGCGATGAGCTCCAGGGCCTCGCGGGTGCCGCGCACACTGGGGTCGGTGCTCGTGGGGTCGGTGACGGCGCCGCCGCGTACGACGTTGTCCAGGATGATCAGGCTGCCGGTGCGGGTCAGCCTCAGCGCCCACTCCACGTAGTGCGGGTTGTTGACCTTGTCGGCGTCGATGAAGACCAGGTCGAAGGGGGGCGGGTTCTCGTCCGCCAGCTTGGGCAGCGACTCCAGGGCCGGGCCCACGCGCACCTCGGTGATCCGGTCGAGGCCGGCGCGCGCGAGATTGCGGCGGGCGACGTCGGCGTGGTGGGCGTCGTACTCCAGGGAGACCAGCCGGCCGCCGTCGGCGGGCAGCGCACGGGCCAGCCAGATGGTGCTGTAGCCGCCGAGCGTGCCGATCTCCAGAACGGTGCGGGCGCCCTGGATCTGCGCGAGGAGCTGCAGCAGCTTGCCCTGGGGCGGGGCGACGTTGATGTGCGGCAGGCCCTCGGCGTCGCTGTCGCGCAGGGCGGCCCGCAGCGGTTCGTCCTCCGGGGCGAGCAGGCCGGTGAAGTAGTCGTCCACGTCGTCCCAGAGCTTCGAGTCGCTCATGCGCCAAGCCTTTCGTATGCGTGATAGTTAGGTCTTCTAACTAGCTGCGCTAACGAATATAGCCCGGCGCATGAGCGCTGTCAGGCAATCGCCGCCGTACGGCGGGCGGCGCGCCCCCGGGGCGCGCCGCGGTGGTCCACGACGTGCCCCCGGGGGCCGTGTCGCGTTGGTCCGCGACGTGCCCGGGGGCGCGCCGCGGTGGTCCTACGACTCCAGCGACGGTGCCGAGCCCGGCAGCGGGCGGCCCGCCGTCTCCGCCATGCGCCACACCGCGAAGCCGCCGATCACCGCCGCCGCCATCATGTAGTAGGCGGGCATCATCATGTTGCCGGTGGCCCCGATCAGGGCCGTGACCACCAGCGGGGTGGTGCCGCCGAACAGCGACACGGAGACGTTGAAGCCGATCGACAGCGAGCCGTAGCGGACCCGGGTCGGGAACAGCGCCGGCAGGGCGGCCGGCATCG
Organism: Streptomyces sp. NPDC004065; assembly: GCF_044903565.1. Lineage (NCBI taxonomy): Bacteria > Bacillati > Actinomycetota > Actinomycetes > Kitasatosporales > Streptomycetaceae > Streptomyces > Streptomyces sp. NPDC004065. Next base: position 13,693 of record NZ_JBJDQT010000022.1, on the reverse strand, counting down.
CGGCCGTGAAGCAGACCAGCAGCAGCCCCAGCGCGCCCATGCCCAGGCCGACGGCGGCCAGGCTGCCCTGGCGGATCAGCAGCAGGGCCGGGACCGACAGGAACAGGAAGCCCGCGCAGCCCGCCGCGATCACCGGGCGGCGGCCGACCCGGTCGGTCAGCGCACCGGCGAACGGCTGGACGATCATCATCAGGGCCATCACGCCGAGCACGACGAGCAGGCCGTGCGTCTCGTCGTAGTGCAGCTCACTGGTCAGGTAGCTCGGCATGTACGACAGCAGCATGTAGTCGGTGACATTGAAGACCAGCACCAGGCCCACGCACAGCAGCAGCGCCCTCCACTGGCCGGCGATCATCTCGCGCAGCGGCACCTTCGGGCGGTTCGTCTCGGCCTTCTCGACCTCGGCGGCGAACGCCGGGGTCTCCTCCAGCCGCATCCGCAGATACAGGCCGATGACGCCCATCGGACCGGCGATCAGGAACGGGACGCGCCAGCCCCAGGACAGCAGGTCGGCGTCGGACAGCAGCGCCGTCATCAGCGTGACCAGGCCGGCGCCGCCGATGTAGCCGGCCAGCGTGCCGAACTCCAGCCAGCTGCCGAGGAAGCCGCGCCGCTTGTCGGGGGCGTACTCGGCGATGAAGGTGGAGGCGCCCGCGTACTCGCCGCCGGTGGAGAAGCCCTGCACCAGCCGGGCCGCGAGCAGCAGCAGCGGCGCGCCGACGCCGATCGTCCCGTAGGACGGGATCAGGCCGATGGCGAAGGTGCCGACGGCCATCATGATCATGGTGACGGCGAGCACCTTCTGCCGGCCGACGCGGTCGCCGAGCGGGCCGAACACCATGCCGCCGAGCGGGCGGACCAGGAAGGCCGCGGCGAAGGCGCCGAACGTCGACAGCAGCTGCGCCGTCGGGTTGCCGGACGGGAAGAACACCTTGCCCAGCGTCACCGCGATGTAGCTGTACACGCCGAAGTCGAACCATTCCATGGCGTTGCCGAGCGCGGCGGCCTTCACGGCGCGCTTGACGAGCGCCGGGTCGGTGACGGTGGCGGAGTCGCGGGTCTTGGTGAGGGACACGCGGGGTACGGGCCGGGGGGCGGTGACTGTGAGAGCCGACAAGGTCTCGCTCGCCTACCTTTCGCAGGGGACAGGGACGCGACCCACGCGGCGGCATCGGCGAGCGGGCCGGACAGTCGCCCGCACGGAGGCGGGCCGGGAGGGACCCGCGCCGGGCGGGTCGGCGGCCCGCGAGCGGCGGGCCGGGTCCGCGTCGGGCGGACCGGGCGGCCCGCGCCGGGCGGACCGGGGTCCGCGCCGGGCGGACCGGGTGGCCCGCGAGCGGCGGGCCGGAGGCGACCCGCCGCACCGGCGGGCCGGAAATCGACCATACGAGGGCAGAGGGCCCTTACGTGCGGTGCGCAACCGGATGCATACTGCACCTAAATGCTGGATACGCAGGTACGTCTGTCCCGCTCGCCGGCCGCTTCACGCCTTCGCGGTGTGATCCTTGTCGCGCCCCCGGAGTGCAACCGAACGGGGCGGGAGTGCGTGCGGAGGCGGCGAAGGCGGCGGCCCAGGGGATCGGGGACCGCCGCCTCCACGAGTGCCGTGAGGTGGCTCAGACCGGTGTCACCGGCGTCGGGCCGTGCCCGTCGTCGGGCTCGGCTCAGTACCAGCCGTTGGCCTGCCAGAACTTCCAGGCGCCGACGGGGCTGCCGTAGCGGGACTTCATGTAGTCCAGGCCCCACTTGATCTGGGTCTCGGCGTTGGTCCTCCAGTCGGCGCCGGCCGAGGCCATCTTGGAGCCCGGCAGGGCCTGGACCAGGCCGTAGGCGCCGGAGGAGGGGTTGGTGGCGTTGACGTTCCAGCCGCTCTCGCGCTCCACGATGTGGCTGAAGGCGTCGAACTGGGCGGAGTCCGGGATCATCTTGTGCGCGATCGCCTTGGCCTCGGTGGCGGAGTTCGTGCCGGCGGCGTGGGCCGGGGCCGGGGACAGCGCCACGCCGGCGGCGGCGACGGCCACGGCGGCGGTGGTGAGGGCCTTCTTGGGGGCGGCGATGCGGCGGATGAAGGAGACGGACACGTAGAACCTCTTGCGTCGGGGACAGGGGGTCGCGGGCAGCCGGAACCACGCGGAGGCGGTGGAGGCGTGCCCCGGAACCGTGACCCGTGGGGGCCGTCGGCTCCCGGCGACGTCGTCCAGACAAGCAGGCGGGAAATCTGTCCGCAAACACCCCTTTTACTAGTTGTGGTCGCATTCGGGACGGAAGTCGCCGGTGTGAGCCGGCTCTCAAAGCGCAGGTCGGCGCGGGCAATGGCGTGCGCATGCCACGCTCGGCGGACTCCTACCCGCCTTCGTAGGTGATCCGCGTCATGTGGGCGGCCTCACCGCGCCGGTCACCCTCGGCACGGGCGGGCTCACGCAGAGGTCAGGCCCCGGGACCCTCGAATGTGACGGGCGCCTCGAAGGCCGCCCGGCGGGTGGCCCGGCGCAGCGCCCGCAGCACCGCCGGGCCGACGACGAGGGTCAGCACGACCGTGACGACGGCGCGTCCGAGATCCCAGCCGAGCGAGGTGGCCAGGCAGTACGCGAGGAAGCGGGCCAGGTTGGACGGCACCCCGGCGTGCGGGTCGAAGGCGATGGAGGAGGCGAGGGTGCCCATGAAGGGCCAGCCCGCCAGGTTCATCACGGTGCCGTAGGCGAAGGAGCCCAGAAAGCCGTACAGCGCCAGCAGGGCGAGTTCCGCACGGCCGCGCAGCCGGTCCGGACCCGGCAGCAGGCCCGCGCCCATGGTGAACCAGCCCATGGCCAGCATCTGGAACGGCATCCACGGCCCCACACCCCCGGTGAGCAGCGCGGAGGCGAACATCGTCACCGAGCCGAGCACGTACCCGAACCCGGGCCCGAGCACCCGTCCGCTCAGCACCATCAGGAAGAACATCGGCTCCAGCCCGGCGGTCCCCGCCCCGATCGGGCGCAGGGCGGCTCCCGTCGCGGCCAGCACCCCGAGCATCGCCACCGCCTTCGGGCCGAGACCGGACTCGGAGATCGTCGCGGCCACCACGGCGACCAGCAGCACCAGCAGGCCCGCGAAGAGCCAGGGCGCGTCCTGCGCGTGCGCGGCGAGCCGCGAGTCCGGCGGTGCGAGGAAGGGCCAGGTGAAGGCGGCCACGCCCACGGCGCCGACCAGGACCAGGGCGGCGAGGGAACGGGGCCCGAGGCGGACCGCCCGTGCCCGCGCCTGGGACCGGGGGGTGCCGGCGGGCCGGGGGTCCCCGGCGGGCCGGGGGTGGGGAGCGGCCCCTCCGGTCCGGGAGCGGGTTCCGGGGTGCTCACCGGGCCGGGGGCGGGTTCCGGGGTGCTCACCGGTCCGCGGCTGGGGCCGGTGGTGTGCGGCGGGGGCGTCGGTGCCGACGGGGTGGTCGGCGGTCATGACAGCGCCTTTCGGACCTGGGCGACCGTGAGCCACCGCTGTGGGGCCAGGATCTTGGTGACCTGGGGGGCGAAGGACGGGGAGGACACCACGACCTCGGCCGTCGGACCGTCGGCGATCACCTCGCCCTCGGCCAGCAGCACCACCCGGTGGGCCAGCTCGGCGGCCAGCTCCACGTCGTGCGTGGCCAGCACGATCGCGTGCCCGTCGGCGGCGAGCGCGCGCACCACCGCGACCAGGCGGGCCTTCGCGCCGTAGTCCAGGCCGCGGGTCGGCTCGTCCAGGAGCAGCAGGGGCGGGCGCGCGGTGAGCACGACGGCGAGCGCCAGCGCGAGCCGCTGCCCCTCGGACAGGTCGCGCGGGTGCGTCTCGTCGCGCACCCCCGGCAGCAGCTCCTGGACCAGGGCCCGGCAGGTCCCGGGCGCGGCCTGCGCGTCCCGGTCGGCGGCCGCGCACTCGGCGGCCACCGTGTCGGCGTAGAGCAGGTCGCGCGGCTCCTGCGGGACGAGGCCGACGCGGCGCACGAGGTCGCGGGGCGGGGTGCGGTGCGGGACCACGCCGCCGGCCCGGACCTGCCCGGCGGACGGCTGGACCAGCCCGACCAGCGAGCCGAGCAGCGTGGACTTCCCGGCGCCGTTGCGGCCCATCAGGGCGACGGTCTCGCCGGGGGCGACGGTGAGGTCGACGCGGCGCAGCGCCTGGACGCCGTCCCGGCGGACGGCGAGCGAGTCGACCTCGGCCACGTCGGGGGACGTGCCGCCGGGGGCGTCGGTCCTCGGGGCGGCGCGCCGGAACAGTCGCCGGCGGGCGGCCGGGCGCGGGGCGGCGGACGCGGGGGGCGGTACAGGTACCGGTGCCTGTTCCCGGGGTGCGGCGGGTGCGGGTGCGGTTGCGGTTCCGGTTCCGGGCGCGGGTTCGTGGCCGGTCAGGCGTTCGCGCAGGCCGGCGGCGCGGCGGCGGGCGTCGCGGACGGTCAGCGGGAGCGGCGACCAGCCCGCCAGCCGGCCCAGGTCCACCACCGGCGGGCACACCGGGGAGTCCGCCATCACCTCGGCCGGGGCGCCGAGGCGCGGGGCCGTGCCCGGAGCGGCCAGGAGGAGGACCTGGTCGGCGTACTGGACGACCCGTTCCAGGCGGTGCTCGGCCATGAGGACCGTCGTGCCCAGGTCGTGCACCAGCCGCTGCAGGACGGCGAGCACCTCCTCGGCGGCGGCCGGGTCCAGCGCGGAGGTGGGCTCGTCCAGGACCAGGACCCGCGGATGCGGGGTGAGGACCGAGCCGATGGCCACCCGCTGCCGCTGGCCGCCGGACAGTGTGGCGATGGGACGGTCCCGCAGCGGCGCGAGGCCCAGCAGGTCCAGGGTCTCCTCCACGCGCCGCCGCATGACGTCGGGGGCGAGCCCCAGCGACTCCATGCCGTAGGCGAGTTCGTCCTCCACGGTGTCCGTCACGAAGTGCGACAGCGGGTCCTGGCCGACGGTGCCCACCACGTCGGCGAGCTGGCGCGGCTTGTGCGTGCGCGTGTCGCGGCCGGCCACGGTGACCCGGCCGCGCAGGGTGCCGCCGGTGAAGTGCGGCACCAGTCCGCTCACCGCGCCGAGCAGGGTGGACTTGCCGACGCCGGACGGCCCGACGACCAGTACCAGTTCGCCCTCGGGCACCTCGAGGTCGACGCCGCAGAGGGTGGGTCCGGCGGCCCCGTCGTAGGTCACGGAGACATCTTCGAAGCGGATCACGACGACTCCTTGCGCGGGTGACGTGCCGGGGCGGCGGGGTCCCGTGGGGTGGTGCGGGCGGCCGGGGCGGCGGGGTCCCGTGGGGTGGTGCGGGCGGCCGGGGCGGCGAAGGCCGGGAGCATGCCGAGGAGGACGGCCGCCGCGGGCCACAGGGGAAGCGCGGGGGCGACCAGGGGGACCACGCCGGGGTGCAGGGCGGCGGGGTCCCGGGAGGCGGCGGCGGTCAGCAGGGCCGCGACCGCGGCGCCCGATCCGGCCACCAGCCACGAGCGGGGGTTCCAGGTGTCGGGCCGGTAGCGGGTGCGCGGGGAGCGGCGGCCGCCCAGCCACAGCCCGGCGAGGGCGGCCGCGACTCCGGCGAGCAGCACCGGCAGTCCGTAGTCGCCGCCCTCGGCGGTGAGCAGCCCGTACGTCCCGGCGCACACGCCCAGCAGGCCGCCCAGGGTGAGTGCGGCGGTGGTGCGGCGCACCGCGGGCGCGACCTCGGCGGTGCGGCCGTAGCCGCGGGCGTCCATCGCGGCGGCGAGCGCCACGGAACGTTCCAGGGCGCCCTCCAGGACGGGCAGTCCCACGTGCAGCAGGCCGCGCAGGCCGCGGTCGGGCCGGCCGCGCAGCCGGCGCGCGGCCCGCAGCCGGCGGCCGTCCGCGATCAGGTGCGGGGCGAAGGTGAGGGCGACGACGACGGCGACACCCGTCTCGTACAGCGCGCCGGGCAGGGACTTCAGCAGCCGGGCCGGGGCGGCCAGGGCGTTGGCGGCGCCGACGCAGATCAGCAGGGTGGCCAGCTTCAGACCGTCGTACAGGGCGAAGACCACGGACTCGGCCGTCACCCGGCCGCCGACGCGGATGCCCTGCGCCCAGTGCGGCAGGGGCACTTCGGGCAGGGTGGCGAGCACATGGGTGCCGGGGATGGGGGAGCCGAGCAGGACGGCGAAGACCAGCCGGACGACCAGGACGGCGACGGCCAGCCGCAGGAAGGCGGTGTAGGAGCGGGCGGCGGGCGTGTCGGCGCGGCAGGCCGTCACGACATGCGCGGAGACGGCGAGCAGCAGGGCGAGCAGGAGGGGGTTGGTGGTGCGGGTGGCGGCGGTGCCGAGCGCGAGGGCCCACAGCCACCAGGCGCCCGGGTGGACACCGGGCGCCCGGCGGCCCGGCCCCGCGGCGGCCGGCGCCCTACGCATGACGGTCGCACGCGCCGGAACGGCGAGGCGCGCGCGGGCCGGCACACCGGCGGCCACGCGGCCCGCCGCGAGGGAAGCCGCGCAGGCCGGAGCAGCGGCGGGCGCCGTCCGTGCCGGAACGGCGAGGCACCGCCGGCCCCGGGCCGGGCGCGTGCGGCCCCGGGCCGGACCCGTGCGGTCCCGGGCCGGTGCCGCGGCGGTCACCCATGCCGGCGCCGCCGGGCCTGCCAGACCGCGCCCGCGGCCACGACGGCGACCACGGCGCCACCCGCGAGCAGCCCCAGCGACGGACCGCCGCCGTCCGAACCGCTCCGCGAACCGCCCTGCGATCCGCCGTCCTGCCCGTCGCTCCCGGCGGCCGTCTTCCCGCCGGTGCCCCCGCCGTTCGCCTTCGCGCCGCCGCCGTCCGCCGTGACCTGCTCGCCGCAGCCCTTCGCCGGGTACCCGGCGATGGCGCACAGCAGGGCGTTGGTGTCGTAGCGCAGCGGCTTGGCGACCGCCGCCAGGGCCTCCGCGGTGGTGGCGTCGGCGGGCACCCGCGCGCAGGCGGTGCGCGCCGCCGGCGGGGTCTCGCCGGACGGGGCGTCCGCGCGCGTGCCGAAGTCGAGGACCAGTGCGACGCGCTTGGCGCCGTGCCGGGCGGGCGTCTTTCCGCAGATCGCGGCGAAGCCGGCCGTGCCGCGCGGCTTGCTCGCGTCCTGCGAGTCGGCGCTGACCGCGAAGCGGAAGCCCTGGACGTCGCCGTCGGAGGGCCGCGCCGTCGACGGGCCCTCGGTGGCGTACGTCCAGTGGCCGCCGTCGAGGTTCCAGAACGACCAGTACCGGTACCCGGCCGCCTCCGCCCCGCCGGCCCCGGCCACCACCAGGAGCACGGCCACCACCAGGAGCACGGCCGGCAGCAGCGCGGACAGCAGCAGCACCGGCAGCGCGCGGCGCCGGCGCCGGGCGCGGACCGTGCGCCGCGTACGGCACCCGCTCATCGCGCGGCCGCCGCTCATCGCGCGGCCGCCGCTCACCGCGGGGCCCCCGCTGATGGCTCGGTCGTCGCGCCTCGCGCGGACCGCCCCGCCTATCACGGCTGCCGCCCGTTCTTCCGGCCGCTGAGCAGGAAGCCGATACCGATGCCGGCGACGAGGAAGACACCGACGATCCACCAGACGCCGAACCCGGAGGAGTCGTCCTTCGCGCTGTCCGCCCTCTTGTCGTCGGTCTCGGCGCCCGTGGCCGACTGGGGGGCCGGGCCGGTGGCGTTGAGCTTGGCGACGAGGTCGGTGCCGCCGAAGTCGCGCGGGTCGGTGCCGGTGGCGTGCGCGGCGAAGACGAGCTGGGCGTAGGCGGCCGGGCCGGACTGCTGGGCCCAGGCCGCGGCGTGCCGCTCCAGCCAGCGCAGCGGCTTGGCCGCCTGCCCGGCCCCGCCCTGCGCGGCGAGCGCCACGACCGCGTCGGCGGTGTTGCCGTAGTCGGGCTGGTCGGTGGAGCCGGGGAGCACGGAGGTGAGGTAGCCGTTCTTGGCGACGGCGCCGGCGAGGTGGGCCGCCCCGTTGGCGGCGGCGCGGGCCGGGGTCGCCTCGCCGGAGTCGGTGCAGTGCGGCGCGCCGCCGGACGCGCCGGCGCCCTTGGCGGCCAGGCCCTGGCCGAGAGCGGCGACGACGCCGGCGGCGGTGGCGTCCGCGTTGGCGGTGAGCCGGCCCTTCTTGTCGGGCTGGTAGGCGAAGGCGCCCGCGCCCTCGCCCTCGCACGGCAGCGCGAGCTTCAGCAGGGCGTCGTAGGGGGACTTGCCGTCCTTCAGCACGGCCGCGGGCTTCCGGCCGGTGGCGGCGAGGGCGCCGACGACGACGGAGGTGGAGTTGGCGTCGCTGGGCCCGCCCGGCGTGTATCCCCAGCCGCCGTCCTTGTTCTGCACCGACTTCAGCCAGGTCACGGCCTTGTCCGTGGCGGCGTCGTGGCCGCCGAGCGCGGCGAGCGCCTGGACGGCGGCGGCCGTGCTGTTGGTGTCCACCATCACCTTGGCGTCGCAGGCGCGGCCGGGATCGGCGCGGAACGCGGCGAACGCGCCGTTCGCGCACTGCTGTCCCGTCAGCCAGCCCACGGCCGCCGCGGCGGGCCGCACACCCACCGTGTCCTGCGCGAGCAGGGCGAGGGACTGGCGCCAGACGCCGTCGTACTTGGGGTCCGTGCTGCCGTAGAGCCCGGAGGGGAGCGCCGTGGACGGCGACGGGGAGGGGGACGAGTCTGCGGCGACGGCGGGGGCCGCGGTGCCGATCATCGCGACGGCGGCCAGGGCCGCGGCGGTGCGGCGGACGTTCATGGGTGCCTCTCCCTGAGGGAGCCGGACAGCACGGGACACCCCGGCGGCTCGGCTCCGTATCCCTCGACGGTGCCGTACGCCGGCGGACCGCCGACGCACGTGAGCCGGTCACGATCCCGCCCGGGGCATTCCGGCTCGCCGCCTCGCGGCGGCTCACGGTTGCGGGTCAGCGCCGGACTTCCACCGGCTTCCCCCCGTACGGGTGTGATGACGACCCGGCCACTGTACCGGCACGTAGGAAAGCAGCGGGGGGCCGGTCCTCGTTCGGTGCTCGTTCGGTGCTCGTGCGGGGTCGGTGCGGCATCCGTGCGGCATCCGTACGGCATCCGTGCGGTGCCGGTGGGTGGAGCGGAAGTGGCGAGGAATTGCCCTGCCACGGGGGGTTGAAAAAGGGCGAAAGGGGTTATTCTGGAAGTGCCTACGAGGCGAGTGAGGGAGTTCGACCGGCGTAGCCGACTTCCAGCGTGACGCTTCGCGCATCCGCTGAGGCCGACGTCGACGGTAGGACTGAGAGGCCGGAAGGTCGTAAGACCGGAAGGCGACCCCTAATACCTGATCCGGGTAATACCGGCGAAGGGAACCCGTCTCGTAGGTCTTTTCGTGCCCCGGCCCCTCGCGCCCCTCCGGCCACCTCGTGCCCGAACGGCTCGCGCCCCGGGCGGCCCGCGCCCGCGGCGCCACCAGCCCGCCGCGCTACTCGTCCGCCGTCACGTCGATCAGCCGGCAGGCGGTCTCTATGTCGGTCTTCACCTGGGCGATCGAGGCGCGGCCCGAGAGCCAGGTGATCAGGGCCGAGTGCCAGGTGTGCCCGATGACCCGGACCGCGGACAGCTGCCCGGCCGTCGGCTCGCCGTCCAGGCCCATCGCGTCCAGGATGATCGCCGTCGTCTGCCGGGAGACCTGGTCCACCTCGGGGCTCACACTGCGGTCCGCGAAGGTCAGCGCCCGTACCATCGCCTCGGCCAGCTGGGGCTCGCGCTGCAGGGCGCGGAAGGCGCGCATCAGGGTCTGCGCCACCCGTTCGGCCGCGCTCTCGCCCGCCGGCGGGTTCTTCCGCAGCGTGCCGTGCAGATGCTCCAGCTGGTCCTGCATCGTGGCCACCAGCAGATGCACCTTGGAGGGGAAGTAGCGGTAGAGGGTGCCCAGCGCGACCTGCGAGGACTCCGCGACCTCCCGCATCTGCACGGCGTCGAAACCGCCCCGGCCCGCCAGCCGGGCGCTCGCGCGCAGGATGCGGCGGCGCCGGGCCTCCTGCCGCTCGGTCAGGGGCGGCACGGCCGGGCGCGCGGCGCCGGCCGCCGGCTTGGCTTCCGCATCCATGGGTCCCGCTCCGTGACAGTCGGTGAGGCCGTGTGATCGGACGGCAGCGTGGCGCCGCGGCCGTGGCGTGAATCACCTGATCCACTTCTCACAGCGGGGCTACCTGCCGGTAGATTCGGAGCCTCCTGAACGATCAAGTCTGAAACTTGTTCCAGATTAGCGTCCCGGCGTAATCTCGCGGGACCGTGCAGTCAGAAGGGGGCCCTAAGTGACCGCTGAGGCCAGTCGGGCCGGGTCCCCGACCGACCTCGCCGCAGACGGCGAGCGACCGCTCAGGATCGCGCTCCTCACCTACAAGGGGAACCCGTTCTGCGGCGGCCAGGGCGTCTACGTCCGCCACCTCTCGCGCGAGCTGGCCCGCCTCGGACACCGGGTCGAGGTGATCGGCGCACAGCCGTATCCCGTCCTGGACGAGGGCGCGGACCTGGGCGACCGCCTGAGCCTGACGGAGCTGCCGAGCCTCGACCTGTACCGCCAGCCGGACCCCTTCCGCACGCCCCGCCGCGAGGAGTACCGCGACTGGATCGACGCGCTCGAGGTCGCCACCATGTGGACCGGCGGCTTCCCCGAGCCGCTGACGTTCTCCCTGCGCGCCCGCCGCCATCTGCGCGCCCGGCGCGGCGAGTTCGACGTCGTGCACGACAACCAGACCCTCGGGTACGGCCTGCTGGGCGACATCGGCGCGCCGCTGGTGACCACCATCCACCACCCCATCACCGTGGACCGGCAGCTCGAACTGGACGCCGCCGGGAGCCGGCAGCGGCGCCTGTCCGTACGGCGCTGGTACGCCTTCACCCGGATGCAGAAGCGCGTCGCGCGCCGGCTGCCGTCCGTGCTCACCGTCTCCGGGACCTCCCGGCAGGAGATCGTCGACCACCTGGGCGTACGGCCGGACCGGCTGCACGTCGTGCACATCGGCGCCGACACCGAGCTGTTCTCACCCGATCCGTCCGTGGCGCGGGTGCCCGGCCGGATCGTCACCACCTCCAGCGCGGACGTGCCGCTCAAGGGCCTGGTCTTCCTGGTCGAGGCGCTGGCGAAGGTGCGCACCGAGCACCCCGGGGCGCACCTCGTCGTCGTCGGCAAGCGGGCCGAGGACGGGCCGGTCGCGCAGGCCATCGAGCGGTACGGCCTGGAGGGCGCCGTCGAGTTCGTCAAGGGCATCTCGGACGCCGAACTGGTCGGCCTGGTGCGCTCGGCCGAGGTCGCGTGCGTGCCGTCGCTGTACGAGGGCTTCTCGCTGCCGGCCGCCGAGGCCATGGCCACGGGCACGCCGCTGGTGGCCACCACCGGCGGGGCCATCCCCGAGGTCGCCGGGCGCGACGGCGAGACCTGCCTGGCGGTGCCCCCGGGCGACGCGGGCGCGCTGGCCGCCGCGCTGGGCCGGCTGCTGGGGGACTCCGGGCTGCGCGCCCGGCTCGGCGCGGCCGGGCGCGAGCGGGTGCTGCGGCACTTCACCTGGGCCCGCGCCGCCGAGGGCACGGTGGCCCGCTACCGCGAGGCCATCGCCCGCGCCGCGGCCCGCGCCCCCCGCCGGTCCGGGACGGCAGACGCCGCCCGCCGCCCCGCGGCCACGGGCCGCCCCCAGGCCCCCGGCCCCGGCCGCCTTCCCGCGGCCGCGGCCGGCGACCGTTCCCTCCCCGCGGGCGAGGGGACCGCCGCCGCGGGCCCGGACACCGGCCGCCCCGCGGCCTCAGAGGCTGTCTATTCCGAAAGCAGGACCACGTGCTGACCGTCGACTTCTCCCGGTTCCCGCTCGCCCCGGGCGACCGCGTCCTGGACCTCGGCTGCGGTGCCGGCCGGCACGCGTTCGAGTGCTACCGGCGCGGAGCGCGGGTCGTGGCCCTGGACCGCAACGGCGAGGAGATCCGCGAGGTCGCCAGGTGGTTCGCCGCGATGAAGGAGGCGGGTGAGGCCCCCGCGGGCGCCACCGCGACCGCCATGGAGGGCGACGCCCTCGCGCTGCCCTTCCCCGACGAGTCCTTCGACGTGGTCATCATCTCCGAGGTGATGGAGCACATCCCCGACGACAAGGGCGTCCTCGCCGAGATGGTCCGGGTGCTCAAGCCGGGCGGCCGCATCGCCGTCACCGTGCCGCGCTACGGCCCCGAGAAGGTCTGCTGGGCGCTGTCCGACGCCTACCACGAGGTCGAGGGCGGCCACATCCGCATCTACCGCGCGGACGAGCTGCTCGCCCGGATCCGCGAGGCGGGCCTGAGGCCGTACGGCACCCACCACGCGCACGCCCTGCACTCGCCGTACTGGTGGCTCAAGTGCGCCTTCGGCGTCGACAACGACAAGGCGCTGCCGGTGCGGGCGTACCACAAGCTGCTGGTCTGGGACATCATGAAGAAGCCGCTGGCCACCCGGGTGGCCGAGCGGGCGCTGAACCCGCTGATCGGCAAGAGCTTCGTGGCCTACGCGACCAAGCCCCACCTGCCGCGGGCGGCCGCCAAGTGACCACTCCCCGGACAGAACACCTGGTCCTGCCCGGGGTCCTCACCGCCGGGCAGGCCGCCGCCACCGTGCGCGGCATCCTGGCCGCACAGCGGGAGGACGGGGCGATCCCGTGGTTCCGCGGGCACCACCTCGACCCCTGGGACCACGTCGAGGCGGCCATGGCGCTGGACGCGGCCGGCGAGCACGAGGCGGCCGAGCGGGCGTACGCGTGGCTGGCCCGCCACCAGCTGCCGGACGGCTCCTGGCACGCCGCCTACGCCGACGGCGCGCACGACGACGTCACCGACCCCGGCCGCGAGACGAACTTCGTCGCCTACGTGGCCGTGGGCGTCTGGCACCACTACCTGTCCACCGGCGACGACACCTTCCTGGACCGCATGTGGCCCGTGGTGTACGCGGCGGTCGAGTTCGTGCTGCGGCTGCAGCAGCCGGGCGGGCAGATCGGCTGGAAGCGCGAGGACGACGGCACGGCGACCGCGGACGCCCTGCTGACCGGCTCCTCGTCGATCCACCACGCGCTGTGCTGCGCGCTGGCGATCGCCGAGCAGCGCGAGGAGCCCCAGCCCGACTGGGAGCTGGCGGTGGGCGCGCTGCGGCACGCGATCCGGCGCCACCCCGAGCGGTTCCTGGACAAGGACCGCTACTCGATGGACTGGTACTACCCGGTCCTCGGCGGCGCGCTGACCGGCGCGGAGGCCAAGGCCCGCATCGAGGAGGACTGGGACCGCTTCGTCGTGCCCGGCCTGGGCGTGCGCTGCGTGGTGCCCAACCCGTGGGTCACCGGCGGCGAGTCGGCCGAACTCGCCCTGACCCTGTGGGCGGTGGGCGAGTCCGACCGCGCGCTGGAGGTCCTGAAGTCCATCCAGCACCTGCGCGACGCGGAGACCGGCCTGTACTGGACGGGCTACGTCTTCGAGGACGACGCCATATGGCCGCGCGAGCTGACCACCTGGACGGCCGGCTCCCTGCTCCTGGCCGTGGCCGCGCTGGGCGGCCACGAACCCACCTGCACCGTCTTCGCCGGCGACCGCCTGCCCAGGGGCCTGGACCCGGACTGCTGCGCCTGAACCCGCCGCCGGGACGGCCCCCACCGGCTCCCGCGGGGCCGTCCCGCCGGAGCCGGTGGGAGCCGTCCCGGCTGTGCGACCGGCTCCCGCGGGGGATGCTCTTATGGATGTCAAGCGGCAGTTGTGAGCTGACGGCCATTCGTGGTTGAAGCAGTGATGAGCTGGTAGATCTCTCGGGCGATGTACCGC
>NZ_JBJDQT010000021.1:128457-150637 GCF_044903565.1 Streptomyces sp. NPDC004065 | reverse complement strand
GGTACTGCAGGGGGGACCCTGTGGGAGAGTAGGACACCGCCGAACAATTCTTGGGAAAACCCCGCACCTCACGGTGCGGGGTTTTCTGCGTTGTGGACCGGTTGTGGACCGGTTCGCCGATGCGGTCCTGAGCACACCGGACCCGCGTCGCCCCTCACAGCCGTCCGGCCGCCTTCAGGGCCAGGTACGCGTCCGCCAGCGCCGGCGCCAGATCGTCCGGTGTCGCGTCCACGACCGTCACGCCATGGCGGCGGAGCTGTTCCGCCGTGCGCTGCCGCTCGGTCCGGGCCCGGGCCGCCGCGGCGGCCTCGTACACCGCCTCCACGGTCCCCCGGGCGCCGGCCATCCGGGCGACGTGGGGATCGGCCACCGCGGCCACGAGGACCGTGTGGCGCTGGGTCAGCTGGGGCAGCACGGGCAGCAGGCCCTCCTCGACGGGAGCCGCGTCCAGGGTGGTCAGCAGGACGATCAAGGAGCGTCGTGGCGCCGTACGAAGTGCTGTGGCCGCCAGGCCCCGGGCGTCGGTCTCGACGAGTTCCGCCTCCAGCGTGGCCATGGCGTTGACCAGGGACGGCAACAGGTCGCCGGCGGCCCTGCCCTGCACCGACGCGCGCACCCTGCGGTCGTAGGCGAGGAGGCCGACCCGGTCGCCGGCACGGGAGGCCAGGGCGGCGAGCAGCAGGGCCGCGTCCATGGCGGCGTCCAGGCGGGGGGCGTCGCCCACACGGCCCGCGGAGGTCCGGCCGGTGTCGAGCACCAGCAGGATGTGGCGGTCGCGTTCCGGGCGCCAGGTGCGCACGGCGACCGCGGACTGGCGGGCGGTGGCGCGCCAGTCGATGGACCGGGTGTCGTCCCCGGGGACGTACTCGCGCAGGCTGTCGAACTCCGTGCCCTCGCCGCGGGTGAGCACGCTGGTGCGGCCGTCCAGTTCCCTGAGCCGGGCCAGCCTGGACGGCAGGTGCTTGCGGCTGGTGAACGGCGGTAGGACGCGGACCGTCCACGGGACCTTGTGGGTGCCCTGGCGGGAGACGAGACCGAGGGGGCCGTAGGAGCGGATCGTGACGCGGTCCGCCAGGCGGTCGCCGCGGCGGGTGGGCCGCAGACGGGTGGTGAGGCGGCGGCGTTCGCCGGGCGGCACGGTCACCCGGTGCCGGGAGGCCGCGGTCTCCGTTCCGGGCTGCCAGCTGCTGGGCGGCCAGGCGTCCCGGATCCGGGCGCGCAGGGGGCGGCGGGAGGGGTTGGTGACGGTCAGGGTGACGTCGGCGGACTGGCCCAGGCGCACGGAGGTGTCGCCGGAGCGGGTGAGGCCGAGGCGTCGTACCGGAGCCGCGAGGGCGTAGTCGCAGGCGCAGGCCACGGCCAGGGGGGCGTTCACGGCGAGGATGCCCGTCCAGCCGGCGTCCCAGATGCCGACGGGCAGGGAGCCCAGGGCCGCGAGGAGCGCGGTGCGTCCGGTGAGCGCCATCAGCGGGGGACCGGGACGTGGGCGAGGACGGCGTTGATGACCGAGTCGGCGGTGACCCCCTCCATCTCCGCCTCCGGGCGGAGCTGCACGCGGTGGCGCAGGGTGGGCAGGGCGAGGGCCTTGACGTCGTCGGGGATCACGTAGTCGCGGCCGGTCAGCCAGGCCCAGGCACGGGCCGTGGACAGCAGGGCCGTCGCCCCGCGCGGGGAGACGCCCAGGGTGAGGGACGGCGATTCGCGGGTGGCCCGGCAGAGGTCGACGACGTAGGCGGTGATCTCGGGGGAGACGGTCGTCCTGGCGATCGCGGCGCGGGCGGCGTCCAGGTCGGCGGGGCCGGCCACCGGGCGGACGCCGGCCGTGGCGAGGTCGCGCGGGTCGAAGCCCGCGGCGTGGCGGGCGAGCACGTCGATCTCGTCCTCCCGGGAGGGCAGCGGGATCGTCAGTTTGAGCAGGAACCGGTCGAGCTGGGCCTCGGGCAGGGGATAGGTGCCCTCGTACTCGACGGGGTTCTGGGTGGCGATGACGAGGAACGGGTCGGGGAGCCGGCGCGGGGTGCCGTCGACGGTGACCTGGCGTTCCTCCATGGCCTCCAGCAGCGAGGACTGGGTCTTGGGCGGGGTGCGGTTGATCTCGTCGGCCAGGAGGAGGTTGGTGAAGACCGGGCCGGGCTGGAAGGAGAACTCCGCGGTGCGGGCGTCGTAGACGAGTGAGCCGGTCACGTCGCTCGGCATGAGGTCGGGGGTGAACTGCACGCGCTTGGTGTCGACTTCGAGGGCCGCGGCGAGGGTGCGGACCAGCAGGGTCTTGGCGACGCCGGGGACGCCTTCGAGCAGGACGTGGCCACGGCACAGCAGCGCGACGACGAGACCGGTCACGGCGGGATCCTGGCCGACCACGGCCTTGGCGATCTCGGAGCGCAGCGACTCCAGCGCGGACCGGGCGCCGCCCGGGTCCCCGCTCGGCCCGGCGTTGTCAGTGGTCGGGTCCATCATGAACGGCGTACCTCTCTTTCGAGGGCGTCGAGTCGGTCGGCGAGGGAGACGAGGGCCGCGTCGTCACCGGGCGGCGGGCCGAAGAGCAGGTCGTGCAGGGGCTGTGTGTCGCCGCCGAGGTGGGCGGACAGCGCCGGAAGCAGGGCCTCGGGTGAGTGTGCCTGGGCGACGGGGACGCCCAGGAGGGGGGCGAGGCGGGTGCGGGTGGTGGAGCGCAGAGCGGTGCCGGCGCGGTCGCGGGCGTTCGCCTTGCGGTAGAGACGGGCGCGGCCTTCGACGGTCTCGGAGGCGCGGATCGCGACGGGGAGACGTTCGGGGACGAGAGGACCGAACCGGCGTGCCCGCCACAGGGCGGCCAGGGCGGCGGCGACGAAGAGCTGGAGGGTGCCCCACAGCCAGCCGGAGGGCAGCAGTTCGAAGAAGCCGCGCTTTCCGGTGTCGGGGGCCGGCACGTCGGACAGTGAGGGGAGGTACCAGACGAGATGGGGGCGGGAGCCGAGGAGTTGGAGGGCGAGCGAGGCGTTGCCCTGCTGGTCGAGGCGGTCGTTGTAGAGGATGCCGGGCGAGCCGAGGACGACCGTGTCGCCGCCCGTGGTCTGCGGCAGGCGCAGCACGGTGGGCAGGCCGTCGCTGGGGTAGCAGGCGTCGGCGTCGCGGGCGGTGGTGGAGTAGCGGATGCCGTCGCCGGTGTCGGCGGTGCCGGCGCGCCGGGCGGCGGGCAGGGTGCACGCGGGCGCGAGGGTGGTGTCGAAGGCGGGTGCCGGTTCGGCGGTGACGCCGGGGGCGAGGCCGCCGACGGAGGGGCTGTCGGGGGCGACGAGGACGGTGCGTCCGCCGGACGGGCCGGTCGCCTCGCGCAGCCGGGACTGCTGGGCGTTCGTCAGCAGGTCGGGGGCGGCGACCAGCAGGGTCGTGTCCGGACCGGCGGCGCGGCGTGCCTGGTCGAGGGTGGTGACCACACGGGTGGAGACGCCGTGGCCGGCGAGGAGTGCGGCGACGGCGTGGCTGCCGTAGGGGTCGGCGGAGCGCGGGTCGAGGCGGCCGTGGTGGTCGCTGCTGCGGAGCACGGCGAGGGCGAGCGCCGCCACGAGGAGGAGCACGAGCGCGAGCAGGATGCCGCGCGTGCGGGTCCACACCTGGCGGGCGGTCGGCGAGGTGGAGGTGGGCGTGGGGGTGGCCTCGGTGGTCATCCGGCGGCTCCCCGGTGGGTGTCGGGGGCCGTGCCCCGGCCGCCGGTGCCGGTGCTGGTGAGGCGGGGTTTGGCGTGTTCCAGGTCGGTGTCGAGGCCGGCGATGCGGTGGTACGACTGCTCGGTGGCCGGGCGGCCGCCGTATGTGACGTCGTCGAAGTGGCGGGCGGCGGCTCGGAGCCGGTCGGTGTGCTCGGGGAGGGTGCGGCCGGCCTCGGCGGCGGCCTCGTCGGCGGTGCGGCCGGGCCGGATGTCGAGGAGGGCGCGTTCCTCCAGGGAGCGGACGATGGCCCGCATCCGTTCCTGGACGGCCTGGCTCCAGTGGCCCTGGGCGGCGTGTGCCTCGGCCGCCGCGCGGTGTTCGGCGGCGCTGCGGGGCCGGTCGTCGAAGAGGGCGGGGGCGGAGAAGGGTTCGCGGCGTGGTGTGCCCAGGCGCCACCACAGGGCGCCCAGTACGGCCAGTACGGCGACGATGACGACGACGAGGCCCAGGGTGCCGCCGGGGGTGGCGGCCGAGGCGGAGTCGAAGAGCCTGCCGACCCAGTCCCAGAACCGGTCGAGGGCGCGTTGCAGCAGGCCGGGGTCGTTCTCGTGGTACATCCGCTTGGACAGCTCCCGCCGGGCCGCCTCGCGCGCGGGATCGCGCGGGACGGTCACCGGCGGTTCGGCGCCGGAGCGCGGCCGGGCGAGGACGGCCGCGCCGTGGGCGCGCAGCAGCGGCCGTACGGCTTCGTCCGCCGCGCGCGGGAGCGCGGGCAGCGCGGTGAGAACTCCCCCCGGAAGGCTCACGCCATCAGCTCCCCGAGGCGGGGGTGCCGTGGCCGGGGTCCTGGACGCCGGCGGCGCGGGCCAGTTCCAGGTCGAGTGCCTCGCGGCGGATGCGCTGGTCGATGTAGAGCAGCACGGTGACACCGGCCGAGATCGGGAACTTGATCATGGAGCCGATCACGGCTCCGACGCCGCTGATGATGTAGTACGTCCAGCCGAGGTCGCCGGTGCCGTTGAGCAGGCCGGAGATGCCGTCTCCGGTGGACGCGGCGGCGATCAGGCCGAAGGGGATGGCGACGACGGCCGAGACGACGGCGACGATGACCGCGGCCAGCAGCTGGATGCCGAAGACCCGCCACCAGGAGCCGCGCACCAGCTTGGCCGAGCGGCTCATGGCCTGCCGGACGCCCTGCTTCTCGAGCATCAGCGCGGGCGAGGCGAGGGAGAAGCGGACGCCGAGCCACAGGGCGACCACGCTCGCGCCGAGGCCGCCCAGGAAGGCGAGCGCGATACCCGCCACGGGCGATCCGGCGACGGCGACGAGGACGCCGGGCAGGATGCCGATGCCCAGCACGACCGCGCCGATCAGCAGCAGCAGGAGGATCAGCCCGAACAGTTTGAGCACCTGCGGGCGAGCGTCGCGCCAGGCCTCGCCGAGGGTGACCCGCCGGCCGAGGACCGCGCGGCTGGTGACCGTGGTGAGCAGCGCGGTGGCGAGCACCGTACCGATCATGGTGACGACGAAGACGAATCCCGTTCCGATCAGGGAGTCGCCCATGGCACGCAGCAGCTCGCGGGGGCTCGCGTCCGGGTCGTTGAGCGCCTCGCTGTTGGCCAGGTTCCTCAGGGCCAGGCCCTGGACGAGGACGACGACGATCTGGGTGACGACGGCGACGGCCAGGGAGACGCCCAGGACGGTGCGCCAGTGCGCGCGCATGGTGGAGACGGCGCCGTCGAGGATCTCGCCGACGCCGAGCGGGCGCAGCGGTATCACTCCGGGTTTGGCGGCGGGGGGCGGACCGCCCCAGCCGGAGCCCCAGGGGGTGTAGCCGCCGGGGCCGCCGTAGCCTCCGCCGGGGCCGCCGGGCGGGCCGTGGCCTCCCGGGGGCGGGCCGTAGCCGCCGGCGGGGGGCCGGCCGCCCCAGCCGGAGCCGGGCGGCGGCGGGGGCGGCGGCGGACCCTGGCCGGGGGCCTGGGGACCGGCCGGCGCGGACCACTGGCCCGCGGGCGGCTGCTCCTTGGACCACTTCACGCCGGGACCCTGCGGCCGGGCCTCCGGCTGGTCCGCGGGCTGCGCGGGGCCGGGGCGGCCGGCGGCGTCGGCAGGACCGGACGCCCCGGGTTCCTGCCCGTCGGACGGGGCGGATCCGGGCGAGGCCCAGCCCGGAGTGTCTGTCATCGTCGCTCCTTCGAAGTGCCCGTCCGCGGTCGCGGCGGCGGATCGGCAGCCATCGTGCCATGGGGTGGTCTTCGGGTGACCGGCCGAGGTGGCGGCTGCGTAGCTTCAATTGTCCGCCGGATACGGGGCAGACTGACGACATGGGTGATCAGTACGCGCAGACCCGCGAGGACAACCTGCCGGCCGGGACACCGGCCATCCGCTGGGAGGAGCCGCCCGAGGGCCCGGTCGTGGTCCTCCTCGACCAGACCCGGCTGCCCGCCGAGGAGGTCGAGCTGGTGTGCACGGACGCGCCGGCGCTGGTGGAGGCGATCCGCTCGCTCGCGGTGCGCGGAGCGCCGCTGCTGGGCATCGCCGGGGCGTACGGCGTCGCGCTCGCCGCCGCCCGCGGATTCGACGTGGACGACGCCGCGGCCGCCCTGGCGGCCGCCCGGCCCACCGCGGTGAACCTCGCCGTGGGGGTGCGCCGGGCGCAGTCCGCCTACCACGCGGCGCTCGCCAAGACCGGTGACCCCCGGCAGGCCGCCCCGGCGGCGCTGGCCGCGGCACGCCAGCTGCACCTGGAGGACGCCCGGGCCAGCGCCCGGATGGCCGAGCACGGGCTGGCGCTACTGGACGAGCTGCTGCCCGCGGGCGGGCACCGCGTCCTGACCCACTGCAACACCGGGGCGCTGGTGTCCGGCGGGGAGGGCACGGCGTTCGCGGTGGTGCTCGCCGCGCACCGCGAGGGGCGGCTGCGGCGGCTGTGGGTGGACGAGACCCGGCCGCTGCTCCAGGGCGCCCGGCTCACGGCGTACGAGGCGGCCCGGCACGGCCTGGCGTACACCCTGCTCACGGACAACGCGGCGGGCTCGCTGTTCGCGGCCGGCGAGGTCGACGCGGTGCTGGTGGGCGCGGACCGCATCGCGGCCGACGGCTCCGTGGCGAACAAGGTGGGCAGCTATCCGCTCGCCGTCCTCGCGCGCTACCACCATGTGCCGTTCATCGTGGTGGCGCCGGTGACGACGGTGGACCCGGACACCCCCGACGGCGCCTCCATCGAGGTCGAGCAGCGCCCGAGCTACGAGGTCACCGAGATCCTCGCCCCCCAGGCCCCGGTCACGGGAGCCGGCGGCGGGTTCCCGGTCGCGCCGCTGGGGACGACGGCCTACAACCCGGCCTTCGACATCACCCCGCCGGAGCTGGTGACGGCGATCGTCACCGAGGAGGGCGTCGTCTCCCCGGTGACGGCCAAGGGGCTCGCGGAGCTGTGCGCGAGGTCCCGGCACACGACGGCCGGCCGGCAAGCGTGATCCCTTCTCGGGACGAGGGCAGACAGTGACGGCCCCGTACGACTATCGTCACAGGCCAGTGAGGTGCCTCACCTGGATCTTCGCCACCGTTACGAGAATGGGATGATGTCGTTTATGAAGGGACGAGTCCTTGTCGTCGACGACGACACCGCACTGGCCGAGATGCTCGGCATCGTGCTGCGTGGTGAAGGTTTCGAGCCGTCTTTCGTAGCCGACGGCGACAAGGCGCTGGCCGCGTTCCGGGAGGCCAAGCCCGATCTGGTGCTGCTGGATCTGATGCTGCCCGGCCGCGACGGCATCGAGGTGTGCCGGCTGATCCGGGGCGAGTCGGGCGTGCCGATCGTGATGCTGACGGCCAAGAGCGACACCGTGGACGTCGTCGTGGGACTGGAGTCCGGCGCCGACGACTACATCGTCAAGCCGTTCAAGCCCAAGGAGCTGGTGGCCCGCATCCGGGCACGGCTGCGCAGGTCGGAGGAGCCCGCGCCGGAGCAGCTGACCATCGGTGACCTCGTCATCGACGTGGCCGGTCACTCCGTGAAGCGGGACGGGCAGTCGATCGCGCTGACGCCCCTGGAGTTCGACCTGCTGGTCGCCCTCGCCCGCAAGCCGTGGCAGGTGTTCACCCGCGAGGTGCTCCTGGAGCAGGTCTGGGGCTACCGCCACGCGGCAGACACCCGGCTGGTGAACGTGCACGTCCAGCGTCTGCGGTCCAAGGTCGAGAAGGACCCGGAGAAGCCGGAGATCGTGGTGACCGTGCGTGGTGTCGGGTACAAGGCCGGGCCGAGCTGACATGTCCGGGGACAGCACCGCTTCGGCGCCCGGCCGGCCCGGGACCCGCGCGGAGCGGCCTGTCGGCCGGCGGAACGCGGGCTCCCGCTGGGGGCGCCTGTTCGAGGGCGGGCTGCTGCACGGCGGAGTGCAGGGCAGCCCGGTCCTGCGTCTGCTGCTGCGCTGGGTGCGCCGGCCGCTGCTGCCGGTCATGCGGCTGTGGCGGCGCAACATCCAGCTCAAGGTCGTCGCGACCACCCTGCTGATGTCGCTGGGCGTCGTCCTGCTGCTCGGCTTCGTCGTCATCGGCCAGGTC
Source organism: Streptomyces sp. NPDC004065 (assembly GCF_044903565.1). Classification (NCBI taxonomy): domain Bacteria; kingdom Bacillati; phylum Actinomycetota; class Actinomycetes; order Kitasatosporales; family Streptomycetaceae; genus Streptomyces; species Streptomyces sp. NPDC004065. The sequence goes on along the minus strand of NZ_JBJDQT010000021.1, from coordinate 142,445 downwards.
CGCAACGGGCTGCTGGACGCCAAGGTGAAGGCGTCGCAGAGCCAGGCCACCGGTGGCTTCGCGGTGGCCAAGCAGAAGGCCGACGAGGCGGCCGGCGGCACCCCCGACGACGCCTCACCGGGCGACGGCCACTCCTCCCAGAACGTCATCTCCTGGATGAGCGAGCTCGTGTCGTCCCTCTCCAGCGGCGGCCAGGGCGCCTTCGACGTGGTCACGCTGCCCGCGGGCGACGACGGCGGCGGCGGGCGCGGCCCGCGCGCCTCCGGCGGCGTGGACCCGACGGCGAGCGTGCCCGAGGGACTGCGGGCGCGGATCGACACCAGCGTGGTGGCCGCGCAGAGCTACACCCGCATCGTCTACAAGGACCCCGACAAGGAGTCGCAGCCCGCCCTCGTCATCGGCAAGCAGGTCAACGACCCCAACGGCGACCCGTACCAGCTCTACTACCTCTTCCCGCTCAGCCAGGAGGAGAAGTCGCTGAGCCTGGTCAAGGGGACGCTGGCGACCGCGGGACTGTTCGTCGTCGTCCTGCTCGGGGCGATCGCGTGGCTGGTGGTGCGGCAGGTCGTCACCCCGGTGCGGATGGCCGCCGGGGTCGCCGAGCGGCTGTCCGCCGGACGGCTGCAGGAGCGGATGAAGGTCACCGGCGAGGACGACATCGCGCGGCTCGGCGAGGCCTTCAACAAGATGGCGCAGAACCTGCAGCTGAAGATCTCACAGCTGGAGGACCTGTCGCGGATGCAGCGGCGGTTCGTCTCCGACGTCTCCCACGAACTGCGCACACCGCTGACCACCGTGCGGATGGCCGCCGACGTCATCCACGAGGCACGGGAGGACTTCGACCCGGTCACCGCGCGGTCCGCGGAGCTGCTCGCCGACCAGCTCGACCGGTTCGAGTCGCTGCTGGCGGACCTGCTGGAGATCAGCCGCTTCGACGCGGGCGCCGCGGCCCTCGAGGCCGAGCCGATCGACCTGAGGGACGTCGTGCGCCGGGTCGTCAGCGGCGCCGAGCCGCTCGCCGAGCGCAAGGGCACCCGTATCCGCGTCGTCGGCGACCAGCAGCCCGTCGTCGCCGAGGCCGACGCACGGCGCGTGGAGCGCGTGCTGCGCAACCTCGTCGTCAACGCCGTGGAGCACGGCGAGGGCAAGGACGTGGTGGTCAAGCTGGCGTCGGCGGGCGGCGCGGTCGCCGTCGCGGTGCGCGACTACGGCGTCGGGCTCAAGCCGGGCGAGGCGACCCGCGTCTTCAGCCGCTTCTGGCGGGCCGACCCGGCACGCGCGCGCACCACCGGCGGTACGGGTCTGGGGCTGTCGATCGCCCTGGAGGACGCCCGGCTGCACGGCGGCTGGCTGCAGGCGTGGGGCGAGCCGGGCGGCGGCTCCCAGTTCCGGCTGACGCTGCCCAGGACCGCGGACGAGCCGTTGAGGGGCTCCCCGATCCCGCTGGAGCCGATGGACTCCCGCCGCAACCGCGGCCCCGGCGACGCCGGCCCGTCGCACGACGGCGGCAAGCGGGCCACCGTGCCCGTGCAGCCGGCCGGCGAGCCGGGGACGGCGCCGTCGCGGCACCCCATCGTGCCCAGGCAGGCCACGGCGCCCCCCACGGCCGACCCGACGGCACTGCCCGGCAGCGGCGCCCGTGTGGTGTCCCGGCCCGCCCCGAACGCCGCCGCACGGCCTTCCGGGCCGTCCGCGCCGGCCCTCTCGGACACGTCGAGCGCGCCGAGCGCGCCGAGCGCGCCGAGCGCGTTGAGCACGCCGAGCGCCGCGGGCAGCGCGGCGGACTCCTCCGGCACGGGGGACGCCTGCGGCAGCGCGGCGGACACCTCGGACGCCTCGGGTTCGGCGGAGGCCTCGGGTGCCGGGCCTGTGGCGGGTGCCGGGTCTGTCGTGGAGGCCGTACAGCTTTCCGGGGCGGCCGCCACGGAAACGCGGTGGGCCACCGCCGGGACCCCCGCAACCGCCGGGGAACTGTCACCGGAGTCCGGGACGGCACCGGCTGCGATGCCCCGGCAGACGACGCAGGAGACGCTGGACGGAGCCGGGTACGAGACGGCGGACCCCGTGACCCCGGAGGGAGCCGGGACGCGGGAGACACGCGAGCAAGGGGAGGCATTTCGTGGGCGCTGACCGCGAGGGGGGCGCGCGGCGGCGGCCGATGCGCGCGGTGGCGCTCGCCGCCTGCGGGATCGTACTGCTGGCGGGCTGCGCCACCATGCCCGACGGCGGGGACCTGCGGGACGTGGAGTCCACCCCGCGCCAGGACACCGAGGTCCGCGTGTTCGCCATGCCGCCCGCCGAGGACGCCTCGCCGGCGGAGATCGTGCAGGGCTTCCTGGAGGCCCTGACCAGCGACGACCCCACGTACGCGACGGCCCGGCAGTATCTGACCGGTGCCGCCTCACGGCAGTGGCGGCCGGAGTCGTCCACGACCGTGCTCGCCAGCGGACCCGACATCCAGGTCGACCGCACGACGGGCCACGACGACACCGACGAATACGCGTTCACGCTGACCGGCAACAAGGTGGCCCGGGTGGACGACCAGCAGTCCTACACGCCGCTCGACGGCCGGTACGGTCAGTCGGTGCACCTGGTGCGGGACCGGAAGTCACGGCAGTGGCGCATCGACGCGCTCCCGCAGGGCGTGGTCATGGGCCAGTCCGACTTCCAGCGCAACTACATGTCCGTCAACAAGTACTACTTCGCGTCCAACGTCCCCACCGGCGCGACCGCGACCGCGGCCGGTCCGGCGACGGCCGTCGCCGAACCCGTCTACGTACGGCGGCGGGTGGACGCGATGACGCGGATGGTGCGCTCGCTGCTGAGCGGGCCCACGCGCTGGCTGCGACCCGTCGTCCGGTCGAGCTTCCCGACCGGCACGGCACTGCGCCGGGGAGTCGTCGCGCTGACGCCGGACGACCAGAACAGACTGACCGTGCCGCTGAACGAGAAGGCGTCCCGCGCCGGACGCCGGCAGTGCACGGAGATGGCGACGCAGCTGCTGTTCACCCTGCAGAGCCTGACGCCGACCGTGGACACGGTCGAACTGCAGCGAGCCGACGGCAGCACGCTGTGCAGCCTCGACGAGGAACGGGCCGTCGCGGTCGCCGCGCGCGGATCGGTGAAGCGGCCGGAGTACCTGTACTTCGTGGACGACAAGCACCGGCTGGTGCGGATTCCCGGCTCCGGCACCGCGGCGGCCGTGGAACCGGTGCCGGGGGCGCTGGGCGAGGGCGTCCAGCGGGTCAGGGCGGCGGCCGTCTCGTGGGACGAGCACACCGCCGCGGCCGTGGGCATCGACCGCAAGTCGCTGTACGTCGGGTCGCTGGTGACGGGAGGGCCGCTCGACGCCCCGGTGCTGCAGAGCGCGGGCAAGACCGAGAACGACCGGCTGACGGCGCCCAGTTGGGACGCGCGTGGTGACCTGTGGGTGGCCGACCGCGACCCGGCCCGGCCGCGGCTGCTGGTGCTGGAGCAGGGCACGGGCCGGCCGATCGAGGCGCGCGTTCCCGGGCTCGACGGGCGGGTGAACGCGGTGCGGGTGGCCGCGGACGGTGTCCGGATCGCGCTGGTCGTGCAGCGCAAGGACGGCAACCGGTCCCTGCTCGTCGGACGGATCGAACGCGAGGAGAAGGCCGGGGAGCAGCCGGTGGTCTCGGTGCTCGAACTGCGTCCCGCCGCGCCGGAGCTCGAGGACGTCTCGGCCATGTCGTGGGCGGGCGACAGCCGGCTCGTGGTGGCCGGACGCGAGCACGACGGCGTGCAGACGATGCGGTACGCCCAGGTCGACGGGTCCACACCCGAGGGGCCGGCGCCGGCCGCGCTCACCGGGGTGCAGTCGATCGCCGCGTCGGACGACGAGCGGCTGCCGCTGGTGGCGTACTCGGAGGACGGGATCGTCCGTCTGCCGACCGGGGCGCAGTGGCAGAAGGTGGTCAAGGAAGGGTCGGCGCCGGTCTATCCCGGGTGAGCCCGGCCGGTCCCGTCGGGGCGGTCGGTCTGGTCGGCCTGGTCGGTCGGGTCGTTGGGGTCGGTCGGGCTGGTCGGCCTGATCGGTCGGGTCGGCCGGAGGCTGGTGGCCGGTGCCCGGGGCAGCGGTGAGCCGGGTGAGCCAGGTGGGCCGTGCGAGTCGGGTGAGCGGTGGGCCGGGTAGGCAGAGTGTGCCGGTGGCCCGGACCTGCGCGCGGGGTCTCCCGCTGGCGGGGTCGTCCGCCGCGGTGTGTTGTCCACAGGACGTTTTCCACAGGGGTGTCCGGGACGGCGGGCCTTGGGCACAGTGGTGGCCATGCGCGGGTGGTGGCGGGACCTGACCGACCTGGTACTGCCGGCGGAGTGCGCTGGCTGCGGCAGGCCGCGCGCGGTGCTCTGTCCACGGTGCCGTGACGCCCTGAGCGGCCGTGCTCCGCGGCGGGTGCGGCCGGTGCCGGAGCCGGCCGGCCTTCCGGCGGTGTACGCGGCGGCTCCCTACACGGACGAGGTGAGGGCCGCCCTCCTCGCCCACAAGGAGCGTGGCGCGCTGGCCCTGGCGGCTCCGCTGGGGACCGCTCTGGCCGGCGCGGTGCGGGCCGCGCTGGCGGACGTGGAGCGGCGGGCGGCGTGGGCACGGCCGGCTGCCGGGGTCCGGCCGCTGACGAGCCCGTCGAGGGCGGATGAACCGGAGCTGGGGAGGGAACCGGGGGCGGAGCAGGGAGCAGGACCAGGAACAGGGTGGAGGAGCGGGTGGGACGGGGGTGGGGGAGGGGGCGGGGGCGGGCCCGTGCTGCTCGTTCCCGTGCCTTCGGCCCGTCGGGCGGTGCGGGCGCGCGGGCATGATCCGGTGCGGCGGATCGCCCTCGCGGCCGCCGGTGAGCTGCGGCGGTGCGGCCGGCCCGCGCGGGTGCTCGCGGTGCTGCGGCAGCGGCGTGCCGTGGCGGACCAGTCCGGGCTGGACTCCCGGCAGCGGCTGGCGAACCTGGCGGGTGCGCTTCAGGTTGTGCCCGGTGGCGCACGGCTGCTGTCGGCCGGGCCGGTCGTGGTCGTCGACGACCTCATGACGACCGGCGCCTCCCTGACGGAGGCGGCCCGCGCGGTGATCCGTGCGGTGCGCGCAGGGGCGGTGGCGGGAATGACGACCACGGCGGCCGGAGGCGGAATGTCGACGGTGGCGGGGGGCAGGACGGCGCCGGCCGGGTACGCGGCTGTGTACCGGGCGCGGACCCGGGAAGGGATGGGGGAACGGAAGCCGGGATCAAACCGGGAGGAGGGGAACCCGGTGTATGGCGCATCGGAATTGGCGGGTGCGTTCGGAAGCGGTGACATGATCCGCGCGGCCGTCGTGGCGGCGTCACCGGATTCCTTCGAAATGAACTGGAACTGATCGAGATCTTGCGTCGTTGCAGGTAATGAGAGGGTCAATTCACCTGAACGGAGGTACGCGGCAGTAGAGGGTGACGTCATCCGTCCGAGCGAGATATGTTCGGTTGTGAGGGAAAGGCGCAGGCCATACCCCTCAAATCCGAATGCCGTGCCCTGGGTTATGCGGAATCACCCGGGCCGGCCGGGTGGAGATCTCGCCCACGGGGGAGGAGGAGGTGGACGTCACCGAGTCCGAGGTTCCGGTGCTCACCGGAACCGGGTGCAAAAGGGAGATGCTCCGCCCGAGAGCGGAGCGATCCGGGAACGGAGTTCTGCGTGGACATCGTCGTCAAGGGCCGCAAGACCGAGGTGCCCGAGCGGTTCCGGAAGCACGTGGCCGAGAAGCTGAACCTGGAGAAGATCCAGAAGCTCGATGGCAAGGTGATCAGCCTCGACGTCGAGGTGTCCAAGGAGCCCAACCCCCGACAGGCCGACCGCTGTGACCGAGTGGAGATCACGCTCCGCTCCCGCGGTCCGGTGATCCGGGCAGAGGCAGCGGCCAGCGATCCGTACGCGGCACTCGACCTGGCGGCGGAGAAGCTGGGAGCCCGGCTGCGCAAGCAGCACGACAAGCGTTTCTCGCGGCGCGGCACGCGCCGGATCTCGGCGGCGGAGGTACCCGACCACGTGCCGGGCGTGGCCACGCTGGGCGGCGGCACGGCCACCCCGGACGCGGAAACGGGCCAGGTGCCCACCAAGAAGGTCGGCTCGCTCGAGGTGCAGGGGGACGGCCCCCTCGTCGTCCGCGAGAAGACCCACGTCGCCTCCCCCATGACCCTCGACCAGGCCCTGTACGAGATGGAGCTGGTCGGGCACGACTTCTATCTGTTCGTCGACTCCGAGACGAAGGAACCGAGCGTCGTCTACCGGCGCCACGCCTACGACTACGGCGTGATCCACCTCAGGACGGACACCATGGTCACCCAGACGCACTCTCCCGAGGCGGGCGGCACGCTGGGCGGCTGACCCACCCGGCCGACAGCTGAGCCGGTGCCCCTGGAGCGCGTGTGCGCCCCCAGGGGCACCGGTGTGCGACCCCCGGCGCACCGCTGGGACACCGCAGTGCCGGCCGGACATGGAATCATGGCGGCAACGGCTCAACCGATGGGCCGTTGCCTCGGGTTGGCCACGGCACGACAGACCAGGCCACAGCCTCAGGGGGAGGAACACGATGGCGGACAGCTTCGGACCGATGCGCGACGAGGACGCCGACGACGGCGTCGCCGGCATGGGCCCGGAGGCGGGCACCCCACGCAAGGAGCCGATCAGAGTCCTTGTCGTGGACGACCACGCGCTCTTCCGTCGCGGACTGGAGATCGTGCTCGCCGCCGAGGAGGACATCCAGGTCGTGGGCGAGGCGGGCGACGGCGCCGAGGCCGTCGACAAGGCCGCCGACCTGCTGCCCGACATCGTGCTGATGGATGTGCGGATGCCCCGGCGCGGGGGCATCGAGGCGTGCACCTCCATCAAGGAGGTCGCACCCAGCGCCAAGATCATCATGCTGACGATAAGCGACGAGGAGGCCGACCTCTACGACGCCATCAAGGCGGGCGCGACCGGCTACCTCCTGAAGGAGATCTCCACCGACGAGGTGGCCACCGCCATCCGGGCGGTGGCCGACGGCCAGTCGCAGATCAGCCCGTCGATGGCCTCCAAGCTGCTGACCGAGTTCAAGTCGATGATCCAGCGGACCGACGAGCGCCGTCTCGTGCCCGCCCCCCGGCTGACCGACCGGGAGCTGGAAGTCCTCAAGCTCGTCGCCACGGGCATGAACAACCGGGACATCGCCAAGGAGCTGTTCATCTCCGAGAACACGGTGAAGAACCACGTCCGCAACATCCTGGAGAAGCTTCAGCTGCACTCCAGGATGGAGGCGGTGGTGTACGCGATGCGGGAGAAGATCCTCGAGATCCGCTGACGGCCGGCCGCTGATCCGCCGGCCGCTGATCCCTGGCGGCCGGGTCAGCCGGTCGCGCGGGCCAGTTCCCGGACGAGGGCCTCGCGCAGCTCGGGGACGTCCACCCGTTCGACCCGTACGTCCGTGCAGTCCACCCAGCTCGCCGCCTCGAGCAGCGCCTGTGCGACCGCGGGCACGGCCCTGGCGCCGTCCAGCGTGACCTGCCTGGCCACCAGGGTGCGGCCCGCCCGTGCGGGGTCGACCCGGCCGACGAGACGGCCGCCGGCGAGCACCGGCATCGCGAAGTAGCCGTAGACGCGCTTGGGCTTGGGGACGTAGGCCTCCAGGCGGTGGGTGAAGCCGAAGATGCGCTCGGTGCGGGCGCGTTCCCAGATCAGTGAGTCGAAGGGGGACAGCAGCGTGGTGCGGTGACGGCCGCGCGGGGGCGTCGCAAGCGCCGCCGGGTCCGCCCAGGCCGGCCTGCCCCAGCCCTCGACCGTGACCGGGACCAGGCCGGAGTCCGCTATGACCGCGTCGACCTGCTCGCCCTTGAGGCGGTGGTAGTCGGCGATGTCGGCGCGTGTGCCCACGCCGAGGGCCTGGCCGGCCAGCCGGACCAGGCGGCGCACGCATTCGGCGTCGTCCAGTTCGTCGTGCAGCAGCTCGGCGGGGACCGCGCGCTCGGCGAGGTCGTAGACGCGCTTCCAGCCGCGGCGTTCCACGCAGACCACCTCGCCGTACATCAGGGCGCGCTCGACGGCCACCTTCTCGCCGGACCAGTCCCACCACTCGCTGGTCCGCTTGGCGCCGCCCAACTCCGTGGCGGTCAGCGGGCCTTCGGCGCGCAGCTGCTTGACGACGCGGTCGTAGGCGCCGTCGGGCAGTTCGTGGTTCCAGTGCGGGCGGTTGCGGTAGGCGCGGCGGCGGAAGGCGAAGTGCGGCCACTCCTCGATGGGGAGGATGCACGCGGCGTGCGACCAGTACTCGAAGGCGTGGGTGTCCTTCCAGTAGGCGTCCTCGACCGTCGCGCGCCCTACGGCGCCGAGGCGGGCGTAGGGGATGAGCTCGTGGGAGCGGGCCAGGACCGAGATGGTGTCCAGCTGGACCGCGCCGAGGTGCCGCAGGACGCCGCGGACTCCGGACCTGCGGTCCGGGGCGCCCAGCAGCCCCTGGGCGCGCAACGCGATGCGGCGGGCTTCGTCCGCCGTGAGGTCGGTGGTGGGACGCGGAGCGGTCGTCATGCTGGGCACGATAGGCGCTGCCACTGACAACGCGCGCCGGTCCGGCCGGGAGGCCTTTCGGCCTCCGGCCCTCCGGGTCTCCGGGCCTCCCGGCCTCCCGGCCTCCGGACCCCGGCTTCCGGTCCTCCCGGCCTCCGGGGCTCTGGGCCGCCCGACTTCCGGTCCTCCCGGCCTCCGGGTCTCGGGGCTCCCGGGTCTCTGGGCCTCCCGGCCTCCGACTTCCAGGCCCCCGGGCCTCTGGCCTTCCGGGCTCCCGGGCTTCCGGGTCTCTGGGCGTCCCGGCCCCAGGCCTCCCGGTCTCCCGGCCTCCAGGCCCTGGGCCTCCCGGGGCTGCCGGCCTCCCGGCTTCCGGGCCCCCGGCCTCCGGGTCTCGGGGCTTCCGGGTCTGTCGGCTTCCCGGGCCTCGGGGTCTCCGGGCTCCTCGGGCTTCCAGGTCTCTGGGCTTCCGGGCGTCCCGGCCCCCGGGCCCCCGGCCGCGCGCGCCCCGGCCCGCCCCCGGTCCCGGTGCCCGGCGGCTACCGGTCGGCCGCGGATCGGCCGGCCGCGGATCGGTCGGCCGCGGATCGGTCGGCCGCGGATCGGCCGGATGCGGATCGGCCGGATGCGGACCGGGCGGCTGCGGAGGGGTCGGCCGCGGATCGGGCGGGTGCGGGGAGGTAGGGGGCCGTGGAGGGCAGTTCCAGGTCGGAGGGGAGCAGGGAGCCCACCCAGCAGTCCCGCCGGACGCCGTTGTTGTTGAGGGCGGAGCGCAGGGTGCCCTCCAGGGTGAAGCCCAGCCGCTCGGCCACCGCGCGCGAGGCGTGGTTGCCGACCTCGGCGCGCCACTCCAGCCGGTCGACGGCCACGTCGGTGAAGGCCCAGCGGGCGGCGGCGCGGGCGGCCTCGGTGACGTAGCCGTTGCCCCGGTGCTCCTTGGTGCACCAGTAGCCGATCTCCGCCTCGCCGAGGGAGCGCATGGTGATCCCGAGCATGCCCACCAGGTCCCCGCCGGGCAGGAACAGGCCGAACGTGAACATGGAGCCGTCGGCCCAGCCCTCCGGGACCAGCTGCCCGGTGAAGCTCTGCGCGTGCTCGTAGTGGTAGGGCGAGGGCACGGTGGTCCAGCGCTGGATCTCCGGGTCCTGCGCGGCGGCGTACACCGCGTCGGTGTCCTGGGGACCCACCGTGCGCAGCAGCAGACGGTCGGTGGTGAGCGTGACGGGTTCCATCGGCCGATTCTGCGCGGCGGCCGCGAGGGGCGCCATTCCTTTTCGCGCCGGGTGAGGGGGCGGTCACGTTTCGCGCAATTCGTGACCGCGGCGCGGCACCATCGGCGGCCCCCGTCCGTTGTCCCCTGTAGGGGCGACGACCCGATGCGGACGGGAGCCGCCACGGCAGGCCCTCCCGGCTTGGCCGTGTCCTCGCATACGATGGCCGTTGCTCAGTCAGTCAAATGGAAACCGACCGTCCCAGGCCCGACCGGCAAGGAGACCAACCCCCGTGTCCGTCCTCTCGAAGATCATGCGTGCAGGCGAAGGCAAGATCCTGCGCAAGCTGCACCGCATCGCGGACCAGGTCAACTCCATCGAAGAGGACTTCGTCGACCTCTCCGACGCCGAGCTGCGGGCCCTCACCGATGAGTACAAGCAGCGGTACGCCGACGGCGAGAGCCTGGACGACCTGCTGCCGGAGGCGTTCGCCACGGTGCGCGAGGCGGCCAAGCGCGTCCTCGGCCAGCGTCACTACGACGTCCAGATGATGGGCGGCGCCGCGCTGCACATGGGCTATGTGGCGGAGATGAAGACCGGTGAGGGCAAGACGCTCGTCGGCACCCTGCCCGCGTATCTGAACGCCCTGTCCGGAGACGGCGTCCACATCGTCACGGTCAACGACTACCTGGCCGAGCGCGACTCGGAGATGATGGGCCGCGTCCACAAGTTCCTGGGCCTGTCGGTCGGCTGCATCCTGGCCAACATGACCCCGGCCCAGCGCCGCGAGCAGTACGCCTGCGACATCACCTACGGCACGAACAACGAGTTCGGCTTCGACTACCTGCGCGACAACATGGCCTGGTCGAAGGACGAGCTGGTCCAGCGCGGCCACAACTTCGCCATCGTCGACGAGGTCGACTCGATCCTCGTCGACGAGGCCCGTACACCGCTGATCATCTCCGGCCCCGCCGACCAGGCCACCAAGTGGTACGGCGACTTCGCCAAGCTGGTCACGCGTCTGAAGCGGGGCGAGGCGGGCAACCCGCTCAAGGGCATCGAGGAGACCGGCGACTACGACGTCGACGAGAAGAAGCGCACGGTCGCCATCCACGAGGCCGGCGTCTCCAAGGTCGAGGACTGGCTGGGCATCGACAACCTGTACGAGTCGGTGAACACCCCGCTGGTCGGCTACCTCAACAACGCCATCAAGGCCAAGGAGCTCTTCAAGCGCGACAAGGACTACGTCGTCATCGACGGCGAGGTCATGATCGTCGACGAGCACACCGGCCGTATCCTCGCCGGCCGCCGCTACAACGAGGGCATGCACCAGGCGATCGAGGCGAAGGAAGGGGTGGACATCAAGGACGAGAACCAGACGCTCGCCACGATCACCCTGCAGAACTTCTTCCGCCTCTACAACAAGCTCTCCGGCATGACCGGTACGGCGATGACCGAGGCCGCCGAGTTCCACCAGATCTACAAGCTCGGCGTGGTCCCGATCCCGACCAACAAGCCGATGATCCGCAAGGACCAGTCGGACCTGATCTACCGCACTGAGGTCGCCAAGTTCGAGGCGGTCGTCGACGACATCGCGGAGAAGCACGAGAAGGGCCAGCCGATCCTCGTCGGCACGACCTCCGTCGAGAAGTCGGAGTACCTCTCGCAGCAGCTGAGCAAGCGCGGCATCCAGCACGAGGTGCTCAACGCCAAGCACCACGAGCGCGAGGCGTCGATCGTCGCCCAGGCCGGCCGCAAGGGCGCGGTGACCGTGGCGACGAACATGGCCGGCCGCGGTACGGACATCAAGCTCGGCGGCAACCCCGAGGACCTCGCCGAGGCGGAGCTGCGCCAGCGCGGCCTCGACCCCGAGGAGCACATCGAGGAGTGGGCCGCGGCCCTGCCCGAGGCGCTGCGGCGCGCGGAGGAGGCGGTCAAGGCCGAGAAGGAGGAGGTCGAGAAGCTGGGCGGCCTCTACGTGCTGGGCACCGAGCGGCACGAGTCGCGCCGTATCGACAACCAGCTGCGCGGCCGCTCCGGTCGCCAGGGCGACCCCGGCGAGTCCCGGTTCTACCTCTCCCTCGGCGACGACCTGATGCGTCTGTTCAAGGCGCAGATGGTCGAGCGCGTGATGTCGATGGCGAACGTCCCGGACGACGTGCCGATCGAGAACAAGATGGTCACGCGCGCCATCGCCTCCGCCCAGTCGCAGGTCGAGCAGCAGAACTTCGAGACCCGCAAGAACGTCCTGAAGTACGACGAGGTCCTCAACCGCCAGCGCGAGGTCATCTACGGCGAGCGGCGCCGCGTCCTGGAGGGCGAGGACCTGCAGGAGCAGGTGCAGCACTTCATGGACGACACCATCGACGCCTACGTCCAGGCGGAGACCGCCGAGGGCTTCCCGGAGGACTGGGACCTCGACCGGCTGTGGGGCGCCTTCCGGCAGCTGTACCCGGTGAAGGTCACCATCGAGGAGCTGGAGGAGGCGGCGGGCGACCGCGCGGGCCTGACGGCGGAGTTCATCAGCGACTCCATCAAGGAGGACATCCGCGAGCAGTACGAGGCACGCGAGGCGCAGCTCGGCTCCGAGATCATGCGCGAGCTGGAGCGCCGGGTCGTGCTGTCGGTCCTGGACCGCAAGTGGCGCGAGCACCTCTACGAGATGGACTACCTCCAGGAGGGCATCGGCCTGCGCGCGATGGCGCAGAAGGACCCGCTGGTCGAGTACCAGCGCGAGGGCTTCGACATGTTCACCGCGATGATGGAGGGCATCAAGGAGGAGTCCGTCGGCTACCTGTTCAACCTGGAGGTCCAGGTCGAGCAGCAGGTCGAGGAGGTTCCGGTCGAGGACACCAAGCCGGTGGCCGACCTGGAGAAGCACGACGCGGTGCCCGCGCAGGCGGGCGCGCGTCCCGAGATCCGGGCCAAGGGCCTGGACGCTCCGCAGCGGCGTGAGCTGCACTTCTCCGCGCCGACGGTGGACGGCGAGGGCGGTGTCGTCGAGGGTGACTTCGTCGCCGACGACGAGCCGGTCCGCTCCGAGTCCGACGGCCTCACGCGCGCGGAGCGCCGCAAGCAGGCCAAGGCGGGGCGTCGCCGCAGGAAGTGACGGCCGGCTGCCGCCGCGCGGGAGCTGAGCGGCGGCAGCCGACCGGAGGGTGGGGCCGGGCACCTTGGGGGTGCCCGGCCCTTCCACGTCACCGGCGCGCCGGTGACTGCGCCCGCCCGCCCCGCGGCCGGGTCGGCAGCGGCGCTTGCGTCGGCAGCGGTGGCCGAGGCCCTGCCCGCGTCGGCAGCGTCGGGCGTGCGCCCGCATCCGCTGGTGCGCCGCCGTCGGCCGAGGTGGCGTCCCCTGGCCGGTGCGGTCCGCATCGGCCGGTACGCCCGTGTGGGCACAGGCGACGGCATCGGCCGGTACGCGCCCGGCGCAGGCGGCGGCCGTCGGCCGTCGCGCCCGCAGGGGACCGTGGCGGCGCCCTCAGGCCGTTGGCGGCCTCTCCGCGGTGCCGGTCGGAACCGCCGATCCGCCGGCTGGGGCGGCCCCGCCGCGCGGGGCCTGCGTCCGTGCGGGCACGGCCCCGTGCGGGGTCCCGCGCCGGGCCGGCCGTACCCGTGCGGGTCTCTCTCGTCCGCGTCGAGCCGTGCGGGACCGTACCCGTGCGGGTTTCACGCCCGCGTGGAGCCGTGCGGGGGCTGTACCCGTGCGGGACCCGCGTCCACGTGGAGCTGTGCGGGGTGCCGTGCGGGTCGGTACCCGTGCGGGTTTCACGCCCGCGTGGAGTCGTGCGGGGCGTAGCCGTACGGGTCCGGCGTCCGCGTGGAGCCGGCCGTCCCCTGTGGGTCCGTACCCGTGCGGGTTTCACGCCCGCGTGGAGTCGTGCGGGGCGTAGCCGTACGGGTCCGGCGTCCGCGTGGAGCCGGCCGTCCCCTGTGGGTCCGTACCCGTGCGGGTTTCACGCCCGCGTGGAGTCGTGCGGGGCGTAGCCGTGCGGGTCCGGCGTCCGCGTGGAGCCGGCCGTCCCCTGCGGGGCCGTACCCGTGCGGGTCCCGCGTCCCCGTGGACCCGTGCCGGTCCGGGCCGGGCCAGTGGTCAGTCGTCCCCGTGCGGGTTGCACGCCCGCGTGGAGCCGGTCCGTGCCGGCCGGGGGTCAGTCGTCGCGGCGGGGGGGGGGGGGGGGGGGGCCCCCCCCTCCCCCCCCCCGTGCGGGCCCCAGTGACCCGGGAACCCCACCCCCCCCGCCCGGGCGCCCCCCCCCCCCCGGGGGGAGC
>NZ_JBJDQT010000021.1:24273-128447 GCF_044903565.1 Streptomyces sp. NPDC004065 | reverse complement strand
GGGCCGGGGCGGGGCGTGGTGTCGGGCGGCCGGGGGGGGGTGGCCCGCGGGGGGGGCGCGGGGGGGGGCGGGGGGGGGGGGGGGGGGCGCGGGGGCGGGGGGGGGGGGGCCCCCCCCGCCCCACGGCGGTGCAGCGCCAGCGCAGGTCGCGGCCCAGTTCCAGGCGGAACGCCATCGCCCGCAGCTGCTCGCCCGCGCCGATCCGGGCGAAGGCCTCCAGGGCGCCGGGGCGCGGCTCGTAGTAGCCGATGTCGCGTACGACGGGACGTGTGCCGCGGGCCCGCAGCGGGCCCCGTTCGGCCAGCCGTGCCAGTTCGTCGTAGGCCCGGCCCGCGGTGTGGCGGAGCATCCAGTGCACGGGTTTCTGCCCGCTGAGCACGGCGAGGAGCCGGTCGGCGAAGACGTCCGTGGTGAGGGGCAGCGTCGCCGGCCGGGAGACGACGGGCCCCGAGGGGGCGGCACCTGCGCCGCCGGGCGCGGAGGCGCCGGCCGCGGGGCGGTGACCGCCCGACGGTCCCGGACGGTGGTCGCCGCCCCGTGGCCGGGGGCGGGGGCCGCCCGGTGTGCGGGGCGGGGCGGTGCCCGGGCGGCGGGTGTCGCCGCGGCCCGGCGGGCGGCTGCCGGTGCGGCGCTGCGTCCTGGTCATGACCTTGTTCATGGGGGTCCCCGTTTCGGTGTCGGCCGGGTTCTACCGGGCAGTAACTTCCTGCTGGGCCTCTTCTACGGGCCCCGCGCCGGCCGCGGCAAGGAAGGCCGGTTCCGGGTCGGGGCGGCGGGGAAGTTCACCTATCCGTGTGATCGTGCGGTCCCCGGACCCCGGGATCGGGCGGGTGCGCCGGGTGAGGAGCGGGGCATGCGGTGGACGCGTCGGAGGGTGCGGCCGGGGACCCGAAAGGGGACGCCCGCACGTATCCTTGAGGCCGCCCCGGGAGCCGTGGGACCGACGCGCCGAGCGCCGCCGGCCGTGGTCCGGCTGTCTCCCGGAGCCTCGCGGAGCCTTCCGACCAAGAAAGCGGCCAGCCATGCGCGTCTACGTCCCCCTGACCCTCCCCGGTCTCGCCGAGGCGTACAAGGCGGGCGAGCTGGGGGCGGGACCGTTCGTCGCGTACGCCGTCACGCCCGCCCTGCGCGAGTGGTACCTCTCCGATGACATCGAGGAGCTGGAGTACGCCGCGCTCAGCCGGGCCGCGCTGGCCTCGCTGCGGCTGCTGGCGGCCGATCCGGGCGCGCCCCGGCGCAGGGTCGTCGTCGCCGCGGACGTGCCGGACGGGGCGGCGGTGGCCGACCCCGACCGCGGGCTGGACCCGGCCGCGCTCGGCGAGGTCCGGGTGACCGGGACGGTGGCGCTGTCCAGGGCGGCGGCGGTGCACGTCGACTCCGGGGACGCCGAGGCGGACGTCACCGCGGCGGCACAGGCGCTCGGGGCGGCGGACGCGGGGGACGACGACGCGCAGTTCGTGGTGGACGGCGCCGAGGACCACGAGCTGCTCTGGTACGCCACGCAGGAGATCCCGAACCTGGTGGGACTGGGCGAGGGCAGCTGATTGTCAGTGGCGGCGGGTACGTTTTCCGGCATGGGGAAGCAGTCAGGGGCGCACATCGTCTGGGACTGGAACGGCACGCTGTTCCACGACAACGACGCCGTCGTCGGCGCGACGAACGCGGCGTTCGCCGAGCTCGGCCTGGAGCCGATCACGCTGGAGCAGTACCGCGCGCTGTACTGCGTGCCGGTGCCGAAGTTCTACGAGCGGCTGCTCGGGCGGCTGCCCACCGAGGCCGAGTGGACCTCCATGGACGAGGTCTTCCACCGGTACTACGCCGAGCACCGGGTCCGCTGCGGACTGACCGAGGGAGCGGCGGAGCTGCTCGCCGCGTGGACCTCCGCCGGGCACAGCCAGTCCCTCCTGAGCATGTACGGGCACACGGACCTGGTCCCGCTGGTCCGCGGCTTCGGGATCGAGGCCCACTTCATACGCGTCGACGGGCGGACCGGCCCGTCCGGCGGCAGCAAGGCCGAGCACATGGTGCGCCACCTCGGCGCGCTGGCCGCGACGGTGCGCCCGGAGCGCACGGTGGTGATCGGGGACGCCGCGGACGACGCGCTGGCCGCCCGGTACGCGGGGGCCGCGGCCGTGCTCTACAGCGGCGGCTCGCACAGCCGCGCCAGCCTGGAGGGGGCCGGCGCACCCGTGGTGGACACCCTCACGGAGGCGGTCGAGCTGGCGGAGCGCCTGGCGGCGTAGGCCCGCGCCCGGCGGCGCAGGCCGCGTCCGGCGGCGTGGCCCCCTCCGCCTCCCTTACGCGGTGCCCGGCGCCGCCGCTGCTGTGCAGAACGTCAAAGTTCCACCCCCGGTTTTGTACACATACGGCTCATGACGGGGCACCCGTCGGGAGCGATAGCCTTGTGGCGTGATCAGCGCGATAGTTCGCGGGGGCGCCGTCGCCTCCGCTGTGCGCCCGGTGAGCACGGAACACCTCCGTGACCGGGCGGCCGTCGCTGGTCCTCGCGGGCGGGAAGGGGCCTCGACGGCCCCTGGGACGCCGCGTCGGTCCCGGGCGGCGACGCGGCCGAGAGCAGCGTCACACCCGTCGGACGCGTCGAAGTCGGCTGACATCCCCCCGCTCATCTCACCTGGCGGCATAGCGTCGAAGTGGACCGGACACCCCGGGCCGAGGCGTTGGGCCGAACAGGAAGAGACCGTACTTCCTTCAACGTCACGCAACGGCGCGCGACAGGAGCCAGAGGACAATGCAGACCAAGCTGGACGAAGCCAAGGCCGAGTTGCTCGAGAGGGCCGCTCGGGTAGCTGAGAACAGTCCGGTCGGGGGGCACCTTCCGACCGGGCCCAAGGGCGAGGACACCCCGGACCGGGAATCCGTGCACGCCTTCCTCCAGCGCTACTACCTGCACACCGCCCCGGAGGACCTCGTCGACCGCGACCCGGTCGACGTCTTCGGAGCCGCCTTCTCGCACTACCGGCTGGCCGAGAACCGCCCCCAGGGCACGGCCAATGTGCGGGTGCACACCCCGACCGTCGAGGAGAACGGCTGGACCTGCAGCCACTCCGTCGTCGAGGTCGTCACCGACGACATGCCCTTCCTCGTCGACTCCGTGACGAACGAGCTGACCCGGCAGGGCCGCGGCATCCATGTCGTCATCCACCCGCAGTTCGTGGTCCGCCGGGACCTCACCGGCAAGCTGATCGAGGTGCTGCCCGCCAGGCAGCCGGGCGCCCCGCTGCCGCACGACGCGCACATCGAGTCCTGGATCCACGTCGAGATCGACCGCGAGACCGACCGCGCCGACCTCAAGCAGATCACCGCCGATCTGCTGCGGGTGCTCTCCGACGTCCGGGAGGCCGTCGAGGACTGGGAGAAGATGCGCGACGCGGCCACCCGGCTCGCCGACGCGCTGCCCGACGAGCCCGTCCCCGCCGACCTGCCCGAGCAGCAGGTCGAGGAGGCCCGGGAGCTGCTGCACTGGCTGTCCGCCGACCACTTCACCTTCCTCGGCTACCGCGAGTACCGGCTGCGCGAGGACGACTCCCTGGCCGCCGTGCCCGGCACCGGGCTCGGCATACTGCGATCGGACCCGCAGCACGGCGGCGACGACAGCCACCCGGTCAGCCCGTCCTTCGAGCGGCTGCCCGCCGACGCCCGCGCCAAGGCCCGCGAGCACAAGCTGCTGGTGCTGACCAAGGCCAACAGCCGGGCCACCGTGCACCGGCCGTCCTACCTGGACTACATCGGCGTCAAGAAGTTCGACGAGAACGGCGAGGTGATCGGCGAGCGCCGCTTCCTCGGTCTGTTCTCCTCCGCCGCCTACACCGAATCGGTACGGCGCGTTCCGGTCATCCGCCGCAAGGTCGAGGAGGTCCTCGAGCGCGCCGGCTTCTCGCCCAACAGCCACGACGGCCGCGACCTGCTGCAGATCCTCGAGACCTACCCGCGCGACGAGCTGTTCCAGACCCCGGTCGCCGAACTGCAGTCGATCGTCACCTCGGTGCTGTACCTCCAGGAGCGCCGCCGGCTGCGCCTGTACCTGCGCCAGGACGAGTACGGCCGCTACTACTCGGCCCTCGTCTACCTCCCGCGCGACCGCTACACCACCGGCGTGCGCCTGCGGATCATCGACATCCTGAAGGAGGAGCTCGGCGGCACCAGCGTCGACTTCACCGCCTGGAACACCGAGTCGATCCTGTCCCGGCTGCACTTCGTCGTCCGCGTCCCGCAGGGCACCGAACTGCCGGAGCTCTCCGACGCCGACAAGGAGCGCATCGAGGCCCGCCTGGTGGAGGCCGCCCGGTCCTGGGCCGACGCCTTCTCCGAGGCGCTCACCGCCGAGCTGGGCGAGGAGCGCGCGGCCGAGCTGCTGCGCCGCTACACCAACGCCTTCCCCGAGGGCTACAAGGCCGACCACACCCCGCGCGCCGCGGTCGCCGACCTGGTCAACCTCGAGCAGCTCAACGAGGACAAGACCTTCGCGCTGAGCCTGTACGAGCCGGTGGGCGCCGGGCCCCAGGAGCGCCGCTTCAAGATCTACCAGAAGGGCGGCTCGGTCTCCCTGTCCGCCGTGCTGCCGGTGCTGAGCCGGCTCGGCGTGGAGGTCACCGACGAGCGGCCGTACGAGCTGCGCTGCGCGGACCGCACGACGGCGTGGATCTACGACTTCGGTCTGCGGATGCCCCGGGCGACCGGCACCACCGCCGGCGACTACCTGGGCGACGACGCCCGCGAACGCTTCCAGGACGCCTTCGCCGCGGCCTGGACCGGCAAGGCGGAGAACGACGGGTTCAACGCGCTGGTGCTCAGCGCCGGGCTGACCTGGCGCGAGGCGATGGTGCTGCGCGCCTACGCCAAGTACCTGCGCCAGGCGGGCTCCACCTTCAGCCAGGACTACATGGAGGACACCCTCCGCAACAACGTCCACACCACCCGCCTGCTGATCAACCTGTTCGAGGCGCGGATGGCGCCCGAGCGCCAGCGGGCCGGGCACGAGCTGGTGGACGCGCTGCTCGAAGAGGTCGACGCGGCCCTGGACCAGGTGGCGTCCCTCGACGAGGACCGCATCCTGCGCTCCTTCCTGACCGTCATCAAGGCGACCCTGCGCACCAACTTCTTCCAGGAGGCGCGCGGCGGGCAGCCCCACGACTACGTGTCCATGAAGTTCGACCCGCAGGCCATCCCCGACCTGCCGGCCCCGCGCCCGGCGTACGAGATCTGGGTGTACTCGCCGCGCGTCGAGGGCGTGCACCTGCGCTTCGGCAAGGTCGCGCGCGGTGGTCTGCGCTGGTCCGACCGGCGCGAGGACTTCCGCACGGAGATCCTCGGCCTGGTCAAGGCGCAGATGGTGAAGAACACCGTCATCGTGCCGGTCGGCGCCAAGGGCGGCTTCGTCGCCAAGCAGCTGCCCGACCCGGGCGTGGACCGGGACGCGTGGATGGCGGAGGGCATCGCCAGCTACAAGACGTTCATCTCGGCGCTCCTCGACATCACCGACAACATGGTCGCGGGCGAGGTCGTGCCCCCGCCGGACGTGGTCCGGCACGACGGCGACGACACCTATCTGGTGGTCGCGGCCGACAAGGGCACGGCGACGTTCTCCGACATCGCCAACGAGGTCGCCGAGTCCTACAACTTCTGGCTCGGTGACGCCTTCGCCTCCGGCGGCAGCGCGGGCTACGACCACAAGGGCATGGGCATCACCGCGCGCGGCGCCTGGGAGTCCGTCAAGCGGCACTTCCGGGAGCTGGGCGTGGACACCCAGACCCAGGACTTCACGGTCGTCGGCATCGGCGACATGTCCGGCGACGTGTTCGGCAACGGCATGCTGCTCAGCGAGCACATCAGGCTGGTCGCGGCCTTCGACCACCGGCACATCTTCATCGACCCGAACCCGGACGCGGCCACCTCCTACGCCGAGCGCCGCCGCCTGTTCGAGCTGCCGCGTTCCTCCTGGGCCGACTACGACACCTCCCTGCTGTCGCCCGGCGGCGGCGTGTTCCCGCGCAGCGCCAAGGCGATCACGGTCAACGCGCACATCCGCGAGGCCCTCGGCATCGACTCCGGCGTCACCAAGCTGACCCCGGCCGACCTGATGCGGGCGATCCTCAAGGCGCCGGTGGACCTGCTGTGGAACGGCGGCATCGGTACGTACGTCAAGGCGTCCACCGAGTCCAACGCCGACGTCGGCGACAAGGCGAACGACGCCATCCGCGTCGACGGCGCCGACCTCAGGGTCAAGGTGATCGGCGAGGGCGGCAACCTCGGCTGCACCCAGTTGGGGCGGATCGAGTTCGCGCACGCGGGCGGCAAGGTCAACACCGACGCCATCGACAACAGCGCGGGCGTGGACACCTCCGACCACGAGGTGAACATCAAGATCCTGCTCAACGGCCTGGTCGCCGAAGGCGACATGACGATCAAGCAGCGCAACAAGCTGCTCGCCGAGATGACCGACGAGGTCGGCGCGCTGGTGCTGCGCAACAACTACGCGCAGAACACCGCGATCGCCAACGCGCTCGCCCAGTCCAAGGACATGCTCCACGCCCAGCAGCGGTTCATGAAGCACCTGGTGCGCGAGGGCCATCTGGACCGGGCGCTGGAGTTCCTGCCCACCGACCGGCAGATCCGCGAGCGCCTGGCCTCCGGGCACGGCCTGACCGGCCCGGAGACGGCCGTCCTGCTGGCGTACACGAAGATCACGGTCGCCGAGGAGCTGCTGCGGACCTCGCTGCCGGACGACCCGTATCTGCGCGGCCTGCTGCACGCCTACTTCCCCACGCCGCTGCGCGAGCGGTTCGGCGAGCACATCGACAACCACCCGCTGCGCCGCGAGATCACCACGACCGTCCTGGTCAACGACACGGTCAACACGGGCGGTACGACGTATCTGCACCGGCTGCGGGAGGAGACGGGCGCGTCGCTGGAGGAGATCGTCCGGGCGCAGACCGCGGCCCGCGCGATCTTCCGGTCGGCACCCGTGTGGGACGCGGTCGAGGCGCTCGACAACAAGGTCGAGGCCGAGGTGCAGACCCGCATCCGGCTGCACTCGCGGCGCCTGGTCGAGCGCGGCACCCGCTGGCTGCTGAACAACCGGCCGCAGCCGCTGGAGCTGACCGAGACCGTGGAGTTCTTCTCCGACCGGGTCGAGCAGGTGTGGGCCGCGCTGCCCAAGCTGCTCAGGGGCGCGGACCTGGAGTGGTACCAGCAGGTCTACGACGAGCTGGCCGCGGCCGGCGTCCCGGACGAGCTCGCCACGCGGGTGGCCGGGTTCTCCTCCGCCTTCCCGGCGCTGGACATCGTCTCGGTGGCCGACCGGATGGGCAAGGACCCGATGGACGTCGCCGAGGTGTACTACGACCTCGCCGACCGGCTGTCCATCACGCAGCTGATGGACCGCATCATCGAGCTGCCGCGCAACGACCGCTGGCAGTCGATGGCCCGCGCGGCGATCCGCGAGGACCTCTACGCGGCGCACGCGGCCCTGACCGCGGACGTGCTGGCCGTGGGCAACGGCGACGCCACGCCCGAGCAGCGGTTCAAGGTGTGGGAGCAGAAGAACGCGGCGATCCTCTCCCGGGCGCGCTCGACCCTGGTGGAGATCCGCAGCTCCGACGAGTTCGACCTCGCCAACCTGTCGGTGGCGATGCGGACGATGCGCACCCTGCTGCGCACGCACACATAACCCTGCTGCGCAGGCACACGTAGCGGCGCGAAGCCGCAGACGAGGGGGCGCCCCGGGCCGAGAGCCCGGGGCGCCCCGCTGTCGGGCCCCGCCCCCGCCCAGGAAACGCCGTACGGCACATCCCCACTTTCCGGGCAATCAGGATGATCCCGAATAAAGTGGCGCGGGTGACTGTGCACCTCACCGACAGCGGGATCCGGCGGCGCCGGCACGATGCGTTCCGCGCCGTCTGAGGCGCTCCGCGCGGACCGGGCCGCGCCGCGGCACACGGCAGGCGCCCGACGGGCCGCCGCCGCCCGGGCGGCCGCCGTGCTCCTGGTCGTGCTGCTGCTCGCGGTGATCGCCCGGCTGCCGTGGGCCGGTGACCTCGGCATGCACGCGGCGACCGTGATCCGTCTGCGCAACAGCCCGCTGCACCCCGGCAATCCGCTCGTCGACGCCGACACGCCGAGCCCGTACTACTCGCCGTGGATACTGCTGCTCGGCTGCCTCGCCCGGGTCAGCGGCCTGTCGGTCTTCGTCGTGCTGCGGCTCGCGGCGGTCACCGGGCTGGCGTTGTGGGTCACGGGCGTGTGGCGGTACGTCAGGACGCTGAGCCGGCACCCGGCGGCGCCCGCGCTGGCCGCGCTGAGCCTGGTCCTGCTGTGGGGCACCGTCCTGATCAACTGGAGCGGCTTCGTCTCCCTCAACTCCCTGGCGCTGACGGTGTCGTACCCCAGCGTGCTGGCGCTCGGCCTGGCCTTCCACCACTGGGCCTGGCTCACCCGGGCGCTGCGCACGGCCGCCGGATGGGCGGTGTGGCTCGGACTCGGGGCGCTGTGGGCGGTGATCCTGCTCTGCCACCAGTTCACCGGGGTGGTCGCCACGCTGGGCGCGCTCGCCGCGGTGCTCGCGGCCCGGCCCCCGCGCACGCTGTGGCCGCGGCTCGCGGCCGCTGCCGGGCTGGGGCTGCTGGTGCTGCGGCTGTGGCCGTACTACGACTTCTTCGCGCTGTTCTCGGCGGGCGACGGACTGGAGTCGGTGCACCGGGCGCTGTACGACCAGTTCCCCGGACGCTACTGGCTGGCGCTGCTCGGTGTGGCCGCGCTGGCCGCGCGGTGGCGGCGGGACCGCCGGGACCCGCTGGCGGTGTTCTTCGCGCTGGGCGCGGCGGTGTGCGCGGCGGGCCTGGCGAGCGGGCACTACTCGTGGGGCCGGGCCCTGCCCGCCGCCCTGATCCCGGCCCAGCTCGCCGCCGCGCTGGAGGTGGTCCGGGAGGACGGCCGGCGGGCCGTGCGGCTGTGCTGGGCGTGGCTGCTGGCCGGCGGGCTGGCCGTCGGCGCGTGGAGCCAGGCCGGAGTGCTCGGGTACGTCGTGGGGCGCGCCGCGCTGCCCGAGGCGCTCGCGGCCCACTACACGCGCCCGTGGACCGGCTACCACTGGATCACCCCGTACGTGCGGTACGGCGACGTGGTCATGGCCCGCGACTTCCCGGCCCGGCTGATCCCGGCGTACGGCCCCTACACCGTGGCCCCCGGCTACCCGGACTTCTTCCTCCCGGACGAGGACCGGCGCGAGGCGGCCGTGCGGCGCTACTACACCCGGAGCACCCCGGGCGCCGTACGGGGGGACATCCTGCGCAGGTACCACGTGCGGTGGGTCCTCGACACCGCGCGGGCGTGGCGCCGGGACCCCGCGCTGCGGCCGGTGGCCCGCGGCCCGGCGGGCCAGATCCTGTTCGCGGTGGCGCGCTGACCCGGCCGGACGGCGGCCCGACGGCGGCCGGGTAAGGCCAGGCCGGTCCAGGCCAGGCCGGTCCAGGCCAGGCCGGTCCAGGCCAGGCCGGTCCAGGCCAGGCCAAGCCGAGTCAGGGCCAGGACAAGGTTCAGGGCCGTCGGCTAGGACTTGCCGCCCGTGAAGGACTCGTAGGCCGCGAGGACCTCCTCCGTGGGGCCGTCCATGCGCAGCTCGCCGCGCTCGAGCCACAGCACCCGCTCGCAGGTGTCGCGGATCGACTTGTTGTTGTGGCTGACCAGGAACACCGTGCCCGCGCTCCGGCGCAGTTCGCGGATGCGTTCCTCCGAGCGCCGCTGGAAGGCGCGGTCGCCGGTCGCGAGCGCCTCGTCGATCAGCAGCACGTCGTGGTCCTTGGCGGCGGCGATGGAGAAGCGCAGCCGGGCCGCCATGCCGGAGGAGTAGGTCCGCATGGGCAGGGTGATGAAGTCGCCCTTGTCGTTGATCCCGGAGAAGTCGACGATGTCCTGGTAACGCTCCTTGATCTGCTCCCGGGACATGCCCATGGCCAGTCCGCCGAGATGGACGTTGCGCTCACCGGTCAGGTCGTTCATCAGCGCCGCGTTGACGCCCAGCAGCGAGGGCTGGCCGTTGGTGTAGATCCGGCCGCTCTCCACCGGCAGCAGGCCCGCGACCGCCTTGAGCAGGGTGGACTTGCCGGAGCCGTTGGTGCCGATGAGACCGATCGCCTCGCCCTTGTAGGCGACGAAGGAGACCTTCTTCACCGCGTGCACCCGGCGCACGCCGGCGGCCTTCTCGGCCTTCTCGCGGCGCAGGATGCGGTTGAGGGCGGCGGTCGCGCTGCCGCGCCCGGCGCCGGTGCCGTTGACCCGGTAGACGATGTCGACGCGGTCGGCGACGACGGTGGGGACCGGTGCGCAGTCGAGCGCGCGGTCCTCCGCGCGGGTGTCCGCGCCGTACTGCTCAGCCACGGCCATACCTCTCCTCGGCCTTCCAGAAGTAGACGAAGCCGCCGACGCCGGCGAGCAGGGCCCAGCCCAGCGCGTAGGCCCACACGTGGTGCGGGAGCTGCTGGGCCTTGAAGCTGTCGATGAGCGCGAAGCGCATCAGGTCGATGTAGACGGCGGCCGGGTTGGACTCCAGCAGCACCTTCACGAAGTGCGGCAGGTCGGTGTCCTTGAGCGTCTGGTCGATGCTCCACATGACGCCGGAGACGTACATCCAGGTACGCAGGACGAAGGGCATCAGCTGGGCGATGTCGGGTGTCTTCGCGCCCATCCGCGCCATGACCATGGACACGCCCGCGTTGAACACGAACTGCAGCACGAGCACCGGGACCGCCAGCAGCCAGGACAGGCCGGGCGTCACCCCGAAGCCCAGCAGGATCAGCACCAGGGCGGCCATCGAGAACAGCAGCTGCTGGAGCTGCTGCAGCGCGAAGGAGATGGGCAGCGCGGCGCGCGGGAAGTGCAGGGCCCGCACCAGGCCCAGGTTGCCGGAGATCGCCCGGGTGCCCGCCATGATCGAGCTCTGCGTGAACGTCCAGATGAACACGCCCGTCACCAGGAACGGGATGTAGTCCGCGACCCCCCGGCTGGTGCCGAGCAGGACGCCGAAGATGAAGTAGTAGACCGCCGCGTTCAGCAGCGGGGTGGCCACCTGCCAGACCTGGCCGAGCTTCGCCTGGCTGTACTGGGCGGTGAGCTTGGCGGTGGCGAAGGCGGTGATGAAGTGGCGCCGCGCCCACAGCCGGCGCACGTACTGCGGCAGGGAGGGGCGGGCGCCGCTGACGGACAGCCCGTGGCGGGCGGCGAGCGCCGCCAGGTCTTCCTCTTCCTGGGCCGGGGCGGGGGGCGGTGTGTGGAGTACCTGGCTCACATCCGCTGCTTTCGCTCGGGGGGTGGGGCGGGCGTCCGGGTCCGGGCCGGCCACCCGTTTCCTTACCGTTCTCTTCACGTTCTCTTACGCCGGAACGGGACCGTATCGTCGCAACGTGAGCGTAGGGCCAAGCGACGTCGCAACGCAACCGTTTCGTCGTAACGCCCTATGCTGGACGGCATGACGACGAACGCCGACGAGCCCCGGACGCGTCCGCGCCGCCGCACCCCCGCCGGGGCGGCCGTACTGCGGGAGGATGTGACGGAGGCGATCCGCGCCGCCGTCTTCGGGGAACTCGCGGCGGTCGGCTACGCCCGGATGTCCATCGAGGGGATCGCGCGGCGCGCGGGGGTCGGCAAGACGGCCGTCTACCGCCGCTGGCGCTCCAAGCTGCACCTGGTGCTCGACATCGTGTCCGCGCTCGCGGTGCAGGGGCTGCCCGCGCCCGACACGGGCTCCCTGGAGAGCGACCTGCGGCTGCTGTACGAGGTCACCTCGCGCGCCCTGCGCCACCCGGTGGCCTCGCAGATCATCCCCGACCTCCAGGCGGAGGCGGCCCGCAGTCCCGAGATCGCCGAGGCCATGCAGAAGGCCCTGCGCGACGGCCAGGAGAGCGTCGCCAGCAGCATCCTGGCGGCCGCACAGGGGCGCGGCGAGATCCGCCCCGGCGTCGACCGCCAGCTGGCCCTGGACCTGATCTCGGGCCCGCTGTACTGGCGATCGG
This sequence comes from Streptomyces sp. NPDC004065, assembly GCF_044903565.1. NCBI lineage: Bacteria > Bacillati > Actinomycetota > Actinomycetes > Kitasatosporales > Streptomycetaceae > Streptomyces > Streptomyces sp. NPDC004065. Next base: position 116,424 of record NZ_JBJDQT010000021.1, on the reverse strand, counting down.
TGGTCATCCGCACCCCGAAGCTCCCGCTGGGCTACCTGGACGCCCTGGCCCGCTCGACGGCGGCGGCGATCAAGGCCCTGTGACGGCGGCGCGGAGTGACCAGCGGGGGCCGGTCGTAGCCGGTCACGGCGTTGATGGTGTCGATCATCTCGCGGACCGACACGCCCTCCCCGCGCCCGATGTTCAGTGTCAGGTCCAGGCCGGGGTTGCTCTGCAGGGCGCGCGCCGTGGCCACATGGGCCTCCGCGAGGTCCTCCACGTGGATGTAGTCCCGGATGCACGTGCCGTCCGGCGTCGGATAGTCGTCGCCGAAGATGCGCGGGGCCGCGTTCTGCGTCAGCTTCTCGAAGACCATCGGGACCAGGTTGAACACGCCCACGTCCGCCAGCTCGGGGCTCGCCGCGCCGGCCACGTTGAAGTACCGCAGCGAGGCCGTGGACAGGCCCGCCGCCCGGCCCGTGGCGCGCACCAGCCACTCGCCCGCCAGCTTGGTCTCGCCGTACGGCGACATCGGCGCGCACGGCGTCTCCTCGGTCACCATGTCCACGTCCGGCATACCGTAGACCGCCGCGGAGGAGGAGAACACGAACGAGGGCACCTCGGCCGCGGTCACCGCCTCCAGCAGCACGCGCAGCCCCTCGACGTTCTCCCGGTAGTAGTGCAGCGGGCGCTCCACCGACTCCCCGACCTGCTTCTTCGCCGCCAGGTGGACGACACCGGTGATCCGGTGCCCGGCCAGCGCCCGGGCCAGCCGTTCCCCGTCCAGCGTGGAGCCCACCACCAGCGGCACTCCCTCCGGGACGCGCTCGGCGATGCCCGTGGACAGGTCGTCGTAGACGACCGTCCCCTCGCCCGCCTCGGTCATCGCGCGGACGACATGCGCTCCGATGTAGCCGGCGCCACCGGTGATCAGCCAGGTCATGTGCGGGCGTCTCCTCGTCAGTGCGGGTATGGCATGGGTACGTGTATGCGGGTCTATAGGTTCATTTGCCCGTGCGGGGCGTGCGGGTTCGTCCGTCCGTGCGGGCGTACGGGTCATCCGTCCGGGTACCTACCCGGCCCGGCGGCGCAGCAGCCGGAGCATGCGGCGGAATCTGCCCCGGAGCACCGAGGTCACCCCGCTCGCGCCGGCCGCCAGGCGCAGGGCCAGGGACCCGGAGTGCGTGGCGTAGGGCTGGACCAGCAGCACGCCGTACAGCACGCTCGGCACGATCCGGCGGCGCAGCAGGCCGGCGCCGTCGCGGGCGTGCGCCGTCACCTCGCGGCGGGTGCCGTCGGCGAAGCGCACCACCAGCCGCAGGTCCCAGGTGCCCGCGCCCAGCGCCGCGAGGTCCACCGCGGTCTCGGCCGTCCAGGCGCCGCCGGCCCCGGCCGCCAGGGCCACCGCGCCCTGCCGGCGCGTGAACCCGCGCTCCCGGTGCCGCCACTCCACCTCCAGCGCCCGCGGTCCCGCCTCGGCGACCCGGCCGTACATCTCGTGCAGGCGCAGCCGCAGCAGGGTGCCGTTCGCGCCGGGGCGCAGCGCGGCGTCCACGGCGAGGGGCAGCCGGTGGGCCGGGCGGGACAGGAAGGGCTCCAGGGTGACCTGCGGCAGGTCCTCGGCCCAGACGGGCGTGCCGTCCCCGGCCCGCGCGTAGGGCGGGCACAGGCGGGCCGGCCGGGCGGCGAGCTCCCTGAGCCGCGGCAGGTCGCGCGGTTCGGGCGAGGCGAGGATCACCCGGGCGAGGAGGCGGCCCGGCGCGGCCGGGTTGACGGCCCAGTCGGCGGCGTCGTACTCCGCCAGGAACGCCCGCGTGTGCGCCCACCACGCGCGCCGGTACTCCGCGTCGCGCAGGCCCAGCTCACGCGCGTACATGCGCACCTCGTGGTCGAGGAACTTGGCGCGCGCCGCCCGGGCGAGTTCCTTCTGCCCGGCGTTGAGCAGGATCTCGTACGCCTGTCTGCTCGCCTCGGCGCGGGCCCGCCAGTTGTCGATCCCGGAGCGGTCCAGCGAGATCGACAGCTGCTCGGCGGACCGCCGCACGTGCCAGACGTACACCCGGTCCGGGACGAGGGCCATGCGCGGCCCGGCGGCCAGCACCCGCGCGGTGAACACGAAGTCCTCGTAGGGGAAGCGCCCTTCGGGGAAGCGGACGGCGTGCTCGCGCAGGAAGCCGGTGCGGTACAGCTTGTTGACGCAGAGGGTGTCGTGCACGAGCCGCGGCAGCTCCGCCGGGCGCGCGGGTGCGGCGGCCACCCGGTACAGCTCCTCCTGCCAGGGCACCTCGCGCCCCGAGGGCAGCTCGCGGCGCACGCACAGTCCCGCGGCCACCTCGGCCCGCTCCCGGCGGGCGGCGGTGCGCAGCGCGTCGACCGCGCCAGGCGGCAGCACGTCGTCGCTGTCGAGGAACATCACGTACGGCGACTCCACCGCGTCCATGCCGGTGTTGCGGGGGCTGCCGCACCCGCCGCTGTTGGTGTCGTGCCGGATCACGCGCAGTCGCGGCTCGGTCGCGGCGAGGCGGGTCAGCACGTCGTAGGTGCCGTCCGTGGAGCAGTCGTCCACCGCCACCACCTCGCGTACGGCGGCCCCCTGGGCGAGGGCCGAGCGGACCGCGTCGGCGATGTGGCCGGCGTCGTCGTAACCGATCACGACGACGGCGACGTCGGCGTCGGGCTTCTGCGGGGTCTGCGGCTGCATGGAATCCACGGGCGCGAATGGTAGGTGTGGTCGGTAATCTCCCGTTAAGAGGGACTTGGCGTCCCGTGCGGAAGACGGAGTACGTCCCTTTCGGGTTGCCTTCGGTGCGCGACCAGTTTGGTCGAGCGCCACAGCCGGGCCAAGGACACTACCGTGGCGGTGCCCAGTAAACCGTTCCGGGTCACCATCAGCGCACACCCGGTCCAGGTGCAGGCGGCGACCTGGTGGTAGAGCGTGGGGTAGGCGATCGCGCTGACCAGACTGGCCGCGGCGATCAGCGCGGCCACCGGGCGCTGGGTGGTGTGCCGCGAGGTCAGGCACACGGCCGCGAGGCCCAGCAGCCAGATCATGTACTGCGGGCTGATCACCCGGCTGGTGACGGTGAACAGCAGCACGGCGCACAGCGCGGCGTCGTAGGGCGTGGCCTGCGTCCAGCGGCGGGCCCGTACCCGCCACGCCACCAGCAGGGCGAGGGCCGCCGCCGACAGGGCCAGCGAGACGTGCGCGACCGCGGGGACGTGCGGTCCGGTGAACTCCAGTGCCCCGTACTGGTAGCGCACCCGGACCGGCCAGCCCGCGTGGGTCGCCAGGGCCAGCGCCGTGCCGCCGAACGACTCGATCTGCACGCCCCGGCCGCCCTGCTGACGCACGAACGCCAGCGGATTGCGGAACGCGCCGGCGAGCACCGCCAGCGCCAGTGGCCCGGTGACGGCGGCCCAGGTCCACGCCGAGCGCGTGGCGCGGCCCCGGGGCGTGCCGAGGAGCGTCAGCGCCGGCCACACCTTCACCAGCGCCCCGAGCGCGGCCAGGGCGCCGCAGGCGCGCGTGGAGCGCGCCAGGGCCAGCAGGGCGAGCACGGCGAGGGCGGTGACCTGGATGTCGTAGCGGGCGAGCGGGACGTGCAGCAGCAGCGGCAGGCCCAGCGTCCAGTAGCCCGCGCCGCGCAGCGAGCGGCCGGGGCGGGTGCCCGCCCGGGCCAGGGCCAGGGCGACCAGCGCGTCGGCGGCCAGGGTGAGCGTCACGAACGCCTGGAAGTAGGTCAGTCCCGGCAGCAGCGCCGGCGACAGCAGCACCGGGCCCGCGCCGGGCGGGTACTGCCACAGGGTGTCGTGCGCCGGGAAGGCGCCGTGGGACAGCACGACGTACCAGTGGTGGTACAGCTTCCACACCTCGCGCGCCACCGCGCCCCTGCCCAGCAGGGGCCGGGTGTTGTGGGCGAGCAGCCACAGCATCAGGGCGCGGGTGAGGAGCCAGGCGGCCGCCAGGGCGAGCAGGCGGTTTCCCGTCGAGGCGTGCGTGAGGGCGCGCGGCACGCGGTGGAGGGCACGGGTGGCTGTCATCACGGCGGATCGTAATGCCGGAGGATGCCGCCTTTGTGCCGATACGCCGCTCGTGGGGCGGGAGCCCGCCTGACGGCGGCCCGTCCGGCGGCGGCCCGTGCGGCGGCAGCCCGTCCGATGGCAGCCTCTCCAACGGCGGCCCGTCCCGGCGGGAGCCCGCCTGACGGCGGCCCGTCCGACGGCAGCCCGTCCGGCGGGAGCGCGTCCGGCGGCGGCCCGCCTGAAGGCGCCTGAAGGCTGCCTAACGGCAGCCGGGCGTCTCCTCCAGTGCCGCCGTGTCGAGCGCCTCGGTGAGCCGGCTGAGGCGGGCGTGCAGGTCGACGATCTCCTCGACGGTGAAGCCGGTGGCCGACAGGATGCGGCGCGGCACGTCGGCGGCGCGCTCCCGCAGGGCCGTGCCCTCGGGCGTCGGCCGCACCTGCACCGAGCGTTCGTCCCGCACGCTGCGCTCGCGCCGCACCAGGCCCGCCGCCTCCAGGCGCTTGAGCAGTGGGGACAGGGTGCCGGAGTCCAGGCGCAGATGCTCGCCCAGCTTCTTCACGGGCGTCTCGCCGTGCTCCCACAGCACCAGCATCACCAGGTACTGCGGGTAGGTCAGCCCGAGCTCCTTGAGCAGCACGCGGTAGACGCTGTTGAACGCGCGCGAGGCGGCGTGCAGCGAGAAGCAGATCTGGCGGTCCAGGCGCAGCCACTCCTCGTCGGGCGCGGCGCTCTGCGGAACCTCGGTCGTCATGCGTCCAGGATAGCCGGACCGCCATTCAGTTGTGCACAACTGAATTGTGTGCTCTACTCGTGGCCATGAGGCCGCCGGGACGCGACACCGGAACCCGGCCGGCCGCCCCATGACACTCGAGAGGGATGGTCTTTCCATGGACGCGCTCTACACCGCCGTCGCCACCGCCACCCACGGCCGCGAGGGCCGCGCCTACACCAGCGACGGCAAGCTGGACGTCCAGCTGGCTCCTCCGGTGGAGCTCGGCGGCAACGGCCAGGGCACCAACCCCGAGCAGCTCTTCGCCGCCGGCTACGCCGCCTGCTTCGCCAGCGCCCTCGGCCTGGTCGGCCGCCAGGCCAAGGTCGACGTGAGCGACGCCGCCGTCACCGGCGAGGTCGGCATCGGCAAGCAGGGCCAGGGCTTCGGGCTCGCCGTCACCCTGCGCATCGAACTGCCCGCCTCCGTGGACGAGGCGACCGGCCGCAAGCTGGTCGAGCAGGCCCACCAGGTGTGCCCGTACTCCAACGCCACCCGCGGCAACATCCCGGTGGAGCTCGTGGTCGAGTAACCGGGGAGCCGGGGAGCCGGGGAGCCGGGGAGCCCGGCGCCGGAGGCCGGAGGCCGGAAGCCGGTCCGGACCGGCCCGCCGGTACCGGTCCGGGGGCGCGCCGGATACGGCTCAGCCCCCGACCCGCGCCAGCACCTCGCCGGTCCGCCGGCTGCGCGCCACCGTCACCGCCTCCCCGGGCACCGGCTGCCCGCGCGTCAGCAGCAGCCAGCGCACGTGGTAGCGGCGGACGACGGCGAGCCGGCCGGCGCGGCTCGTGCGGCCGTCCAGGTAGGCGCGCACGTCCCGGGCCCTGCGCTGCCGGACCCGCTCGTCCAGGGCGCGGTCCGGCCACAGCGGCGCGACCAGGTTCACGCCGTACCCGGCGATCGAGTGCAGGGCGCGGTAGCCGTCGGTGAGGACCACGTCCCCGCGCCGCATGTGCCGGGCCGCCCAGCCGTACGACGGCCAGCGCGGCGGCTGCTCGAGGCCGACCGGGTCCAGCGAGCGCGGCACCACCGCCCCGGCCTGCACGGTGACCAGGCCCAGACAGGCGCCCGCCGCCGTGACCCAGCCGAGCGCCCTGCGCCACGGCGCCCACGGCCGCGCCGCCGCCACTTCCACGGCCGCCGCGAGCTGCGGCCCCAGCAGCGCCGGACCCAGAACCCGTCCGTAGGTGAAGTGGCCGCTGACCCGGCCGTACGCCACGACGAGGCAGTCGAGCGCGAACATCAGCACCAGCGGGTCCCGCCCCCGCGACCGCCGCGCCCGCGCGCCCAGGGCCGGCAGCCCGAGCGCGGCCAGCCAGAAGTGGCCCACGACATCGCGGTACAGCACCTCGTGGATGGCGTCCAGGCGTCCGTCCCCGGCCAGCGCGAACAGGTCGAAGTACGGCCAGGCCGCCGCGACCGCGAGAGCCACGGCCGCCGTCAGCAGCCAGCGCGCCGCCACCCGGGGCCGCCAGCGGCGCTGCCACCCCGCCACACAGGCCGACGCCCCGAGCCCGGCCGCCACCGCCGTGATCGGGTGCACCAGCAGCACCACCCCGTACAGCACGCCCAGCCCCGCGTACCCGCCCGGGCCGCGCAGTCCGCGCGGCCCCACGAAGCGCACCGGGCCCGCGTCCCGCGCCCGCCTGCCGGTCAGCGCCCAGGCCCACAGCGTGAGGCCGGTGGCGAACGTCGACGGGTACCCGAGGTTGCCCGTCAGCGGCATCAGCCCCAGGTAGCCCGACCACCAGGCCCGCTCGGTGCCCCACAGCAGCGTCACACAGCCCAGGGCGAGCACGGGCGCCCACCGCCGCTCGGTGAGCACCCGCACGAAGCGGCCGAGGCCGCCGAGCAGCACCAGCAGGTTCAACGGCCCGGCCACCCGCAGCAGCTGCCATCCGGTCAGCCCCGTCAGCCGGGCGAGGACGCCCTCGGTGACGGCGTACGGCGAGTAGTAGGGGCTGCCCGCGCCCGGCAGGTCGGCCATCGGGTGACGCGGCTCCAGCAGACCGGACCGCAGGCGCTCGATCACCGCCGCGTGCTGCCCGGCGTCGCAGCACGGCGGCACCCGCCAGTACGCCAGCGACACCACCACCCAGAACAGCGCACCGGCCGCCTGACACGGGCTCGGGCGCAGGGCGCGGTGACGGCCGGGCGCGCTCGCGCCGGGCACGGACCGCCGGAGGAGGACGCCGGCGCTCACCGGACCGGGACGCCGGCGGACGCGAAGGTGCGGGGCATTGACCGTATATCCCCGCCACCGTCAACAGTGTGGCCCGATGTCACCTCATCGAGTGATCACTCCGGGCTCCCTCACCGGCCGCGGCCCCGGGACCCTCCGTCCCCGTCGGGTAGCGCAGCGCCCGCGCCGCGAGCAGCGTGCCGGCGGCCACGCACGCGGCCACCGCCGTGACCGCCAGGACACCCGGCCCGGCCGCCCCGCCCGGACGCCGCCTCCGCCGTACGGCGATCAGCGCGCCGGCGGCCGCCAGGGACAGCCCGGGGAACAGCGCCTGGGAGTGTTTGACCGTGAACATGCGGGCGCCGGGCGCGCGGCCTCATGACGGGGCGAGCAGATCGCGTCCGGACGCCTGCGCCGGCACCTGCCCGGACGCCGCCGCGGCCGGCGGCGGGGCCGGCCGCGGCGTCCAGCCCTCCTCGCCCAGCAGCAGCGTCCGCACCACCCGCTCGGCCGCCCACCCGTCGTCGAACTCGCAGAACCGCGCGCGGAACGCCTGCCGCCGCCGCGCCGACTCCGCGTCCCGCCAGTCCCCCGAGGCGAACAGGCCGGCCAGCTCCTCGTACGAGCGGCTCACCGGGCCCGGCGGCTGCGCGGTGACGTCGAAGTAGACGCCCCGGCTCGCCGTGTAGGCGCCGAGGTCGTCGGCGTGGACCACGAGGGGGCGGTCCAGGCAGGCGTAGTCGAACATCAGGGCCGAGTAGTCGGTGACCAGCACGTCGGCGGCGAGCATGACCTCCTCGACGTGCGGCTCGTCGGTCGCGTCGATGAGCACCCCGCGCCGGTGCAGTTCCGCCAGGCCCATGCCGCGCGCCGGGCCGGTCGCGAGCGAGGGGTGCAGACGGACGAGGAGGGTGTGGTCCGCGCCGAGGTCCTCGGCGAACCGCGCCAGGTCGAACCGCTCGACGTGGCCGCCGCGCCGGTAGTCGCGGCGGGCCGGGGCGTACAGCACCACCGTGTTCCCGGCCGGGACGCCGAGCCGCTCGCGCAGGCGGAGCGCCGCGGCGTCCCCGGCACGCGCCCTCACCAGCACGTCGTTGCGCGGGCTGCCGGTGCGCACCGACACGAAGTCGCACGGGTAGGCCCGGTCCCACACCAGCTCCGAGTGGCGGTTGGCGACCAGGCTGTAGTCCCAGCGGTCGGCCCGGCGCAGCATCGCCGGCACGTCCAGGCCGTGCCGGGCGCCGGGCTTGCCCAGCAGGTCGGCCCCCATGTACTTCAGCGGCGTGCCCAGATGGGTGTGGATGTGCACACTGCCGGGGCGCTTGGGCAGCGAGCCGGGCCAGTTGACGTTGTTGACGAAGAACCCGGCCCGCGCCGCCAGCCGCCGGTACCCCAGCGAGCCCAGCAGGACGTACTCCACGTCCGGCGGCAGCAGCGCGGCCCGCTCCTCGTCCTTGAGCACCCACACGCCCCGCAGGTGCGGCGCGATCTCGCGTGCCTTGTGGTAGATCGCCGCCGGGTCGCCGAGCAGGCCCCGGTGCGAGAACGCCGAGTACAGGACCAGGTTCTCGTCCAGTGACCGGCGGGCGTCCACCGCGGCCAGAGCGCCCTTGACCCGCCGGGCCGCGGCCCGGCGCACCCTGCGCGCCCGCCGCCCGAGCTCCCGGCGGGCCCGCCCGGACTGCCGCGCCACCTGGTAGGCGGCGTACGAGCCCAGCAGCGCCCGCACCTCGCCGTCCACCGGCGCGCCGGCCGGCCGGTGGCGCCGGAACAACTCGGCGGTCCGGCGGAAGAACTCCGCCTTGTCCGACGGCGGCAGCCGGTCCGGCTTGGCGAGGATGTCCAGGCAGTGCTCGCCCATCTTCCGGTGCAGATACGGCCGCCAGTCCGCGAGCTCCGGGCGGGCGTCGAGGAACGCGAACACCCGCTCGTACTGGTCGTGGATGTCGAAGTGCTTGCGGCTGGTGGTGGACAGGATGTTGCCCTGGCGGCGCTGGCGGTAGTTCACGCAGATGCGGTCCAGCGCGGCGATCCGCTCCGCGCTGAGCATCACCGGGAAGGTCCAGGGCGTGTCCTCGTAGTAGCCCGGCGGGAACGCGAAGCCGTTGGCCTCGACGAAGCCGCGGCGGTAGAGCTTGTTCCACACCACCATCAGCAGGTCGAGGATCTCCGGGTGCTCGGCGGCCGTGAAGGTGCCGGCGCCCACCGAGGACAGGACGCGGGCCAGCGCGTTGCGGCGGGTGCCGCCCCACCAGTAGGTGCGCGCGTAGTCGAAGACCAGCACGTCGGGGGCGGCCCGGCCGTCCGGGCCGGCGGCCTCGTCCAGACGGTCGGCCATGGCGCGCAGCGCGCCCGGGGTGAGCGTGTCGTCGCTGTCGAGGAAGAACAGGTAGTCCCCGGTGGCGAGCGGCATCCCGGCGTTGCGCGCCCGGCCGAGCCCGACGTTCTCCGGCAGGTGCAGCACGCGGACGCGCGGGTCGCGGCCGGCGTACTCGTCGAGGATCGCGCCCGAGCCGTCCGGTGAGCAGTCGTCGACGGCGATCACCTCGATGTCGCGGAAGGACTGGCCCAGGACCGAGTCGAGGCACTCGCGCAGGAAGCCCTGCACCTTGAAGCACGGGACGATGACACTGAAGCGGGGCACTGCTGTCGTCAGCTCCTTACCAGGGGGGCGGCGGCCGGGGCCGGGACGCGCGCGGCGAGCGGGATCACGGGCGGCAGCGCCTCGGGCGGCTCGCCGAGGAACACCCGGCGCACGACGCGTTCGGCGGCCCGTCCGTCGTCGAACTGGCAGAACCGCTCCCGGAACGCCGTCCGCAGCGCCGCCGAGCGGGCGCCGGCCCAGGAGCCGTCGCGGAAGATCCGGGCCAGCTCCCGCGGGGTGCGCGCCACCGGTCCCGGCGGCGTCCGCATGAGGTCGAAGCAGACCCCCCGGGTCTCCCGGTAGACCTCCCAGTCGTCGGCGAGGATCACGATCGGCCGGTCGAGGTTGGCGTAGTCGAACATGATCGACGAGTAGTCCGTGACCAGCGCGTCGGCGGCCAGGCACACGTCCTCCGCCGAGCGGTGCGCGGTGACGTCGATGATCCGGCCGCTGGCGTGCCGCGCGCCCCGGTCGTAGAAGTAGTGGGCGCGCAGCAGGACGACGACGTCGTCGCCGGCGGCCTCGCAGAAGGCCTCCAGGTCGAGCGCCGTCTCGAAACCGCTGTGGTGGTCGCGGTGGGTGGGGGCGTACAGGACGGCGGTCGCTCCCTCGGGCACGCCCAGCGCGCGGCGGACACGGGCCACGTCCGCGGCGCCCGCCGTCAGGTAGACGTCGTTGCGCGGATAGCCGTACTCCAGTGGCTCGTAGGCGCCCGGGAAGGCCCGCTCCCACATCTCGGTGGAGTGCCGGTTGGAGGAGAGGTTGTAGTCCCAGCGGTCCACGCGGGCCAGCAGCCTGGTGAAGCTGCCGGTCTGCGCCGCGACCACCGGGTACGTCGACTGGTCGCAGCCCATGGTCTTCAGCGGGGTGCCGTGCTGGGTCTGCAGGTGCACGCTGCCCGGGCGTTTGACCACGGCGTCGGCGAAGTTGGCGTTGTTGACCAGGTACGTGGCGCGGGCCAGCACCTTCCAGCAGCGCCGGGTGCCGATCACCGCGTGGTCCACGCCGTCGGGCAGGGTGTGCTCCAGGCCGGGCTCCACCAGGAACACCGCCCGCAGGTGCGGGGCGAGTTCGCGGGCCTTGGCGTGCAGCGCGGCCGGGTTGCAGGCGTAGCCGCGGCCCCAGTAGGCGCAGTACACCACGAGGTTCGGATCCAGCGGCAGGTGCCGCTGCCACCAGTAGGCCAGGCGGGTGCCCAGGGCCCGGACGCGGGCCAGGGCCCGTCCGGCACGGCCGGCCGGCCGTCCGGTCCGCCCCCGGGACGGCCGCCCGGCCGGCCCCGCGGCCCGCGCTCCGGCCCCCGCGCCGGCCGGCCGTGCGGCGCGGCCCAGGACACGGAAGACGGTGTACGCGCCCGCCGCCAGCAGCCGGTGCCGCAGACCCCTCACGCCGCCGGGCACCCGGAAACCGGCCGGGCGGTGGCAGCGGTACAGACGGCGCGCCCGGCGGAAGAAGGCCCGGCGCCGGCGCGCGGGCACCCGCCGGGGATGCGCCGCCGCGTCCAGCACGGCGGCGAAGACCTCCTCGAACAGCGCGGCCGACCGCTCGGCGGACAGACCCGCCCCGGCGGCCCGCACGAGCACCCGTTCGGCCTGGTCGAGGAGGTCGCACTGGTGCTCGCCGGGCAGATCGAGCCGGTTGCCCCGGCGGTGCAGCCGATGCCGTACGACGACCTGCCGCAGCACCGCGACCCGCTCGGCGGCGACGCTCACCAGGCCGCCCCACCCCAGGTCCGTGAAGTGCCCGTCGGGGAAGGCGAGGCCGTGCCCGGTGACGAAGTCACGGCGGTAGGCGGCGCTCCGGGCGGGCAGCCGGACGCCGGCCGGCCGCGGGTGCCCGGCGGGGGAGTAGGCGTGCTCCGGGAGGTCCGCCGGGAGCGGGCGGGCCGGTTCCGCGGGCTCCCCCTCCCACCAGGGCACCCGCTCGTGCTCGGCGTACAGCACGTCGACGTCGCCGGTCTCCTCGAGCCGGGCCGCCAGCGCGGTCAGCGCGCCCGGCGCCAGCGCGTCGTCGCCGTCGAGGAACAGCAGGTACGCGCCCGCCGCCGCCCGGATCCCCGCGTTGCGCGCCGCGCCCGGACCGGCCTGCGGCGAGTGCACCGGCCGCACCCGCACGTCCCGCTCCGCGCAGGCGGCGGCGACGTCCGCGGCCGGGGCGTCCGGGCCGTCGCACACCACGATCAGTTCGAAGTCGGCGAAGGACTGGGCGAGGACCGAGTCCAGCGCCTGGGACAGCCGGCCCGCCCCCGGCCTCGAACCGGCTCGGCCGGGGGGAGCACCGTCCCCGTGGGGCGCGACGATGATGCTGAAGCGGGGCATTCTGCTCTTTCCGTCGTGGTCCTGGTCCTGGTCCTGGTCCTGGCTGTGCTGTCGCGGTCCCGGCCCGGCCGTCCCGACGGCCGCCAGGTGGACGGCCGGGTGGGGGTGGGCCGCGCCGTGCGGGCGCGCACACGGACTCCCGGAAGGGCAAACGGTGTTCGCGGGCCGTCGGTGACGGTCCGGCGACCGGCGGCCCGCGCGGAGAGGGCGGGCGGGGGCGCGCCCGGGGGCGGGGCGGCGCGCCACGCGCGGGCCAGGCGCGGGAACGCCGCGCGGTGGCCGCACGGCGGAACACGGAACCTGGGCATACGACTTCCAAGGGCCGACGAGGGCGGTCGGCCCTCAAACGGCCGATGGGCCGGTCGGGTTACGTTCCGATGCGGCATCCGGGGGACGAGGCCTCCCGCAGCGTGCGGTCCCGCGCCGCCGCGGGGGACGACCTTCCCCAAGCGGCGCGGGACCGCACGGTGAACGGAAGGGGGGCGGTCCGCCGGCGGACCGCCCCCCTCGCCCCAGCTCCCCGGGCTACTTGACCGCGCCCGCCATCACACCGGACACGAACTGCCGCTGGAACGCGAAGAACACGGCCAGCGGGATCACCATCGAGATGAACGCCCCCGGTGCCAGTACGTCGATGTTGTTGCCGAACTGGCGCACCTGTGTCTGCAGGGCCACCGTGATCGGCTGCGTACCGGACTTGGTGAACACCAGGGCCACCAGCATGTCGTTCCACACCCACAGGAACTGGAAGATGCCCAGGCTCGCGATCGCGGGCCCGCCGAGCGGCATCACCACGCGGGCGAACAGCCGCAGTTCGCCGGCGCCGTCCAGCCGGGCCGCCTCCAGCAGCTCGCGCGGGATCTCCGCGAAGAAGTTCCGCAGCAGGAACACCGCGAACGGCAGGCCGAAGCCCGTGTGGAACAGGATCACCCCGAAGATCGTGCCGAACAGGCCGATGTCGCCGAACAGTTCGGCGATCGGGATCAGCGCGACCTGAACCGGCACCACCAGCAGGCTGACCACGATCAGGAACCACCAGTCCCGGCCCGGGAACTCCATCCAGGCGAAGGCGTAACCGGCGAGCGAGCCGACCACGACGACCAGGACGGTCGCCGGGACCGTGATCAGCACCGTGTTCACCAGGGAGTCGGTGATGTCGCCGTTCTCCAGCAGCTTCCGGTAGCTGCCGAAGGTGAGCTGGGCGGGCTCGCTGAAGACCGTCCACCAGCCGCTGCCGCTCATGTCCTCCGGGGAGCGCAGCGACGACAGCAGCAGACCGATCGTGGGCACCAGCCAGAACAGGCCCACCAGAACGAGGAACACCCGGACCGCGCCGCCGCCGGCGGCGTCCGCCAGCCGCGAGGCCAGGGACCTGCGGACCCGCACCGGCGCCACCGGGGCCGTCCTGGCCGGAGCCCCTGCTTCCACGCTCATCGCCGCACCTCCCGCCTGAGCCTGCGCATGTTGAAGAACATCACCGGGATCACCAGCAGCAGCAGGAACACCGCGATGGCGCTGGCGATACCCGGCCGGCCCTCCGAGAAGCCCTTGCGGTACAGCTCCAGGGCCAGCACGTTGGCGTCGTCCTGGGAGGAGCCCGGGGCGATGATGTAGACCAGGTCGAAGATCTTCAGCACGTTGATCATCAGGGTGACGACCACCACCGCGAGCACCGGCGCGAGCAGCGGCACCGTGACCCGGCGGAACACCTGCCACTCGGTGGCGCCGTCCACCCGGGCCGCCTCCAGCAGCTCCCGGGGCACACTCGCGAGCCCGGCGGCGATCAGCACCATCGCGAACCCGGCCCACATCCACACGTACGCCCCGATGATGGCCGGTGTGACCAGCGACGGGCCGAGCCAGTCGACGCCGTTGTACGGCGCCTTGAAGTTGCCCGCCGGAAGCCGCAGCCGCGCGCCGTCCGCCTGCGCGGGCAGCGTGAACGTGCCGTCGTCCGCGGCCTTGGCCGAGGCCACCACCTCGCCGTCCTTGACGGCCTCGATGCGCATCCCGGCGTAGCCCAGCTCGGCCGGATCGACCTCGCCGAGCCGGCCGACGCCCTTGCCGCGGGTGAAGTCCTGCCAGGTGGTGCCGGTGATCTCGCCGGGCTTCGCCTCGGGCCGGGCGGCCTTCTCGGCGCTGTCCGGCATCTGGTCGGGTGCGACGCCGACGAGCGGCAGGGCCACCCACTGGCCCGCGTGGACCGGGCCGGCGGTGATGAACCCGCCCCGGTCCGGCCTGAGCGGCGAGTTCCGGCCCGGGTGCGCCTTGGGGAACGCCGACGACTGGGCGAAGGTGTCGTGCACGCCCACCCACACCGCGTTGGCGACGCCCTTGTCCGGGTCCTGGTCGTAGACCAGCCGGAAGATGATGCCGGCCGCCAGCATCGAGATGGCCATCGGCATGAAGACGACCAGCTTGAACGCCGTGCCCCAGCGCACCCGTTCGGTCAGCACCGCGAAGACCAGGCCGAGCGCGGTGGCCACGGTGGGGGCGAACACCACCCAGATGATGTTGTTCTTCAGCGCGGTGCGGATGCCGTCGTCGGTGAACAGGGCCTTGTAGTTGTCGATCCCCGCGAAGCCGTCGCCGGAGGCGTTGTAGAAGCTGCGGACGATCGAGTACCCGATCGGGTAGACCACGAGCGCGCCGAGCAGCACCAGGGCCGGCAGCAGGAACAGGGCCGCCACGGTGCGCCGGGTGCCGGTCACGCTCTTGCGCCGGCGGGGAGCGGAGGGCGCCGCCGGTGTCTTGGCGACGCCCCCCGCGGCTGCCGGCGTCATCGCCGGCCCCGCCCTGCGCGCGGATGTCCTCGGTGGGTGCGAGCGGTCATCGCCGGTCAGCTCCCGCCGCCGTACGCCGCCGCCGCGTCCTTCTCCAGCTTCGCCTGGGTGCCCGCGACGTCCGAGGGGTTCTTCAGGAAGTCCTGGAGGTCCTTCCACTCGCCCTTGCCGGGCGTGCCGCCGAAGGCCTGCGGGGCCTGGTCGGACATGTCGAAGCGGAAGCTGTCGCCGGAGGCGATCAGGGCCTGGGCGATCTTCCGCTGCACCTCGTTCGGATAGGCGGAGCCGGGCACGTTCTTGTTCGGCGAGAGGTAGCCGCCGAGCTTCGCCTGGATCGTCGCCGCGTCGGACGACGCCAGGAAGGTGACCAGGGCCTGCGCCGCCTTGGAGTCCTTCAGGATCACCGCCGCGTCGCCGCCGGAGACCACGGGCGCGGTGGCGCCCACGGCCGGGAACGGGAACACCTTCGCGTCCGTGCCCACCTTCGCCTTGGTCTCACCGATGTTGACCTGCGCGAAGTCGCCCTCGAAGACCATGCCGGCCTTGGGCTGGTCGCCGCCGGTGAAGGTCTGGGTCACCGAGGCGGGGAACTCCGTCTGCAGCGCGCCGTCCGGGCCGCCCGCGATGTAGTCCTTCTTGGACCAGATCTGCGCGAGGGTGGTCAGCGCCTGCTTGACCGACGGGTCCGTCCACTTGATCTTGTGCTGGGCGAGCTGGTCGTACTTCTCCGGCCCCGCCTGGGAGAGATAGACGTTCTCGAACCAGTCGGTGAGCGTCCAGCCGTCGGCGCCGCCCACCGAGAACGGCGTGACACCGGAGTCGTACACCTGCTGCGCGGTGCTCAGCAGCTCCTTGTAGGTCTTGGGCTCACTGGCCCCCGCGTTCTCGAAGACCTTGGCGTTGTACCAGATCAGCGACTTGTTGGCGGCCTTGTAGTACGCGCCGTACTGCTTGCCGTCGACCTTGCCGATGTCCTGCCAGCCCTGCGAGTAGTTCTTCGCCAGCTGCGCCTGCGCCTGAGGGCCGAGCGGCTTGGCCCACTTCTTCGCCACGGCCTGCTTGATGGCGCCCGGCTGCGGGAGCAGCGCGACGTCCGGCGGCTGACCGCCCGCGATCTTCGAGCCGAGGAAGTTGATGATCGGGTCCTGGGCGGGCACGAAGGTGACCTTGGCGCCGGTGCGTCTGGTGAACTCCGCCAGGACCTGCTTGAAGTTCTTCTGCTCCGCGCCGGTCCACACGGCGGCGACCTCCAGGGTCGTGCCGTTCAGCTTGGGGAGGGTGACGGTGGCGCCGGCCGGGGCGCTGCTGCCGTCGCCGCCGCTCTTCTTGTCGCTGCTTCCGCCGCCGCACGCGGTGAGGGAGAGAGCCAGTGCCCCCGCGGTGACGGCCGCCGCCGTCCTGGCGGCCCTGCGTGTCCGGATGGTGCTGCTCGTGCTGCGCATCACTGCCCCGTTCTTCGTAACTCGTCGAACGTCGAGCGCTGTCCCGTGCGCTCTGGTCTACGCCGGGGCCCGGGAGTCGGCAAGAGTGCCCACGGTGTCAAGCGGGCGATCGTGACCACGTCGTGACTCTATGTCAGCCATGATCGTGCGCGGCGCCGGCAGGGCCGTGAGGGGCGCCGGGCCGCGGGCGGGCGGATGCCGGGCTCCCGCACCGGGAGCCGGGCCTCCGCGCCGGAGAAGGGGCGTCAGAGCAGGGACGGGACCTCGGCCGCGGAGACCTCCCGGGCCGCCCGCTCCAGGGCACTGGCCAGCAGGGCCAGGTCCGTCGGGCCGTTGCCCAGCTCCCGGACCGAGCGCCGGGCGGGCGGGTCGCCCATGCGCTGCCACTCCAGGGGGACCACCGTGGGGCGCTGGGTCGCCGTCCTGGGTATCCGCCCGGTGACCCGGCCCGCCTGGAACGCGGTCACCCGGCCGTCGGCACGGGCCAGCCGCCCGCGTCCGGGAGCCGGCTCGTCCGGTCCGGTGGCCGGCGCGTCCAGGGTGACCCGCAGCGTGGCCCGGCGCGCCGGTTCCGTCTCCGCCGTACGGCCCCCGGGCGCGGCGGCGGCCACCAGGTGCACGCCCAGGCGCTCGCCCTCCCGGGCCACCGCCTCCAGGGCGCGCACCACCGACCCGGCCGCGGGCCGTCCGGGCGAGCCGAGCGCCGGGGAGACCAGGGCGTCCAGGTCGTCGACGACCACGACGAGCCGGGGCAGCGGCGGCGCGGTCGCCGCACCGGTCCGCGCCCGGGCCGCCGCGGGGCGCAGCCGCAGGGTGGAGCTCGGCGGGGTGTCCAGATCGGCGGCGCCCGCCCCGGCGGGCGCGGACGGCGCGGGGGGCGCGGCCGGGCCGGGTCCGCCCCGGCCGGCCGGTGTGCGCTGGGCGACGATACGGCCGGACACCTCGCGCCCGGCGTGCCACTCGGCGAAGTCCGACCGGCCCAGCAGCTCGGCCCGCCGCTTCAGCTCGGCGCTCAGCGACTGCGCGAACTCCCGCATGCGCACCGGGTCGTTGGCGGTCAGATGCGTGGTGACGTGCGGCACGTCGGTGCACACCCGCAGCCCCTCGCCGTGCCCGCCGTCCGCGGCGACGCCGTCCCGGCCGTCCAGCAGCACGATGCCGAGGCGGTCGGGGCGCTCGGCGGCGGCGAGCGAGGCGACGACGGAGCGCAGCAGTTCCGTACGGCCGCTGCCCGCCGGTCCCTCGACCAGCAGGTGCGGGCCGTCGGCCACCAGGTCCGCGCAGACCGGGCCGCGGGGTCCGGCGCCGAGTATCGCCCAGGCCCGGCCGCCGAGCGCCGCCGTGTCGTCGGCGGCGTCCGCCCAGCGCGCCTGGAGCGAGGCGGGGGTGGCCCGGGCCAGGCCCAGCTCGTCCAGCAACCGCGCCGACAGCGGCAGCGGCGCCGACACCCGCGCGGGCCGGTCGCCGGCCACGGCGTCCGTCCGCAGTGGCGCCAGCGCCCGCGCGAACCGCTCGGCCCACGCGAGCGACACGGCGTCGACCACGGCGACGGTGCCGGGCGGGACGGGGGCCGTCACGGTGGTCGCGGACGCCTGGGCGTGGGCGTGGGAGGGGGTGGGTGGGGGCGCGGGGGCATGGGGGGGCGCGGGTGCGGGTGCGGGTGCGGGTGCGGGTGCGGGTGCCTGCGGGGATGCGGGTGCGGGGCCCTGGGGGTGGGCGTGGGGGTGGGCCGTGCGGCCGGTGGCGGCCGGGGCGGCCGGGTGGGGCGTGTCCGCCGTGGAGCGGGCCACGCGCATCAGCCGCAGCGCCGTGGCCACGTCACCGCTGAGCAGCGCGACGGCCCCGCAGTCGCGGAAGACGGGCGAGGCCGCGCACGCCGCCTCGTACGTCTCCGTCACCGGGGACGCGGGCGAGGCGGGCGCCGCCTCCGCGAGACACACCACGTGTATCCCGGCGCGCGGCCCCTCCTGCGCGAGCCGTGCCAGCCCCTCCCGCACGGAGGCGCCGCCCGGGTCGCCGTCCACGACCACCACCGTGTACGGGCCCGCGAACCGCTCGTCCCGCGCCTCGTCCTCCCGGGCCCAGGACGGCCGCCGTACGTCCCCCCGGTCCGCGGCCGCCGGATCGCCCGCCCCGGCGGCGGGCCCGGCCGCGCCGCCCGGCCGGCGCTCCGCCAGCTGGTCCTCCAGGCGGCGCAGCAGCTCGTCCGTGCGGGCGGTGGCCTGTTCGCGGTCGTAGGCGAGCAGGAGACGGCAGTCCTGGCCGTGGGCCGGGCGCACATGGGGCAGCCAGCCGAGCCAGGCCCACTCCGCGGTGCGCTCCGGCAGCGGGCGGGTGCGGTCCGCGCTGAGCAGGACGATCTCGAGTGTGTCGGGGGAGTGCAGCGCGGCGAGCTGGGCGAGCACCGCGCGCGCCAGCCCCGCCAGACGGGCGCGCGGTCCGGCCAGGCCCAGCGCGCCCACCTCGCGCAGCCCCGCGGTCACCGGGACCGCGGGCAGCAGTCCGGAGCCGTCGGGGGCCGCCCGGTCGGCCGTGCCCAGCCGGACGGCGAGCGCCTCGGGATGCCCCGGACCGCGCTCCCACAGCCGCGGTCCCGGGCCCAGGGCGGTCAGCAGCAGGGCCGCCGGGTCCGGCCAGGTCTCCGGCGACCGGGGCGCGGCGGCGTACTCCGCCGGGACCCGGGCGCCCAGGGCCGCGCCCGTGCCCGTACCCGTGAACGTGCCCTGCGCCGGGCCGGCCGGGGCGGCTTCGTCCGGCTCCCGCCGGGACGGCGTCTGCTCGCCGCGCCCGCCGGCCAGTCTGCGCGCCCACGCCCCGAGGCCGCCGCGCCTGCGCAGGACGTGCGGCGCCTCGGTGCCGCGCGGGGGCGTCCCCTTGCGGCCGGGCGTGTCGACGGCGCCGTACGCACCGGCGCCGTACGCACCGGCGTCTCCGGTCGTGTCACCGGCCGCCTCGCCGTCGTCGGCCCCTCCGGCCGGGCCGAGCGCCCCGGACCGTCCCCCGTGGGTGTTCCCGCCGGGGCGCTCCGGCCCCGGCGCGCCGCCCTGGGCGGGCACCACGGGCGGTGCCGCCGGGCCGTGCTCCTGGGCGCCGGGGGCGTCACCGGAGGCACCCCAGCTCAGGGAGCCGTAGGACAGACCGGTCCGTCCGGAGGCACCGGGCGGGAGCGTGCCCGTGGGAGCCTGGCCGAAGCCGTGGACCGTACCGCCGTGGCCCTCCCCGGCCGGCCCGTGCGCGTGGGGGCCGGCGGACACACCGTCCGGGAGCGGCGCACCGCCGGAGACCGGCACGCCGGCGGACCCGGGCGCGTCCGGGGAGCCCGGAGCGTGTGGGGAGCCCGGAGCATGCGGGGAACCGGGAGCATGCGGGGGCGGCGGGGCGTCCGGGGAGGCCGTCACCCGTACATGGCCCTCGCCGTCCGGCGCGGTCGCGACGCGGGCGCCGGGTCCGGCGGCCGGGGTCAGGCGCAGCGCCGACTCGCCGATGCGCAGCAGCGCGCCCGGGGCGAAGCGCACCGGGCGGGAGCCGACCGGCTCGCCGTCCAGCGCCGTGCCGTTGGTGGAGTTCAGGTCGGCGACCGAGACCCGGCCGTCGGGGGAGACCGTCACCGCGCAGTGCACGCGGGAGACGTCGGGGTCGTCGAGCGGGACGTCGGCGTCGGCGGAGCGGCCGACGGTGATCTGCCCGCCGTGCAGCAGATGGACCCCGCCGGCGTCCGGGCCCGCGACCACGTGCAGCTGGGTCGGGGCGTCGTCGAGCTCGGGATGCGGCTCCGGCTCGGCGGGCGCGCCCAGGGACAGCACCGCGCCGTCCAGCAGCGGCGGCTCGCCGAGGGTGCAGCGCCGGGCGTCCAGCCGCTCCGCGCCGGCGTACAGCACGACCGGGCCCGCGCCGGGCTCCCTGCCCCGCTCGGCCGCCCGCTCGCGGCCCCCGCGCTCCCGTCCGGCCCGCTCCGCCGCCGCGCCGCCGTCCCCGGCGACCGCGGCGGCGAGCGCCGAGGCCACCGCGGCCAGGGCCGTGCCCGCGGGCGCCGTGACCAGCACGTCGCAGCTCGCGGCGCGCGGCCGCGCGCCGGAGGGCGGGCCCAGCGGGTCTACGACGGTCAGCCGGATCTGCATCGCCGTCAGCGGTCCCTTCTGCGCGGGCGCCCGCGCACGGCAGGGGGCGAAGCGGCCCCCGGTCCCCCACCGCGGGCTTCCCCCACCGCCGCACGAGCACGTCGGCCAATACTGGGGGCATCCTCGCACCTGCCACTGACACCGCGCCCGCCGCCCGCCGCCAAGTGATCTTGATTGGTCGGCTCTGCCCGCAAAAGTGCCTGTCGCATGGCCTGTGGATGTTCGCTTGCGACCGGCTTGAGATCGGTCACGTCCACCCGGGGCAACCAAGCGACCCGAGCCGAGCGTCTTCCCGTCGAACATGTACGGCACCCCATGCGTAAGTCGCCTCGAGAGGACCGTGAGCAGGGCAGGACCACCGGGCGCGGCAGCACGACCGCCCGGCGGCGCGCACCGCGGCACTAAAGTGGGTCGGAACACCCGCAGCAGGCCACGGAAGGCGCGGGAAGACCAGGCAAGCAAGCAGCAGGGAGCGCATACGTGCGGCCGGTAGGCAGCAAGTACCTGCTCGAGGAGCCGCTCGGACGCGGCGCCACGGGCACCGTCTGGCGAGCCCGCCAGCGTCAGACCGCGGGCGCCGAGGCGGCCGTGCCCGGTCAGCCCGGCGAATTGGTCGCGATCAAGGTCCTCAAGGAGGAGCTGGCCAACGACGCCGACGTCGTGATGCGGTTCCTGCGGGAGCGCTCCGTGCTGCTCCGGCTGACCCATCCCAACATCGTCCGGGTGCGCGACCTGGTCGTCGAGGGCGATCTGCTGGCGCTGGTCATGGACCTCGTCGACGGCCCGGACCTGCACCGCTACCTGCGCGAGAACGGCCCCTTCACACCCGTGGCCGCGGCGCTGCTCACCGCGCAGATCGCCGACGCGCTCGCCGCCAGCCACGCCGACGGGGTCGTCCACCGGGACCTCAAGCCCGCCAACGTCCTGCTGCGGCAGGACGGCGGGCAGATGCACCCGATGCTGACCGACTTCGGCATCGCCCGGCTGGCCGACTCGCCCGGTCTCACCCGCACCCAGGAGTTCGTCGGCACCCCGGCCTACATCGCCCCCGAGTCGGCCGAGGGCCGCCCGCAGACCTCCGCCGTCGACATCTACGGCGCCGGCATCCTGCTGTACGAGCTGGTCACCGGCCGCCCGCCGTTCTCCGGCGCCTCGGCCCTCGAGGTGCTGCACCAGCATCTGAGCGCCGAGCCGCGCCGCCCCTCCACGGTCCCCGACCCGCTGTGGACCGTCATAGAGCGCTGCCTGAGCAAGCGCCCCGAGCGGCGGCCGAGCGCCGAGAACCTCGCCCGCGCCCTGCGCGTCGTCGCCGAGGGCGTGGGCGTGCACGCGAACGCGGCCCAGATCGCCGCCGCGGAGGGCGTGGGCGCCCTGCTGGCGCCCGACCCGGCACCCGCGGCCGTACCCGGATCGGGCGTGCCCGGTGCCGCCGACCCGACGCAGGTCCTGCCGCAGGGCGCGGGAGCGGGGGCGGGCCCGGGGGCGTACGACCCGAACGCCGCGACGAGTGTGCTGCCGCACACCGGCGGCCCCGCCGGGGCCGCCGACCCGACCAGCGTGCTGCCGCAGCACGGCGCGGCCGACCCCACGCGCGTCATGCCGCCGATGCCGCAGGGACAGCCGGGCGGCGGCCCGGGCGGCGGTCAGCAGCCGCCCCAGGGGCAGCAGCCCGAGCAGCCGCACCCCTGGCAGACCCAGCTGCGCGCCGCCCGCGACCGCAACGAGCAGACCCAGGTCCAGTACCTCGACCCGGCGGAGGACCCGCTGCGCCGCCGCCCGCAGCGCCAGGTCGCCCGGCCCCAGCAGCAGCCCCGGCCCCAGCAGCGCCCGCAGCCGCAGCAGCAGCCCGGCCACGGGTACCCGCAGCAGCACCAGCCGCAGCAGTACGCCCCGCCGCAGCCCCAGCCGCGGCAGCCCCGCGGGGGGCCGCAGCGGTACGCCCCGCCGCCCGCCCCCGCGCCCGAGCCCCGGCGGCCGGAGCGCGAGCCGGGCCAGCGCCGGCAGCGCGGCGCCAACCCGATGAAGATCCCCGGGCTCGGCTGCCTGAAGGGGTGCCTGTTCACGATCGTCATCCTGTTCGTGGCGGGCTGGCTGGTCTGGGAGCTGAGCCCGCTGCAGGACTGGATCGGGACCGGCAGGGGCTACTGGTCCCAGCTGAACTCCTGGGCGCACTCGGTGGGCAACTGGCTCAAGGAGCTGGGCGGGAGCGACAGCGGGAGCGGCGGAGGCGGCGGCGGGAAGGGGAACTGACCGGCCGGCCGGCCCCGGACCGGAGGCTGATCGGTGGCCGCTGACCGCTGACCGCGGGTTTGGAAATTTGTCGACATCTGATGGGTGATTTCCGTCTCCGCGGTGAAGGTTGGCTTCCCGGACGCGTAGTTTTGTCGGCAACACGCGTCTGTAGGAGCAGTCTTGGCACGGAAGATCGGCAGCCGGTACACCGCGAACCAGATCCTGGGGCGGGGCAGCGCCGGCACGGTGTGGCTCGGCGAGGGACCCGACGGCCCCGTCGCCATCAAGCTGCTGCGTGAGGACCTGGCCTCGGACGAGGAGCTCGTGGGCCGCTTCGTGCAGGAGCGGACGGCGCTGCTGGGTCTGGAGCACCCGAACGTGGTCTCCGTGCGCGACCTCGTGGTCGACGGCAACGACCTCGCCCTGGTGATGGACCTCGTCCGCGGCACGGACCTGCGCACCCGCCTGGAACGGGAGCGGCGGCTGGCCCCCGAGGCGGCGGTCGCCATCGTGGCCGACGTGGCCGACGGGCTGGCCGCGGCCCACGCGGCGGGCGTCGTGCACCGCGACGTCAAGCCGGAGAACGTACTGCTCGACATGCAGGGCCCCCTCGGCCCCGGCGGGGCGCATCCGGCGCTGCTCACGGACTTCGGCGTGGCCAAGCTCATCGACACGCCGAAGCGGACCCGGGCCACGAAGATCATCGGAACGCCGGACTACCTGGCGCCGGAGATCGTGGAGGGGCTGCCCCCGCGGGCGTCCGTGGACATCTACGCGCTGGCCACGGTGCTGTACGAGCTGCTGGCGGGCTTCACCCCGTTCGGCGGGGGACATCCGGGCGCGGTACTGCGGCGGCATGTCACGGAGACGGTGGTGCCGCTGCCCGGCATCCCCGACGAGCTGTGGCAGCTGATCGTGCAGTGCCTGGCGAAGGCGCCGGCGTCCCGGCTGCGCGCCTCCGAGCTGGCGGCGCGGCTGAGGGAGCTGCTGCCGATGCTCGCGGGGATGCCGCCGCTGGACGTGGACGAGCCGGACGCGGAGGCGGCGGGGGAGACGGAGGACGGTGCGGCGGGGGGTTCCGTGCCGGGGGCGGACGGGGGCGGTGCGGGCACGGGTGCCGGCGCCGGTGCGGGCGTGGGTGTGGGCGCCGGTGGTGGGCCCGGGCGGCGGCGGGGCGCGGTTCCGCTGGTGCCCGGTGCGCGGCCGGACTCCAACCGCGACACGCATACGTCGATGCGGGTGCCCGCGCCGGACGAGCTGGCCGGGGGTGCGCGGGGTACGGCGCGGGCGCCGCGGGCCACGGGTGCGCCGCGGCCCGGTTCCGCCCGGCACCGGGCCGCGGCGCGGCGGCGCCGGGTGACGCTGGGGGTGGCCGGGCTGGTGGTGGCGGTGGTCGTGGGGGCGGGGGCGTGGTGGGTCACGTCGGACGACGGGGGTGGTGGGGCGGGGGAGCCGGGGCACTCGGCGCCTGCGGTGCCGTGAGGTGGTCCCGGGGCTCTGCCCCGGGGCCCCGGCGGGGGCTGTGCCCCCGCGGCCCCGGTTGGGCTCTGCCCACCCGCCCGCCCGACTCGGTGGGGTGAGGGCGCCGTCCCCCGGGGCTCCGCCCCGGGACCCCGGCAGGGGGCTGCGCCCCCTGCACCCCCCTTTGCCCCATCCGGCCCGCCCGACTCGGTGGGCTGAGACGGCACCGCCACGGGGCTGCGCCCCGGACCCCATGCGGGGCTCCGCCCCTGCACCCCGGGCGGGGGCTGCGCCCCCTGCACCCCCCTTTGCCCCATCCGGCCCGCCCGACTCGGTGGGCCAAGACGGCACCGCCACGGGGCTGCGCCCCGGACCCCATGCGGGGCTCCGCCCCTGCACCCCGGGCGGGGGCTGCGCCCCCTGCACCCCGGCGGGGGCTGCGCCCCCTGCACCCCCCTTTGCCCCATCCGGCCCGCCCGACTCGGTGGGCCAAGACGGCACCGCCACGGGGCTGCGCCCCGCACCCCCCGCGGGGCTCCGCCCCCGCACCCCGCGGGGCTCCGCCCCGGCCCCCGGCGGGGGCTGCGCCCCTCGGCGGCGGCGTTGGTCGGTTGGTGGAGCCGTTACGCTGGAGGCGTGGCAGTCGTCGATGTATCCGAAGAGCTCAAGTCCCTCTCCTCGACCATGGAGTCGATCGAGGCCGTTCTGGACCTCGACAAGATGAGGGCAGACGTCGCCGTGCTCGAGGAGCAGGCGGCCGCGCCGTCCCTGTGGGACAACCCGGACGAGGCGCAGAAGATCACCAGCCGGCTCTCCCATCTCCAGGCCGAGGTCAGGAAGGCGGAGGCGCTGCGCGGGCGGATCGACGACCTCGGGGTGCTCTTCGAGCTCGCCGAGGCCGAGGACGACCCGGACACCCGCGCGGAGGCCGAGGCGGAGCTCGCCGAGGTCAAGAAGGCGCTGGACGAGATGGAGGTCCGTACGCTGCTCTCGGGCGAGTACGACTCCCGCGAGGCCCTGGTCAACATCCGCGCCGAGGCCGGCGGCGTGGACGCCGCCGACTTCGCCGAGCGGCTGCAGCGCATGTACCTGCGCTGGGCCGAGCAACGCGGCTACAAGACGGAGATCTACGAGACGTCGTACGCCGAAGAGGCCGGCATCAAGTCGACCACCTTCGCCGTGCAGGCGCCCTACGCCTACGGCACCCTCTCCGTGGAGCAGGGCACGCACCGGCTCGTGCGCATCTCGCCCTTCGACAACCAGGGCCGGCGCCAGACCTCCTTCGCCGGTGTGGAGGTCCTGCCCGTCGTCGAGCAGTCCGACCACGTCGACATCGACGAGAGCGAACTGCGCGTCGACGTCTACCGGTCCTCCGGGCCCGGCGGCCAGGGCGTGAACACGACCGACTCCGCGGTGCGCATCACCCACCTGCCCACCGGCATCGTCGTCTCCTGCCAGAACGAGCGCTCGCAGATCCAGAACAAGGCGACCGCCATGGCCGTCCTCCAGGCCAAGCTGCTCGAGCGGCGCCGCCAGGAGGAGCAGGCCAAGATGGACGCGCTCAAGGGCGACGGCGGCAACTCCTGGGGCAACCAGATGCGTTCGTACGTCCTGCACCCCTACCAGATGGTCAAGGACCTGCGGACCGACTTCGAGGTCGGCAACCCCGAGGCCGTGTTCAACGGTGAGATCGACGGTTTCCTGGAGGCCGGCATTCGCTGGCGCAAGCAGCAGGAACAGCAGGACAAGTAGCGGACCCGCAGAACCGGACGCCGCGAACAGCAATTTGTCGACTTGGCAACTGCCGCCCACCGGGCGGCAGTTGCCTTTTCTGTGTGCGGGTGTCTGGGTTTTACATCACACTCACAGCCTTCAACGTCCCGCAAACGCGGTGCAAGTGGACATTGCGCCCGCAATGACCTTGACGGTCTTTTGAAAACTCGGGAGGGTGAAACGCGGGATGCGTATGTCCGGGGCGCATGTGAACCGGGGGGACTCGCACGCTTCGTCGGCTGCCCCCGTTGATCACGGTCCCGAGTGACGCTCAATGACCATGTAGCTACTGGGGGTAGCAAGCTTATGACGAAGAAGACGCGGATACGTGTCGCGCGCCTGGCGGCCGGCGCCGTGATCGCGGCCGGCGCCTCGCTGACCGCCGCGGGTGCCGCCTCGGCCGCCGGGGTCACCATCGGCGTGAGCGCCGACACGGACAGCGGCACGGTGAAGGCCGGCGTCAAGGTCGACGGTGAGCCCACCGAGGAGCCGACCGAGATTCCGACCCAGCCCAGCGAGGAGCCGACCCTCCCGACCGAGGAGCCGACCCTTCCGACGGAGGAGCCCACTCAGCCGACGGAGGAGCCGACCCAGCCGACGGAGGAGCCCACCCAGCCCACCGAGGAGCCCACTCAGCCGACCGGGCAGCCGTCCCAGCCGGGCAACGGCGGCGGTGGCGGCCACACCGGCAACGGCGGCGGCCAGACCGGCAACGGCAACCACACCAACCCGGACGGCGGCTCGGGCACCTCCGCCCAGGAGGCGGGCAGCTCCGCGCTCACCGAGACCGGTCCGGACACCAACCCCTCGGCCCAGGGCAGCGGCAAGGAGCTCGCCGAGACGGGTGCCGCGCAGACCACGTTCCTGCTGGTCGGCGCCGCCACGATGATCGCCGGCGGCATCGGCTTCCGGGTGCTGCCGCGCCTCATGGGCGGCCGGGGCGGCGCCGCCGCCTGAGTGCGGCGCCTGCCCGACGATCGTGAGGTCCGTCCCCCGGTGCGCTCGCCCCGTCGCGGTGCGTGAGTGCCGGGGACGGCACAGGGCCCGGAGCGTTTCCCACGCTCCGGGCCCTGCGTGCGTCGTCGGGGCGTGCCGCGAGGGCGGCGCGCCTTGCGCGCGCCGCGGGCCTGCCGCCCGCCGCGCGAGGCGGGGCGTGCCCGCTACGCCGTCTGGTGCGCCAGCAGCGCCACCGCGGCGATCAGCACCGCGAGCAGCGCGATCAGCGCCATCGGGTTCAGTCCCGCGAAGAAGTTCTCCTGCTGCAGCCGCTCGCGGTTCGCGCGGCACACGGGGCACCGGCCCTCGCTCACGGGCGCCGCGCAGTTCGCGCACACCAACCGGTCGTACGTCATGCGCTCGCCCTCCTTGCACCGGTTCCATCCGTAGAACGTCCGCGGACACGCGAACGTTCCCCTCCCCACAATGCCAGGTTCCCCGGAATTCAGCGCGAGGTCCCCGCAACCGCGTACCTCCGGACAGCCGCCGGACAGCCCGCGGACCGCCCCCGCACGCGGCACGCGCGGCGCCGGGGCGCGGACAAAACGTACAACTGTCGTCCAACCCCAACCGGCGACTGCGCTCGCACCGCCGACTCGCGTATGGTCACGCTCATCTACCCCCGGCGACCCGTGGTGCATCCGTGATCCGATTCGACAACGTCTCCAAGGTCTACCCCAAGCAGACCCGCCCGGCCCTCAGGGATGTCTCCCTGGAGGTCGAGAAGGGCGAGTTCGTGTTCCTCGTGGGGTCCTCCGGCTCCGGAAAGTCCACCTTCCTGCGGCTGATCCTCCGCGAGGAGCGGTGCAGCCACGGTCAGGTGCACGTCCTGGGCAAGGACCTCGCGCGCCTGTCCAACTGGAAGGTGCCGCAGATGCGCCGCCAGCTCGGGACGGTCTTCCAGGACTTCCGCCTCCTGCCGAACAAGACGGTCGCCGAGAACGTCGCCTTCGCGCAGGAGGTCATCGGCAAGTCCCGCGGCGAGATCCGCAAGTCGGTGCCGCAGGTGCTCGACCTGGTCGGGCTCGGCGGCAAGGAGGACCGGATGCCCGGCGAGCTCTCCGGCGGTGAGCAGCAGCGCGTCGCGATCGCGCGGGCCTTCGTCAACCGGCCCAAGCTGCTGATCGCCGACGAGCCCACCGGCAACCTCGACCCGCAGACCTCCGTCGGCATCATGAAGCTGCTCGACCGCATCAACCGGACGGGCACCACCGTGGTGATGGCGACCCACGACCAGAACATCGTGGACCAGATGCGCAAGCGCGTCATCGAGCTGGAAAAGGGCCGTCTCGTCCGCGACCAGGCACGCGGCGTCTACGGCTACCAGCACTGAGCGCCGACCGAGCACCCGTCCACGGAAAGGCTTGACCCAAGGCCATGCGCGCCCAGTTCGTCCTGTCGGAGATCGGCGTCGGTCTCCGCCGCAATCTGACGATGACCTTCGCGGTCGTCGTCTCCGTCGCCCTGTCCCTCGCCCTGTTCGGCGGGTCGCTGCTGATGAGCGACCAGGTCAACACGATGAAGGGCTACTGGTACGACAAGGTCAACGTCTCGATCTTCCTCTGCAACAAGAGCGACGCCCAGAACGACCCCAAGTGCGCCAAGGGCGCCGTCACCGAGGACCAGAAGAAGGTGATCCTCGCCGACCTCCAGAAGATGTCGGTGGTCCAGAAGGTCACCCACGAGTCCCAGGACGAGGCGTACAAGCACTACAAGGAGCAGTTCGGCGACTCCCCGCTGGCCAGTTCCCTCACCCCGGACCAGATGCAGGAGTCGTACCGCATCAAGCTGAAGAAGCCCGAGCAGTACAAGGTCATCGCCAGCGCCTTCAACGGGCGCGACGGCGTGCAGTCCGTGCAGGACCAGAAGGGCATCCTGGACAACCTCTTCGGGCTGCTCAACGGCATGAACTGGGCCGCGCGCGCGGTGATGGCGCTGATGCTCGTGGTCGCGCTGATGCTGATCGTCAACACGGTGCGCGTGTCCGCCTTCAGCCGCCGGCGCGAGACCGGGATCATGCGCCTGGTGGGCGCCTCCGGCTTCTACATCCAGGCGCCGTTCATCATGGAGGCGGCGGTCGCCGGGCTGATCGGCGGCACGGTCGCGTGCGGATTCCTGGTGATCGCGCGCTACTTCATCATCGACCACGGCCTGGACCTGTCGCACAAGCTGAACCTGATCAACTTCATCGGCTGGGACGCCGTGCTGACCAAGCTGCCGCTGATCCTCGCCACGAGCCTGCTGATGCCCGCGCTGGCAGCGTTCTTCGCGCTGCGCAAGTACCTCAAGGTGTGACGCACGCCTCCGGCCGCACCCCGGGGTCGTACGGTCAACCGGCCGTGCGGCCCCGAAACGGTGTCCTAGACTCACCGCCATGTCAGGTCGTGTCCTGTTCTGCCAACCCCGCCGCAACCGCGCCGGGGCCGCCCTGACACTCGTCTTCGTCGGCGTGCTCGTGGCGGGCGCGGCGACCGGCTCACTGCCCGGCGCGCCCGCCGGCGCCGCGCGCAAGTCCCCGGCACAGGCGTCCGGTTCGGCGCCGGCGGCCGACGCCGCGGGCCGCCACGAGGAGGTGGCGAGGGCCGCCGCCGAGGCCATGGCCGACGGCACCTCCCCCATGGAGGCCGCCGAACGCGCCGTCAGCCGCAGCGGCGACCGCTGGGGCGCCGTCTACTCCCCGGGCGAGTACGAGGAGTTCCAGGAGTCCCTGGACGGCCGGTACACCGGCGTCGGCCTCAGGGCGCGGCGCGAGCGCGACGGCCGCATCGACATCACCGGGGTGCAGACGGGCTCGCCCGCCGCCGGCGCCGGGATCCGCGAGGGCGACCGGCTGCGCAGCGTCGACGGCCGCACGGTGGACGGGCTCCCCGTCACCGACGTCGTCTCCTTACTGCGCGGCGACGCCGACGACGCCCCCGCAGGCACCGCCGTGACCCTCGGCCTGCAGCGCGGCACGCGCGCGTGGACCGAGACGCTGCGCCGGGCCCGCCTGTCGACCGACTCGGTCACGGTGCGGCGGCCCGCCGACGGCGTCACCGTCATCCGCGTGGCCGCCTTCACCAAGGGCGTCGGCGAACAGGTCCGCACGGCCGTACGCCACTCGCCGCCCGCCTCCGGGTTCGTGCTCGACCTGCGCGGCAACTCCGGCGGCCTGGTCACCGAGGCGGTCAGCACCGCCTCGGTGTTCCTCGACGGCGGCCTGGTGGCCACCTACGACGTCGACGGCAGACAGCGCGCCCTGCACGCCGACTCCGGCGGCGACACCGCCAGACCCCTGGTCGCGCTCGTCGACGGCGGCACGATGAGCGCGGCCGAGCTGCTCGCCGGAGCCCTCCAGGACCGCGGCCGGGCGGTCGTCGTGGGCTCGCGCACCTTCGGCAAGGGCTCGGTCCAGATGCCGAGCCGGCTGCCCGACGGCTCCGTCGCCGAACTCACCGTCGGGCACTACCGCACCCCCTCCGGCCGCGCCGTCGACGGCCGCGGCATCACCCCCGACCTGGACGCCGGCCCCGACGCGCTGAGCCGCGCGCGGACCGTCCTCGGCGGCCTCGGCGACCAGTCCTGAGGCCCGCGGGCGGCGGCGGGGCCCGCGGACGCCGACAGACCGGCACGCGGGCGGACGCCCGAACAATGGACTTTCCCCGGGGCCCCCGTGTGGTGCGAAAATGGGCGGCACTATGGCTAAGGAAAAAGGGCGCAAGCTGATCGCGCAGAACAAGAAGGCGCGGCACGACTACCACATCCTCGACACCTACGAGGCCGGCCTGGTCCTCACCGGCACCGAGGTGAAGTCGCTGCGCCAGGGGAGGGCCTCGCTGGTCGACGGCTTCGTGCAGCTGGACGGTCACGAAGCGTGGCTGCACAACGTGCACGTCCCCGAGTACAGCCAGGGCACCTGGACCAACCACAGCGCCCGCCGCAAGCGCAAGCTGCTGCTGCACCGTGTGGAGATCGAGAAGCTGGAGGCCAAGTCCCAGGAGACCGGTCACACGATCGTGCCGCTCGCCCTGTACTTCAAGGACGGCCGCGCCAAGGTCGAGATCGCGCTGGCGAAGGGCAAGAAGGAGTACGACAAGCGCCAGACCCTCCGCGAGAAGCAGGACCGCCGCGAGGCCGAGCGCGCGATCTCCGCCGTGCGGCGCAAGCAGCGGGCGTAGCCGGGAGCGGTCCGGGTGCCGGCCGGGGAAGCGGTCCGGGCGCCGGCCGGGGAACCGATTCGGGACGCGGGGAATACGCTGGCATCGACCGGCGTTGGTCACGTACGATGGGATCGCACCGCGTAGGACGGTGCGCGCGGCCCCTCTCCGGAGGGGTTTGAAAAATCAACATGGGGATGATCGGTTTCGACAACGGCTGTCGAAGCAGGGGAAGCGTGTCGAGGAAGCGGCCATGATCTCGTAAACCACAGGCCGAAAAAAATAATCGCCAACACCAAGCGCGATTCCTCCCAGCAGGCCTTCGCCCTCGCTGCCTGATAGGCAGCGCGAGCGAGCCTCCTACTAAGGGAGTGTCAGCCCGGGGCTGTTCCCGACCCGGATCCTGGCATCAGCTAGGGAACTCAACCTCGATCCCGGTCACGGGGTGAAGAGGGAAACCACACAGTGACTGAGCCCGTCGGAGACTTGTCCGCGTGATCTCCGGGGCCGAGAAAAGCGAAGCGGACTGCACACGGAGAAGCCCTGGTTCCGCACCGTTGGACGCGGGTTCGATTCCCGCCATCTCCACTCACCCGTACGGGTACCCCATGTGGGCGAAGGCCCCGCCGCTCCGAGCGGCGGGGCCTTCGCTGTGCGTGCGGGCCTGATGCGGGCCTGGTGCGGGCGTGCGGGTCTACGGGGTGTACGGGCGTGCGTACGCTTTGTGCGGGGCCCGCGCCTGCGCGCGGACCTGCGCGCGGGAATGGTCCGGTGCCCCCGTCCCCGGACGCGGGTTGTGGGGCCGGGCCCCATATCGGGGTGCGCCGGCCGCCCCTACCTTCCCTCCGCATGACACACACCGGAGCCGCACGCCGCGTCACAGCCCTCGCGACCCTGCTGGTCGCCCTCCTCGCCGTCCTGCTCGCACCGCCCGGCCGGGCCTCGGCCCGCGCCGCCACCGCCTCCGTGCGGGAGGTCACCGCCTTCGGATCGAACCCCGGTGCGCTGCGCATGTTCCGCTACGTCCCCGCCGGTCTGCCGGCCGGGCGGCCGGTCGTCGTGGCGCTGCACGGATGCACCCAGGACGCCGCCGGCTACGGCGACGGCAGCGGGTGGACCCGGCTCGCCGACCGCTGGGGCTTCTCGCTCGTGCTGCCGCAGCAGACCACCGCCAACAACATCTCCTCGTGCTTCGACTGGTTCCAGAGCGGTGACATGGAGCGCGGCCGGGGCGAGGCCGCCAGCGTGGTCCAGATGGTCGACCGGCAGCTCGCCGACGTCTTGGGCGACCCGCGCCGGGTGTACGTGACCGGGCTCTCCGCCGGGGGCGCGATGACCGCCGTGATGATGGCCGCCTACCCGGAGAAGTTCGCCGCCGGCGGGATCGTCGCCGGACTGCCGTACGGGTGCGCGCAGGCCGCCGGATCGCCGTACGTGTGCATGTACGTAGGGGCGACGCAGACGCCGGAGCAGTGGGGCGACCGGGTGCGCGCCGCACGGCCCGGGTACACCGGCCCCTGGCCGGCCCTCACCGTCCTCCAGGGGACGGCCGACTACACGGTCAAGCCGGTCAACATGACCGACCTGGTGCGGCAGTGGACCGATGTGCACGGGGCCGACCGGACCGCCGACGTCACCGACACCGTGGCCGGCTACCCCCACCAGGTCTTCCGCGACCCGGCGGGCGACCCGGCCGTGGAGACCTACTCCCTCACCGGCATGGGCCACGGCCAGCCCGTCGACCCGGGCACCGGCGAGGAGCAGTGCGGCACAGCCGCCGCGTACATCCTCGACGTCGACCTGTGCGCGGCCTACCGCCTCGGGCGCACCTGGGGACTCGGCTGACGGGCGGCCGGGACTGCGGGGCGGGCGGCGCGGGCGGCGCGGGCGGGGTGGACGGGGTGGACGGTCAACCGGTTGCGCACGGCTTACGGGGCTTACGGAGCGTACGGGGCCTGCGGGGCCCATGGGGCGTACGAGGTGTACGCGCCGTACGCGACCGTACGGCGAGCGCGATGAGCAGGGCGGTGGCCGCGGCCGCCACCGGCACCCCGTAACCGGCCACCGGAGACAGATGCTCCACCACCCAGCCCCCCGCCGCGCTGCCGCAGCCGATGCCGCCGAGCAGGCCGGTCACCGCGAGCGTCATGCCCTCGTTGAGGCGGTCCGGGGGAGTGCGCCGCTGGATCAGCGTCATGTTGGTGACCATGGTCGGCGCGGTCGCCGTACCGGCCACGAAGAGGGCCACGGCGAGCGGCAGCAGGGCGCCGGTCAGGGCGGCGGCCAGCAGCGGCAGCGTCATCAGCGCCGTCATCGCCGCCACGCACCACGCCAGCCGCCGCGCCGCCGGTCCGGCCGGCCGCACCGCCCCGTACACCAGCCCCGCCACGCACGACCCGGCCGCCTGGAGCCCGAGCGCCACGCCCGCCGCCGACCGGTGCCCCTGGGCGTCCGCGAACGCCACCGTGACGACCTCCGTCGCGCCGAACACCGTCCCCAGGGCGAGGCAGACGGCGAGCTGGGCCGGCATGCCCGGCGCCCGCAGCGGCGCCCTCGCGGGCGTGCGGGGCCGCGGCGGCGGCTCGGTCGAGCGCTGGGCGGCGAACAGCAGCACGCCCGCGAGCAGCAGCGCCGCCGCCGTCAGCGTGCCGGCCTCCGGGAAGAACGTCCCGGTCAGAAAGGCCGCGAGGACCGGCCCGAGCATGAAGCACAGTTCGTCGGCCGCCTGCTCGAAGGAGTTCGCGGTGTGCAGGGCCGAGTCGTCCTCGCGCAGCAGGTGGGCCCAGCGGGCGCGGGACATCCCGCCGGTGTTCGGTGTGGTGGCGGTGGCGGCGTAGGCGGCGAACAGCGTCCAGTCGGGAGCCCCGCCGCGCACGCACAGCACCAGGGCCAGACTGCCCAGGACCGCGCAGACCGTGGCGGGCACGGCGATCCGCGCCTGGCCGTACCGGTCCACCAGCCGGGCGATCCAGGGCGCGGCGACGGCGGTGGCGGCGAGTCCGGTGGCGGTGACGGCGCCGGCGAGCGCGTACGAGCCGCGGACCCCGGCGATCATCACCACCGCGCTGACCCCGAACATGCCCTGGGGCAGCCGGGCCATGAGGTTCCCGGCGGTGAAGGCCCGCGCGCCGGGGACGGCGAACAGGCGCCGGTAGGGGTTCCCGGCCGGCCCGCCGCCCGTCCGCCCGGCCGCCCCGGCGTTCGCCGCCGCGTGCGCCTCGGATTCCGCTCCGGTGTCGGCTCCGGTGTCGGCTCCGGCGTCGGCTCCGGCGGTCGCGGCGGCCGGTGCCGCGGGGGTGGCGTCGTTGGGTGTTCTTGGCATGTCCCCACCGTCACCCCGAATGGATCAAGCGGTCCAACACCTGATCGGAGCCCATTGACGCACTCGCGTTGTGAGTCCTCGTTGTAGGTTCACGGCATGTCCGCCCACCTGCCCGTCCGCCACCTGGACCCGCGGCTGCTGCGCGCCTTCGTCGCCGTCGCCGAGGAGCTGCACTTCACGCGCGCCGCGGCCCGCCTCTACATCGCCCAGCAGGCGCTCAGCCGCGACGTACGACGGCTGGAACGCGAGCTGGGCACCGAGCTGTTCGTCCGGACCACCCGGCAGGTCACCCCGACCGCCGACGGCGAGCGGCTGCTGCCGTACGCGCGCCGGGTGCTGGACGCCCAGGACGAGCTGCTGGCCGCCTTCGGGCAGGCCCGCCCGCTGCTGGTCGACCTGAACTCGCCCGGCCTCGCGACCGGCCGCAGCGTGCTGCTGCGGGCTCGCGAACTCGCCCCCGAGCACGAGATCATGGCCCGCTACGAGAGCGGGCTGACCGGTGCCGCGGCCGAGCTGCTCGCGGGCCGCCTGGACGCCTCCTTCGGACGGTTCGCGGGGCTGGACGCGGGGCTGCGGGCCCGGCTGGACCACCAGTTCGTGCGCTACGAGCCGATGGCGCTCGTCCTGCCCGAGGACCACCGGCTGGCAGCGCTGGCCGAGGTGCCGCTGGACGCGCTCGCGGGCGAGACCGTCTACGCCGGGGCCGGCAATCCGCGCACCCCGGAGTGGACCGACCTCGCGCACCGCCTCTTCGAGGGCCGCGGCATCGAGGTCGCGCCGCCCGCGCCGCTGGCCGTCGGGGTGGAGGAGTTCGAGCGGCTGATGGCCCGGCACGGGCACCCGGTCCTGGCGGTGGTCGGCTTCCCGGCTCTGCCCCGGACCGTCGTACGGCCGCTCGTCGACCCGGTGCCGCTGTCCCCGGTCTCGCTCGTGTGGCGCAGGGGGCTCACGCATCCCGCGCTCGACGCGCTGCGCCGGGCGGCGGCGGAACTGGCCGTGTCGGAGGGATGGTTGAGGCGACCCGAAACCGGATGGGTTCCGGCCATCGACGAAACGGTCAATTCCGGTCACCATTGATCTTCGCGCACCGTCACTCCCTCCTCACGCTACGTTCGTCGCGCCGAGCACGGTGTGACTAGGGGGGCGCTCGGGGCAGGTGGGGGCCTGGTCCGGCGACGCGGGCTCGGAGTCGTATGCGCACCCGGAACATTCCCATGGGGGGAAGTGCGTGCGCGTGGAAAAGGGACCGGACGAGGGCCGCAGGCGGCCGGAAGAGGACCGACCCGAGTGGCCCGAGGCCGCGTCGGCGACCGGGGAGAACGAGGTCGCCGAGGGCGGTGGCGGACGGCCGCAGTCGTTCCCGGACACCGGACCGTCCGAGAGGCTGCGGGCCGAGGACCCGTGGGGAGAGCCCGAGCCGGGCGGACTCGGCGCGGCGACGCGCCCCGGCGGGTCCACGGGGTCCGGCGGGACCGCGGGGTCCGGCGGGCCGGAGGACAGGGGCTCGAGTGGTGCCGGCCCGGACGAGGCCGGCGCGGGTGCCGCCCGCGCGGGCGGCAGGGGAGGCGCCCCCGCCCCGGGTGACTTCCGCGGTCCGAAAGTTGCCCTCGGCGACGAGGAGTCGGAGGAGCTGACCGTACGGCTCGACCGGGCCGCCGGAGAGCACCCGGAGACCGGACGGCGGGACAAGAAGTCCGCCCGGGCGGGCGGCGACGGGAGCGACACCGGCGACCGCACGGGCGGCGGGAACGCCGCCGCGCGCGGCGGGGGCGCAGGCGCCGGCGGGGGCGGGTTCGGCCGGGACGGCGGCGCCGACGGCGGGCCCGTCTTCGTCGACATGTCGGGCCGCCGCAGCCGCCGCTTCCGGCGGTTCGGCATGGCCGTCGGACTGGCCTGCGCCGTCTACGGCGTCGTCATCGTCGTCACCCTGGTGTCCGGCAACTCCAACGCGCCCTGGCTGCCGGTGCCCGGCCAGGCCGAGCACCGGCCGTCGAACAAGGTGGACACCTCCCCGGCGCCGTCCGACCCGCGGCGCCCGCCCGGCACCGGCGGTGGCGGCGCCCTGCCCGGGGCGCCCGTGAACACCCCCGGCGGCGTCCGGCAGGCCCCGGGGACCGGCCCCAGCGCGCCGCCCGGCTCGGCCGGGCCGAGCAAGCCGGGCGCCTCCGTCACTCCCCGGCCGAGCGCCTCCGGGAGCACCAGGCCCCCGCGTCCCGGTTCGACCGGCCCGGTCGTGCGGCCGACCCCGTCCCAGGCCTCTCCCTCACCCGACCCCAGCCCCAGCGGCGGCGGTTCACCCACGCCGTCCGACCCGTCGCCGTCGGCGGGCGGAAGCGGCGGCGGAAACGGCGGCGGAAGCGGCTCGGGCCCGGGCGGCCCGGGCACGGTCGCCGACGGCAGGAACGACTCGGTGCCGGTGGCGAGCGAACCGCCGCGGAGCGGGTCGTCGGGCTCGAACGGGTCCTCGGACGCGACCGGTGCGCCGGGTGGCACGGGGACCCAGGGCTCCTCGGAGGCCCCTGCCGTCACGGCCGCACCGGAAGCGCCGGCCTCGGACGAGGCCCCGGGGACCCCGGGCACGGCGGGCACCCCGGGTGCGGGATTCGCGCCCGGTTCGCCGGAGCCGGCCGACGGGCAGACGGTCTCCGGTCCGCGCGTGCTGGTGGCGATCGAGGTCGTGTCCTGATGGCGCCCCGCACCGGAGAGCCCGGGCTCACCACGGAGAACGACGACAGTGAGGCACGCTGCGACAGCGGCACCCGCGAGGACGGCGGCACCCACGGCGACAGCGGCGCGCAGGGCGACAGCGGCGCGCACGGTCCGCGTGACCGCCGTGACCGCCGTGACCGCCGTGACCGCCGTGACCGGCGCGACCGCGCCGAGCCGAATGACGGCTCCCGCACCCCCCGCCGTACGAACACGCCCGCGAGCGCGGGCCGTTCCGGCGGTTCCGGCCGTTCCGGCCGTCCGGGCCGCCGTACGGCCGGACCCGTACGGCCGGGACGCCCCCGGCGCACCCGCCGGCCCCGCCGCCCCCGCCGTCTGCCGCTGCGCCTGCTGCTGCCCACGCTCGTCCTCGCCGCCCTGATGGCGATGCTGATGCTGCGCGGATACGTGCACAGCGAGATCCTCGCCGACCACCGCGTCCGGCCCGAGGCCGCGACCGACCGGGTCCCGGAGAAGATCCTCGAGGGCGGCCCGGTCATCGACACCCGCGGCGGCCGGGCGACCAGCCTGCGCGTGCCCGACCACCGCCTGGTCCTCACCTTCGACGACGGACCCGACCCGACCTGGACCCCCCAGGTGCTGGACGTGCTGCGCAAGCACCACGCGCACGCGGTGTTCTTCGTCACCGGCACGATGGCCTCGCGCCACCCGGAACTGGTCAAGCGCATGGTGGCCGAGGGGCACGAGGTGGGCCTGCACACCTTCAACCACCCCGACCTGTCGTACCAGTCCAAGGAGCGCATCGACTGGGAGCTGTCCCAGAACCAGCTCGCCATCACCGGCGCGGCCGGTGTGCGCACTTCGCTGTTCCGGCCGCCGTACTCCTCCTTCGCCGACGCCATGGACAACAGCTCCTGGCCGGTCACCCAGTACATCGGCGCGCGCGGCTACATCACCGTCGTCAACACCGCCGACAGCGAGGACTGGCAGCGGCCCGGCGTCGGCGAGATCATCCGCCGCGCCACCCCGCGGGGCGGCAAGGGCGCGATCGTCCTGATGCACGACTCCGGCGGCGACCGCCACCAGACCGTGCGGGCCCTGGACCGGTACATCCCCGAACTGAGGGCGCGCGGCTACCGCTTCGACAACCTCACCGAGGCGCTCGGCGCGCCCAGCGCGCTCACCCCGGTCACCGGCGCCGAGCTGTGGAAGGGCCGGGCGTGGATCGTGCTGGTCCAGGCCTCCGACGACCTCACCGACGCGCTGGCGGTGTGCCTGGCCGTGGTCGGCGGTCTGGTCCTGGCCCGGTTCGGGCTGATGCTGCTGCTCTCGGGCGCCCACTCCCGCCGGGTGCGGCGCCGCGGGTTCCGCTGGGGGCCGCCGGTGACCGAGCCGGTGTCGGTGCTGGTCCCGGCGTACAACGAGGCCAAGTGCATCCAGAACACGGTGCGTTCGCTGACGGCCAGCGAGCATCCGGTCGAGGTCGTGGTGGTCGACGACGGGTCGGCCGACGGCACGGCGGACATCGTGGAGGCCATGGGCCTGCCGGGCGTACGGGTGGTGCGCCAGGCCAACGCGGGCAAGCCGGCCGCCCTCAACCGCGGCATCGCCAACGCCTCGCACGACCTGATCGTGATGATGGACGGCGACACGGTCTTCGAACCGTCCACGGTGGGCGAGTTGGTACAGCCCTTCGGCGACCCGAAGGTCGGCGCGGTCGCGGGCAACGCCAAGGTCGGCAACCGCGACTCGCTGATCGGGGCGTGGCAGCACATCGAGTACGTGATGGGCTTCAACCTCGACCGGCGGATGTACGACATGCTGCGCTGCATGCCGACCATCCCCGGCGCGGTCGGGGCGTTCCGGCGCTCCGCCCTGGAGCAGGTCGGCGGGATGAGCGACGACACCCTCGCCGAGGACACCGACATCACCATGGCGCTGCACCGCGCCGGCTGGCGCGTCGTCTACGCCGAGAGGGCCCGCGCCTGGACCGAGGCGCCGGAGTCCGTCCAGCAGTTGTGGTCCCAGCGCTACCGCTGGTCGTACGGCACCATGCAGGCGATCTGGAAGCACCGCGGCGCGCTCCTGGACCGCGGCCCGTCCGGCCGCTTCGGACGGGTGGGCCTGCCCCTGGTGTCCCTGTTCATGGTGGTGGCGCCCCTGCTGGCCCCGCTCATCGACGTCTTCCTGCTCTACGGCGTCCTGTTCGGCCCCACCCGGAGGACGGTCCTGGCCTGGCTGGGCGTACTGGCCGTACAGGCGGTCTGCGCGGCTTACGCCTTCCGCCTGGACAAGGAACGCATGACGCACCTGATCTCCCTGCCCCTCCAGCAGATCCTCTACCGCCAGCTGATGTACGTGGTCCTGCTCCAGTCCTGGATCACCGCCCTGACCGGCGGCCGCCTGCGCTGGCAGAAACTGCGCCGCACGGGCGTGGTGGAGGCCCCGGGAGGCTTGGTACAGCGCGAACGCGCAAATGAGCCCGGCAGGACGGACGAGCCCGGCAGGACGGACGAGCCCGGCAGGACGGACGAGCCCGGCGGGACGGACGAGCCGGCCGGAACCCCCGGCACCGGCAGGAGCGATCGGAGCCCGGTGACATGACGACGCAGGCCACCGCCACCACGCGGACCGACGCCGCCCCGAAACCCGCGGGCCGGGACCGCTACCTCGACCTCCTGCGCGCCCTGGCCCTGGTCCGGGTCGTGGTCTACCACCTCTTCGGCTGGGGCTGGCTGACGGTGCTGTTCCCGTCGATGGGCGTGATGTTCGCGCTGGCCGGCTCGCTGATGGCGCGCAGCCTCCACCGGCCGGCACTCGGCGTGATCAGGGGGCGGCTGAGGCGGCTCCTGCCCCCGCTGTGGGCGTTCGCCGCGGTGCTGCTCCCGCTGATGCTGCTGGCGGGCTGGAACCCGCTGAAGGACCCGGACCTGGGCGGTACGGCGGGCCTGCCCCAACTCCTCGACTATCTCCTCCCGGTGGGCGCCCCGCCCTACCCCGAGCACCTGGGCTCGGACTCGGGCCTGCTGGACATGACGTGGCCGGACGACGCGGCGGGCCCCCTGTGGTACCTGCGCGCCTACCTGTGGTTCGTGGCGGCCTCCCCCCTCCTGCTGTGGGCGTTCCGCCGCGCCCCGTGGCCGACGCTGCTGGCCCCGCTGGCCCTGACCGGGGTGGTCGGCACGGGCGTGGTCACGATCCCCGGCGAGACGGGCAACGCGGTCACCGACTTCGCGGTGTACGGCGGCTGCTGGGTCCTGGGCTTCGCCCACCAGGAGGGCGTGCTGGCGCGGGTGCCCCGCTATGCGGCGGTCTCCGGCTCGAGCCTGCTGATGGCCTTCGCCCTGTGGTGGGCGTCGGGCCACCAGGGCCCCGAAGAGGCCTGGGACCTCAACGACATCCCGCTGGCCCAGGCCACCTGGTCCTTCGGCGCGGTGGTGATCCTGCTCCAGTACGCCCCGTCCTGGGAGCGGCTCCCGGCCCGCCTGAGCCGCTGGGACGGCCTGATCACCCTCGCCAACAACCGTGCGGTCACGATCTACCTCTGGCACAACTTCCTCATCGCGGCCCTGGTCCCCCTCCTCGACGAGTCGTACGCCCTCCCGTTCCTCCAGTCCGGCACCGCGTCGTCCTTCCTGGACAGGACGTACGCCTTCTGGACCGTCCTCCTGATCTGGCCCCTGATCGCCCTCGCGGTCATCACCTTCGGCTGGATCGAGGACCTGGGGGCGAGAAGAAGTCCCCGGCTGTGGCCGAACGGGAGGGGGAGGCGGGGGAGCAGGGTCTTGTGACCGCGGTGCCCGTCACCAGGCGCAATGCACTCGGTGACGGGCCACGTCACACGCCGGGCGGTCGCCATGCTGCAACCGCCCCGTGCCGGCCCGCTCGCCGACAGACTCGACGTGACCTTCACCGAACGCGAGGGCGACTACCTCGGCGTCTACAGCGGCCCTCAGAGCGCTTGCCTCGCCGCGCTGGAGATGAATCGGGCCCAGGCGGCGGGCGGGAAGGTCAGAGGGGTGCCGGTGGGGGCCTTCGAGTCGCGGACGTGGACAGCTTGGAGTGTGCGGGCTGTCTCGACGCAGTTCGAGCTGTCGCCGCTGTAGCTCGACTTTCGCCAGTGGAGGGGTTGCACGGCTGGTCCTCTCAGATTTCGTGCGTGAGGCGGTGGATGAAGTCGCGTGACTCGGCGGGATCGAGTGCGCAGGACTCCATGTGGTTCAACACGGCTCGGTACTTGCTCAACTGGGCGTCCGCGTCCAGGAAGCCGCAGCCGCCGTGGTGCGTGTCCAGTTGTACGGTGTCGAGCTGGGGTACGGAACCCTCGACGTAGTCGAAGGACTGGCCGGTGCTCGGGAAGTGGTCCGTACCGAAGGGGATCACCCGGACGGTGACATGCGGCAGCTCGCTCATCTCGATGAGGTGCTCCAGTTGGCCGCGCGCGACGGAGGAGCCGCCGAAGTCGGGCACGGCATGGGTGAAGTGCTCGACAGGGTCGAACTGTTGGCCTCGGAGCTGGTGACCAACGCCTACCGGCACACCCGGGGGCCCGCGTCGCTCCGTCTGACCGCCCTCGGTGACGGGCGGCTGCGGGTCGGCGTCTGGGACAGCCATCCGCACATCCCCGCACCGTTCGGCCGCTCTCCCCGCGATCGCGTCCCGCCGGTGCCGGCCGGTGCCGAGAGCGGGCGGGGGCTGTTCCTGGTGGAGCAGTGTGCCGACTCCTGGGGCGGCTGGCCGCTCGGCGGCGACCTCCTCGGGCGGGGAGCGGGCAAGCTGCTGTGGTTCGAGGTGGGTGGGGCTCGGGGGCGGGAGTGATCGGCCGGTTACGCGGTTGCGGACAGCCTGAGTGCAGTCGGGCCAACTGGGGTCAGGCTAGTTGTAGGCGGCCGCCTTCATCCGCTCACCCTGCTCGGTGAGGCCAAGGCGACCAGCAAGCCGCGAACGTCCGCCGATCTCCGGCGTCTTGAGCACATCCGTGACCTGCTCTGCGCCCAGGGCCGGGACGCGGACGGCTGCACGCTTGCCCTCTACGTGCGCGGCGAGCCCGCGCCCGATCTCGTCGCGGCGGCCGAGGACGGGCGGGTGCTGCTGGTCGGGATGGACGAGATGTACGGCCGCGCGTCCCAGCGACCTCTCACCCCTCCGCCCCACGGGGTGAGAGCAACGTTCCCTGGCGGTCACTCGCAGCCACAGGGGCGAAACGCCGTCTCCCTACCTTCGGTGACCAGCCACTCAGCGCACCGTGGAGGCGTCATGTCAGGAAAGCGTTGGATCAGGGACTGGGATCCGGAGGACGAGAGGTTCTGGGCGGAGGGCGGGGAGCGGATCGCCCGGCGGAATCTGCTGTTCTCCGTGCTCTCCGAGCACATCGGGTTCTCCGTGTGGACCCTGTGGTCCGTGCTCGTGCTGTTCATGGGACCCGAGTACGGGCTGACCCCCGCCGACAAGTTCCTGCTGACGTCCCTGGTGACGCTGGTGGGTGCGGTCGTCCGGGTGCCGTACACCTTCGCGGTGGCCGTCTTCGGCGGGCGGAACTGGACGGTCGTCTCCGCGGGGCTGCTGCTGGTGCCGACCGTGGCCGCGTTCGCCGTCATGCACCCCGGCACCTCGTTCTCGACGTTCCTCCTGGTCGGGCTGCTGGCCGGCATCGGCGGGGGCAACTTCGCCTCCTCCATGACCAACATCAACGCCTTCTTCCCGATGCGGAAGAAGGGCTGGGCGCTCGGGCTCAACGCGGGCGGCGGCAACATCGGCGTGCCCGTCATCCAGCTGATCGCGCTCGCCATCATCGGGGCGAGCGGCGGGCCCCGGCTGCTGCTCGGGATCTACATCCCGCTGAT
Source organism: Streptomyces sp. NPDC004065 (assembly GCF_044903565.1). Lineage (NCBI taxonomy): Bacteria > Bacillati > Actinomycetota > Actinomycetes > Kitasatosporales > Streptomycetaceae > Streptomyces > Streptomyces sp. NPDC004065. Next base: position 73,736 of record NZ_JBJDQT010000021.1, on the reverse strand, counting down.
CGTCGTCGCCGCCGTGCTCGCCGCGCTGTTCATGGACAACCTCGCCTCCGTGAAGAACGACACCGGCGCCGCCGTGGACGCCGCCAAGGACGCGCACACCTGGATCATGTCGTTCCTCTACATCGGCACGTTCGGCTCGTTCATCGGCTACAGCTTCGCCTTCGGACAGGTGCTCACCAACCAGTTCGGCCGGACCCCGCTCCAGGCCGCCTACCTCACCTTCGTCGGCCCGCTGCTCGGCTCCCTGATCCGGCCCGTGGGCGGCCGGCTCGCCGACCGGTTCGGCGGCGCGCGGATCACCCTGTGGAACTTCGTCGCCATGGCCGCCGCGACGGCCGTCCTCGTCGTCGCCGGGATGCAGAAGTCGCTGGCGCTGTTCGTCGCCGCGTTCGTGGTGCTGTTCGTGCTCAGCGGGCTGGGCAACGGGTCGACGTACAAGATGATCCCGGGCATCTTCCACACCAAGGCTCTCGCCAAGGGACTCCAGGGGGAGGAGGCCGTGGCGTACGGGCGGCGGCTGTCGGGGGCGTCCATGGGACTGATCGGAGCGGTGGGCGCGCTCGGCGGGGTCGGGATCAACCTCGCCTTCCGGCAGTCCTACCTCTCCTACGGCTCCGGAACCGGCGCCTTCGTCGCCTTCCTCGCCTTCTACGCGGTGGCGTTCGCCGTCACCTGGCTCGTATACCTTCGCCGCCCGGCCGGGCAGGTGGCCGCCACGGCCACCGTGTCGGAGGCGAACCCGCAGCTCAGCTATGCCGAGGTATGACGTAACACTGGTGACATCCAGCCGAACCGAGCCTGTCACGCGGCGTTGACAGGCTCGTTCCGGCGGATGTGCGGTACGCCGACGCGGGCTGCGCAGGCGCAGGTGTGACCCGGCGGTACGACGACTCGAGTGCGGAACGAGAGCCATGTACGACGAACAGCAGCGACCGGAACGGCCCCGGCGGCCGGACGGGCCCGAGCGGCCCGCGCAGGGCCCCCTGGCCGGGTTCACCGTGGGCGTGACGGCCGCGCGCCGGGCCGACGAGCTCATCGCGCTGCTCCAGCGGCGCGGCGCGTCCGTCGTGCACGCGCCCGCCCTGCGCATCGTGCCGCTCGCCGACGACGGCGAACTCCTCGCCGCCACCAAGGAGATCATCGACCGGACGCCCGACATCGTGGTCGCCACCACCGCGATCGGCTTCCGCGGCTGGGTCGAGGCGGCCGAGGGATGGGGACTCGGCGAGGCGCTGCTCGCCGGCCTCGGGCAGGTGGAACTGCTGGCGCGCGGGCCCAAGGTCAAGGGCGCCATCCGGGCCGCCGGGCTGACCGAGGAGTGGTCGCCCTCCTCGGAGTCCATGGCGGAGGTGCTCGACCGGCTGCTGGGCCAGGGCGTGGACGGGCGCCGGGTCGCCGTACAGCTGCACGGTGAGCCGCTGCCGGGGTTCGTGGAGTCGCTGCGCGCCTCGGGGGCGGAGGTCGTTCCCGTGCCCGTGTACCGGTGGATGCCGCCGGACGACGCCGGACCGCTGGACCGGCTGCTGGACGCGGCCGTCTCCCGGGGACTGGACGCGCTCACCTTCACCAGCGCGCCGGCCGCCGCGTCCCTGCTGGCGCGCGCCGAGGAGCGGGGGCTCGAACCGGAGCTGCTGGCCGCGCTCGGCCATGACGTGCTGCCCGCGTGCGTCGGGCCGGTCACCGCGCTGCCGCTGCAGGCGCGCGGCATCGACACCGTGCAGCCGGAGCGGTTCCGCCTGGGGCCGCTGGTGCAGCTGCTGTGCCAGGAACTGCCGGGCAGGGCGCGCGCCCTGCCGGTCGCCGGACACCGGATGGAGGTCCGCGGGCACGCCGTGCTGGTGGACGGCGAGCTCAGGCCCGTACCGCCGGCCGGGATGGCGCTGCTGCGGGCGCTGGCGCGGCGGCCCGGCTGGGTGGTCTCCCGGGCGGAGCTGCTGCGCGCCCTGCCGGGGACGGGACGCGACGAGCACGCCGTGGAGACGGCGATGGCCCGCCTGCGTACGGCGCTCGGCGCGCCCAGGCTGATCCAGACCGTGGTCAAGCGGGGCTACCGCCTCGCCCTGGACCCGGCGGCCGACACCAAGTACGCCGACGCGTGACCAAGTACGCCGACGCGTAGCCCCGCTCCTCCGGTTCCTCCGGCTCGGCCGTCCGCGCGGCGCCCCTCGCCGGCGGCGACCGGCCGCGACCCGCTGTCGGAGGGGTACCGGCCGCGGAAGCGGGCAGGCACTGTGGGAGGGAACGCTTTCCCAGCCCTGACGAGCGTCCCACCCACTCTCCCGGCCGGCCCGGGGGACAGGGGTGGCCTAGGCGGTGACAGGCACATGGCACTGGGTACGGCCACGGTCCCGTACGAGCTGCGCTTCGACGCCGGGCGGATCTGCCTGGACCTCCTCGCCACCACCCATCCCGCCGAACGGCTCCACTCCCCGGCCCCGTTGCGGGCCTGGATCACGGGCTCCGGCCTGGTGCCGGCGGGCACCCCGCTGGGGCACGCCGACGCGGCCTGGCTCGTCGCCTTCCGGGAACTGAGGGGACACGTGGGGCAGTTGGTGCGGGGGTGCCTCGCCAGGGACGTCCGCTCGTACGGCCTCTCGTACGGCCTCGCGCTCGCCCGCGTCAACGACCTCGCCCGCCCCGCGCCGCCCGCCCCCCGTGCCGTACCCGGCGAGAACGGCGTCCTCGTGCGCGAACTGGCCGCGCCCCCCGAGTGCGCCGCACTGCTCGCGGCCGTCGCCCGGGACGCGGTGGAACTGCTCACCGACCCGGTGGCCCGCGCGTGCCTGCGGCAGTGCGAGGGCGACAACTGCCCGATCGTGTACCTGGACACCTCGCGCGGGCGCCGGCGGCGCTGGTGCTCCAGCGAGGTGTGCGGCAACCGCGAACGCGTCGCCCGCCACCGCCGTCGCGCGGCGGCCCTCACCCGCGCGTGAGACCGCTCCCACATCCCCCGCGCCGGTCCGCCGTCCGCGCCCGCGAGCGGACCGGGAGCCCGGTATGCGGCTCTTGTGAAGAGGGCGTCCGGGCACGGCCGAAGTGATTTGGGCAACATCGGGTTTGCGTCAGGGCGGCGCCCGCCCAACTTACGTGCCCCTGCCAACGTGTCGGATATGTAAAGAACACGCGGGGGAAAAGTGCTCCCATGTCCCCCCTCGTCACGTCACCCCGGAGAAAAGTGTCGACGAGGTTTGAACGCCGGGCGTCCCGCGTCCGTACCCGTCGGCGAGCGACCGACTGGGGGAACCCCCGGACATCGGAGGTGGGCGTGCGCAAGGATTCCGTCGTGGCCAATGAACGTGGATCGAGGGCCCGACATCGCATGTCCCAGCCCTCGGAACCTGACGAGGAGCTGATGCGTGCCCTGTATCGCGAGCACGCCGGACCTCTCCTTGCGTATGTCCTCAGGCTGGTCGCCGGAGACCGGCAGCGTGCCGAGGACGTGGTGCAGGAGACGCTCATCCGTGCCTGGAAGAACGCCGGCCAGCTCAATCGAGCGACCGGTTCGGTACGCCCCTGGCTGGTGACGGTCGCCCGGCGCATCGTCATCGACGGCCACCGCAGCCGGCAGGCCCGGCCGCAGGAGGTCGATCCGTCGCCGCTGGAGGTCATCCCCGCGGAGGACGAGATCGACAAGGCGCTGTGGCTGATGACGCTGTCGGACGCGCTCGACGACCTGACCCCTGCCCACCGGGAGGTCCTCGTCGAGACGTACTTCAAGGGGCGTACCGTCAATGAGGCGGCCGAGACCCTGGGCATACCCAGCGGCACCGTCCGCTCCCGGGTGTTCTACGCCCTGCGTTCGATGAAGCTGGCTCTGGAGGAGCGGGGGGTGACGGCGTGATGAGCATGTACGGGGGGTTCGGAACGGGTGGTTCGGGTATGTCTGGCTCCATGCAGGGATCACCGGCCCCGAACGAGCACGAGACCGTCGGCGCCTACGCACTCGGCATCCTCGACGACGCCGAGGCCACCGCTTTCGAGGCCCACCTCGCCGGATGCGAGTGGTGCGCGCAGCAGCTCGACGAACTGGCCGGAATGGAGCCGATGCTGGCCGCGCTCGCGGACCTGCCGGGCTCCGGCACCGCCGCGATCGGCGAGTCCCTGTCGGCCAAGCCCAGCCCCCGGCTGGTGGAGCGGCTCGTCGACGAGGTCGCCGAGCGGCGTGCGCGGAAGCGGCGCAAGGGCTTCTACCTGGTCGCGGCCGCGGCGGCGCTGATCATCGGCGGCCCGGTGGCCGTGCTCGCGGCGAACGGCGGCTCGGACGGCGGCGGCCCCACCACCCTGGCCGCGAGCCCCGCCAAGGCGGCCTTCGACCAGATCTCCGACAAGGTCACGGCGACCGACCCGACGACGCACGCCACCGCGACCGTCGCGCTGGAGAAGAAGGACTGGGGCACCAACGCCGTCCTGCAGCTGAAGAACGTGACCGGCCCGGAGCGCTGCTCGCTCATCGCCGTCGGCAAGAACGGCGAGCGCGAGACGCTGACCTCCTGGTCCGTCCCGAACTGGGGCTACGGGGTGCCGAACGCCAAGACGGAGGAGGCCAAGAACCCCCTCTACGTCCGGGGCGGCGCGGCCTTCAAGCCGAACGAGATCGACCACTTCGAGGTCATGACCTTCGACGGCAAGCGGATCGTCCAGGTCGACGCCTGACCTCGGGCGCGCGCTTCCGCCGACGGGCCCCCTTCGCGTACGGTTGACGGCTGCCCAGCACGTCAGAAGGGGGCCCGGTGGCCGCTCAGGCTCAGCAGGATTCCGCGGTCGAATCGGTTCACGAGGCGTCGCACCCGGCTTCGCGCGAGGTGTCGCACGACGCCCCGCACGAGGTCCAGCACGACGCCTCGCCCGCCGCGGAGCACCCGACCGCGCAGGACCAGGCGCGCACCGGTGCGCACGAGAAGGCACACGGCGAGGCGCGTGCCGACGCGCACGACGAGGTGCACGACTCCGTGCGCGAACGCGAGATCGCCCTGGAACAGGAGCACCTGGACCGGGTGTACCGGCGCCTCGAGGAGAAGATCCACGAGGCCGAGTTCCTCATGCGCGACGCCGCCCGGCGCGGCCAGGTCGGCACGCCCGGCGCGCTCGCCGAACGCGACGCCCAGGTCTTCCGGGCGGGCGTCCACCTCAACCGCCTGAACAACGAGTTCGAGGACTTCCTCTTCGGCCGTATCGACCTGCTGCGCGGCAAGGACGGCAAGAAGGGGCCCGACGGCGCCTACACCGCCGTGGAGCCCGCCGAGGGCGCGGTGCGCGCCGACGGCACGGCCGACATCGCCGAGACCCTGCACATCGGCCGGATCGGCGTGCTCGACGCCGACTACGCCCCGCTGGTCATCGACTGGCGGGCGCCCGCCGCCGCGCCCTTCTACCGCTCCACCCCGGTCGACCCCGGCCGGGTCGTGCGCCGCCGGGTCATCCGCTCCAAGGGGCGGCGCGTGCTCGGCGTCGAGGACGACCTGATGCGCCCGGAGCTGACGGCCTTCCTCGACGGCCGCGAACTGCCCGCCGTCGGCGACGGCGCCCTGATGGCCGCGCTCGGCCGCGCCCGCGGCCACACCATGCGCGACATCGTCGCCTCCATCCAGGCCGAGCAGGACCTCGTCATCCGCGCCCCCGCAGCCTCCGTGACCTACGTCGAGGGCGGCCCCGGAACCGGCAAGACCGCGGTCGCCCTGCACCGGGCGGCCTACCTGCTCTACCAGGACCGGCGCCGCTACGCGGGCGGCATCCTGATCGTCTCGCCCACCCCGCTGCTGGTCGCCTACACCGAGGGCGTGCTGCCCTCGCTCGGCGAGGAGGGCCAGGTCGCCGTCCGCGCCATCGGCTCGCTCGTCGACGGCGCCGAGGCCACCCTGTACGACGCGCCGGCCGTGGCGCGGGCGAAGGGGTCGTACCGGATGCTGAAGGTGCTGCGGAAGGCGGCCCGCGGAGCCCTGGAGGTGAACGACCCGCCCTCCCTGCTGCGCGTCGTCGCCTTCGGCCGCCGCCTGGAGCTCCAGGCCGCCGAGCTGGAGCGGATCCGCCGCGCCGTCCTCGGCGGCACCGCGCCGGTCAACCTGCTGCGCCCGCGCGCCCGCAGGCTGCTGCTCGACGCGCTGTGGGAGAAGTCCGGCGCCGGCGCCCGGCACACCGACCCCGAGCTGGCCGCCGAGCTGCGCTCCTCCTTCGACGAGGACGTCGCCGGCGAGGACTCCTTCGCCGCCTTCCTCGACGCCTGGTGGCCCGAGCTGACCCCGCGCGCCGTACTCACCGCGATGGCCGACGAGCGGCGGCTGGGCCGCTGGGCGCGCCGCGTCCTCAACCCCGGCGAGGTGCGCAGGGTGGCCCGCTCACTGCGGCGCGACGGCCTGTCCGTGCACGACATCGCCATGCTCGACGAGCTGCAGGCCCTGCTCGGCACCCCGGCCCGCCCGCGCAAGAAGCGCGAGCTGGACCCGCTGGACCAGCTCACCGGTCTTGAGGAGCTGATGCCGGTGCGCGAGGAGTCGCAGCGCGAGCGGGCCGAGCGGCTGGCGCAGGAGCGCACCGAGTACGCGCACGTCATCGTGGACGAGGCGCAGGACCTCACGCCCCTGCAGTGGCGCATGGTCGGCCGCCGCGGCCGGCACGCCACCTGGACGGTGGTCGGCGACCCGGCCCAGTCGTCCTGGTCCGATCCCGACGAGGCGGCCGAGGCGCGCGACGAAGCGCTGGGCACCAGGCCGCGCCGCCGCTTCGAGCTGACGGTGAACTACCGCAACCCGGCGGAGATCGCCGAACTCGCGGCGAAGGTGCTGGCCCTGGCCATGCCCGGCGTCCAGGCGCCGTCGGCGGTGCGCTCCACCGGAGTACGCCCCCGCTTCGCCGTCGCCGGGAGCTCCCTGGGCGAGACCGTGCGGGCGGAGACCGAACGGCTGCTGGACCGGGTGGACGGCACCGTCGGCGTGATCGTCGCGATGAACCGGCGGGAGGAGGCCCGGCGCTGGATCGCCGGGCTCGGCGAGCGGGCGGTCGCCCTCGGCAGCCTGGAGGCCAAGGGCCTGGAGTACGACGCCACGCTGGTCGTCTCGCCCGCGGAGATCGCCGACGAGTCCCCGGCCGGCCTGAGGGTCCTCTACGTCGCCCTGACCCGGGCCACCCAGCAGCTGACCGTGGTCTCGGGCGAGCGCGACGAACCCGACTCCGCCGGGGTGCCGGACCTGCTGCGGGACTGATCCGCACCCCGGTCGTGCCGGAGGGGACACCCGGTCGCGCCGAGGGGACACCCGGTCGCGCGGCCGGTCGCGTGGCCGGTCGCGCGACCGGGGTGCGGATCGCGCGGAGGGGAATGGCGCACGGGCATCCGTTTGTTAGCCTGGGTGTGACACCGGCTCGATCCAAGCCCCCGGGCCCAACCTTCGTCGCTACGAGCGACCACTTGCCGCGAGGCGAGCATGGCGGGTCGGTGTCATCAAGCCTGCGAGAGGCCCACGTCACCCAGTGTGACGTGGGCCTCTTTCAGTGCCCCGGGGTCTCTCGTATGGTGGAATCCGTTTTCCGCGAACAATGGATGCCCGTGAACAAAACGTCCGCAATCCCGTGCGGCTACCGCGTACTCGGGGGTAGGTGCGACGATCGGACGGCACAACAACGTGTCACGGTGAAAGCAGAGGAAGTCGGCCATGGCAACGGCGCCCAGCGTCTCCTACTCGATGACCATCCGGCTGGAGGTGCCCGCGAGCGGAACGGCCGTCTCGCAGCTCACCACCGCCGTTGAGTCCTCCGGAGGCTCGGTCACCGGCCTCGACGTCACCGCCTCGGGCCACGAGAAGCTGCGCATCGACGTGACCATCGCGGCCACCTCCACCGCGCACGCCGACGAGATCGTCGAGAAGCTGCGCGGCATCGAGGGCGTCACGCTCGGCAAGGTCTCCGACCGTACGTTCCTCATGCACCTCGGCGGCAAGATCGAGATGCAGTCCAAGCACCCCATCCGCAACCGTGACGACCTCTCCATGGTCTACACCCCGGGTGTCGCCCGGGTCTGCATGGCCATCGCCGAGAACCCCGAGGACGCCCGCCGCCTGACCATCAAGCGCAACTCCGTTGCGGTCGTGACGGACGGCTCCGCCGTGCTGGGCCTGGGCAACATCGGCCCCAAGGCCGCCCTGCCGGTCATGGAGGGCAAGGCGGCCCTGTTCAAGCGGTTCGCCGGCATCGACGCCTGGCCGCTGTGCCTGGACACCCAGGACACCGACGCCATCGTCGAGATCGTCAAGGCGATCGCCCCCGGCTTCGCCGGCATCAACCTCGAGGACATCTCCGCCCCCCGCTGCTTCGAGATCGAGGCGCGGCTGCGCGAGGCCCTCGACATCCCCGTCTTCCACGACGACCAGCACGGCACCGCGATCGTCGTACTCGCCGCCCTGACCAACGCACTTCGCTGCACCGGCAAGGCGATCGAGAACATCCGCGTGGTGATGTCCGGCGCCGGCGCCGCCGGTACGGCCATCCTCAAGCTGCTGCTGGCCGCCGGCGTGAAGAACGCCGTCGTGGCCGACATCAACGGTGTGGTGCACGCCGGACGCGAGGACCTCGTGGACGCCGCGCCCGGGTCGGCGCTGCGCTGGATCGCCGACAACACCAACCCCGAGAACCTCACCGGCACCCTGAAGGAGGCCGTGCGCGGCGCGGACGTCTTCATCGGCGTCTCGGCGCCCAACGTCCTGGACGGCGACGACGTGGCCGCGATGGCCGACGACGCGATCGTGTTCGCGCTCGCGAATCCCGACCCCGAGGTGGACCCGGCGATCGCCCGGCAGACGGCCGCAGTTGTGGCCACCGGCCGCTCCGACTTCCCCAACCAGATCAACAACGTGCTGGTCTTCCCGGGCGTCTTCCGCGGCCTGCTGGACGCGCAGTCGCGCACCGTCAACACGGAGATGATGCTGGCCGCGGCGCAGGCCCTGGCCGGCGTCGTCACCGAGGACGAGCTGAACCCGAACTACATCGTCCCGAGCGTCTTCAACGACAAGGTCGCGGGCGCGGTGGCCGGTGCGGTGCGGGAGGCGGCCAGGGCGGCCGGAGCGTCGGCCCCGGCCTTGTGAGAGCCTCATGACGGCCCGGTGACGCCGTGACCGCCTGTGACGATCACCACGGGCGGCGCCCGGCGCGTCGCGGAACCGGGCACCGCCGCGCGCCCTCTATGGTGACGGCCGGGTCCACGCCCTGTCTCCGTGTGACTCCCAAGGGTGTTCTCATGACTCCTGCGGGTGCCGGATTGGCATTACCGCCGCAGGTGGGGGCAGGATGCCTCCCTGGGCGCGAGGGTCTGGCGACGGACCCGGGCCGGGAACCCGCCGCGGAACCCGGCAGCATCGGCCGCGCTGTGCCCGATATGCGGCTCCGCCGCGTGGACGCCTCAACGGCAAGAAGAACATGGGAGTAACAACATGAACCGCAGTGAGCTGGTGGCCGCGCTGGCCGACCGCGCCGAGGTGACCCGCAAGGACGCCGACGCCGTGCTGGCCGCGTTCGCCGACGTCGTCGGCGACATCGTCTCCAAGGGCGACGAGAAGGTCACCATCCCTGGTTTCCTCACCTTCGAGCGCACCCACCGTGCCGCTCGCACGGCTCGCAACCCGCAGACCGGCGAGCCCATCCAGATCCCGGCCGGCTACAGCGTGAAGGTCTCCGCGGGCAGCAAGCTCAAGGAAGCCGCCAAGGGCAAGTGACCTTGTCTCCCGTACGCCGCGCGAAGGCGTACGGGGCCCGCTAGGGCCCACACCAACGTCAATGGGGCGGCCCCCCTCCTCGGGGGGCCGCCCCATCGCCGTGTGCGGGCGCGTACGCGCCTCGTGCCGGCCGTCCGGGCGCGCGGCTGCCCGGCTGCCGAGGCGTCCAGCTGCCGGGGACGTCCGGCTGTCCGGCCGCCCGGAGCCGACGGCCCGGGGCCGCCGGTGCGCCGGGCCGTCGGCTGCGCCGGACGGCCGTTGCGCCGGGCGTTCGGTACGCCGTTAGCCGAGCGCCTGCCCGGGCAGCTCCACCTTCGCGCCGAGCTCCACGAGCTTCTCCATGAAGTTCTCGTAGCCGCGGTTGATCAGGTCGATGCCGTGGACCCGGGAGGTGCCCTGGGCCGCGAGCGCGGCGATCAGGTAGGAGAAGCCGCCGCGCAGGTCGGGGATGACCAGATCGGCGCCCTGCAGCCGGGTCGGTCCCGACACCACCGCGGAGTGCAGGAAGTTGCGCTGCCCGAAACGGCAGTCGGAGCCGCCGAGGCACTCGCGGTACAGCTGGATGTGCGCGCCCATCTGGTTCAGCGCGGAGGTGAAGCCGAGGCGGGACTCGTAGACCGTCTCGTGGATGATCGACAGACCGGTGGCCTGGGTGAGGGCGACCACCAGCGGCTGCTGCCAGTCGGTCTGGAAGCCGGGGTGCACGTCCGTCTCCAGCGCGATGGACTTCAACTGCCCGCCGGGGTGCCAGAAGCGGATGCCCTCGTCGTCGATCTGGAAGGCGCCGCCCACCTTCCGGTAGGTGTTGAGGAAGGTCATCATCGACCGCTGCTGGGCGCCGTGGACGTAGATGTTGCCCTCGGTCGCGAGCGCCGCCGACGCCCAGGACGCGGCCTCCAGCCGGTCCGGCAGGGCGCGGTGGGTGTAACCGCCGAGCTTCTCCACACCGGTGATGCGGATGGTGCGGTCGGTGTCCATCGCGATGATCGCGCCCATCTTCTGCAGGACGCAGATCAGGTCCTCGATCTCCGGCTCCACCGCCGCGTTGGACAACTCCGTGACGCCCTCGGCCAGTACGGCCGTCAGCAGCACCTGCTCGGTCGCGCCCACCGACGGGTAGGGCAGGCGGATCTTCGTGCCGCGCAGGCCCTTCGGCGCCTCCAGGTACTGCCCGTCGGCCCGCTTCTCGATGACCGCGCCGAAGTGCCGCAGCACGTCGAAGTGGAAGTCGATGGGCCGGCCGCCGATGTCGCAGCCGCCCAGGCCCGGGATGAACGCGTGCCCGAGGCGGTGCAGCAGCGGACCGCAGAACAGGATGGGGATGCGCGACGAACCCGCGTGGGCATCGATGTCGGCGACGTTCGCGCTCTCCACGCGGGTCGGGTCGAGCACCAGCTCACCGGGCTCGTCACCCGGTCGGACCGTCACACCGTGCAGTTGCAGCAGACCGCGTACGACCCGCACGTCACGGATGTCCGGAACGTTGCGCAGCCGACTCGGCTCACCGCCCAGCAGGGCGGCGACCATGGCCTTCGGCACGAGGTTCTTCGCACCGCGGACACGGATCTCGCCCTCCAGCGGGGTTCCGCCATGGACAAGCAGTACGTCGTCAGAGCCGTTGACGGTCATGTATCTCGCGTTCCGATGAGTTGGTCAGGGGGCGGCCGGGACTGCGGTCGGGGGGCCGGGAGACAGAGTAATCGCCGTGTGCCCCCCTTAAGTAAGCCCGAGGACCACCCAGCTACGTCATAGCTGTGTCACAACACGAACCGTTCCCCGCCGGGCACGAGGGGTGACCGGCGCGCCCGTGCGCCCCTCGTGCTCCCGGCAGCCGTGAGCTGCCCTCACTCCCGTAGCCGGATTGGCTCCCCACACACCGGGAAGATGCGGGATCATGTCTGGCATGACCGAGGTGTCCTCGCTCACAGGGCGGCTGCTCGTGGCAACGCCCGCCCTGGCGGACCCGAACTTCGACCGTGCGGTGGTGCTCCTTCTCGACCACGACGAGGAGGGCTCCCTCGGCGTCGTCCTCAACCGCCCCACCCCCGTGGACGTGGGCGACATCCTGGAGGGCTGGGCGGACCTCGCCGGGGAGCCCGGTGTGGTCTTCCAGGGCGGCCCGGTGTCCCTGGACTCCGCGCTCGGGGTCGCCGTCATCCCGGGCGGCGGCGCGGGCGAGCGGGCCCCGCTGGGCTGGCGCCGGGTGCACGGCGCGATCGGTCTGGTCGACCTGGAGGCCCCGCCCGAGCTGCTGGCCTCCGCCGTCGGCTCCCTGCGCATCTTCGCCGGATACGCCGGCTGGGGCCCCGGTCAGCTGGAGGACGAGCTGGTGGAGGGCGCGTGGTACGTCGTCGAGTCCGAGCCGGGCGACGTCTCCTCCCCGTCCCCGGAGCGGCTGTGGCGCGAGGTGCTGCGGCGCCAGCGCAACGAGCTGGCGATGGTCGCCACGTATCCGGACGACCCCACGCTCAACTGACGCGTGTGAGGTTCAGTACGGCTTCAGTACCCTGGGGCATATGAGCACTCTCGAGCCCGAGCGCGGGACTGGTACGGGAACCCTCGTAGAGCCGACGCCGCAGGTGTCCCACGGCGACGGCGACCACGAGCGCTTCGCCCACTACGTCCAGAAGGACAAGATCATGGCGAGCGCCCTCGACGGGACGCCCGTCGTAGCGCTGTGCGGCAAGGTGTGGGTGCCGGGACGCGACCCGAAGAAGTACCCCGTGTGCCCGCTGTGCAAGGAGATCTACGAGTCCATGGGCAGCGGCGGCGAGGGCGGCGACGACAAGAAGTAGGCGATCGGGCGGCGCGTCGGCCCGTCGGCCGCCGGACGTGGGTGCGGGTGCGCGGGTGTGTGCCCGTGCGCGGGAGACGCCGACGGCGGCCCGTTCCGGCCGCCGGGGCCGCCAGCCGGTCCGCCGCGGGGCGAGCCGCCGGTCCGACGCCCGGGCGGTCGTGCACGGGGTCGGGGCACGTACGTCGGTCATGTATGTCGGTCATGTACGCCGGGCACGCACGTCAGGTACGCAGGAACCCACCCGTTCGGCCGCACGCCCAGCCGGTGACGGACACACCCGCCGCCCAGCCGGTGACGGACACACCCGCCGCCCAGCCGGTGACGGACACACCCGCCGCCGTACGACCTTCGAGCGCACCACCACTCACGAGGCCCCTGGGGGCGCCCGCGCCGTGACGCGGGCGCGCCCAGGGGCCTCGCGTGTCGGGGCGTACGCAGCATGTGCAACGCCCGTTGCGCTGTGTCGTGTGCGCCGCCGACCATGGCCCTGCGCCCCTCCCGGGGCCGCTCCTTTCCGCGAAGGCAGTGAAGGGCACACATGACCGACGTGATTCCGGCGCCGCGCGCCGTCGAGGGCCCGACGGGTCAAGGCCTCCGGCTGGACCGGGACACCACCCTGTGGGCCGCCCCGGGCACCGGCACCACCGAACGCTGGATCCGCGCCACGCTCGGCGCGGCGCTCGGCCTGCCGTTCCCGGCGGCGGCCGCCCCGGGCGCCCGCGACTGCGTACGGCTGACCCTGGACGACACGCTCGGGACGGAGGCGTACCGGCTGACCGTCACCGCCGGCCAGGGCGCCGAGATCCGCGGCGGCGACCCGGCCGGGGTCTTCTGGGGCGCGCAGACCCTGCGTCAGCTGCTCGGCCCGGAGGCCTTCCGCCGCGCCCCCGTACGGCCCGGCGCCGCCCACGTCGTTCCGGCCCAGGTCGTCGAGGACGCGCCCCGCTTCCGCTGGCGCGGTCTCCTGCTGGACGTGGCCCGGCACTTCACGCCGAAGGACGGCGTCCTGCGCCGCATCGACCAGATGGTGGCCCACAAACTCAACGTGCTCCACCTGCACCTGACGGACGACCAGGGCTGGCGGGTCGAGATCAAGCGGTACCCGAGGCTGACCGAGGTCGGCTCCTGGCGGGCACGCAGCAGAATCGGCCACGGGGCGTCCACCCTCTGGGAGGACAGACCGCACGGCGGTCACTACACCCAGGACGACATCCGGGAGATCGTCGCCTACGCCGCCGAGCGGCACGTCTCCGTGATCCCCGAGATCGACGTACCCGGCCATTCGCAGGCCGCCATCGCCGCGTACCCGGAACTCGGCAACACCGACGTCGTCGACACCTCCGCCCTCACGGTCTGGGACGACTGGGGCGTCAACCCGAACGTGCTCGCTCCCGGCGACGGCACCCTGCGCTTCTACGAGGGCGTCTTCGAGGAACTCCTCGAACTCTTCCCGCCGGACGCCGCCCCGTTCTCGGCGTTCGTGCACATCGGGGGCGACGAGTGCCCCAAGGACCAGTGGCGCGCCTCGCCCGCCGCGCAGGCCCGCATCAAGGAACTCGGGCTCGCCGGCGAGGACGGGCTCCAGGCGTGGTTCGTCGGCCACTTCGACACGTGGCTGACCGCGCGCGGGCGCAGGCTCATCGGCTGGGACGAGATCCTGGAGGGCGGCCTGGCCCCGGGCGCCGCGGTGTCGTCCTGGCGCGGCTACGCGGGCGGGATCGCCGCCGCGCGGGCCGGTCACGACGTCGTCATGTGCCCCGAGCAGCAGGTGTACTTGGACCACCGGCAGGCCCCGGGCGAGGACGAACCCGTACCGATCGGCTACGTGCGCACCCTGGAGGACGTCTACCGGTTCGAGCCGGTTCCGCCCGAGCTCGACCAGGCCGAGTCCCGCCATGTGCTGGGCACCCAGGCCAACGTGTGGACCGAGGTGATGGAGGACCAGGGGCGCGTCGACTACCAGACCTTCCCCAGGCTGGCCGCCTTCGCCGAGGTCGCCTGGAGCGCCCTGCCCGCCCCGGCGGAACGGGACTTCGCGGACTTCCAGCGCCGCATGGAGACCCACTACCGGCGCCTGGACGCGCTCGGCATCGGCTACCGTCCGCCCGCCGGACCGCACCCCTGGCAGCGGCGCCCCGGCGTTCCCGGCCGTCCCGTCGAGGGGAGACCGCCGCTGCGGTAGCGGGGGCGAGGCGGCAGCCGCGCGGCAGCGGTCCGGGCCGCGGCGGCCGCCGCGTCGCCCCGCCCCCTCGCCGCCGGTACGGCCACTCGGCCCGCCCTTCGCCTCCGCGTCGGCCGCTCGGGTCCGCGGCCCGCCGCCCGCCGCCCGCCGCCACGGCCCACCGGGCCCGGCCGAGCCCCGCCGGCCCGTCTGGCCGGCACCCCCTGGCTCGAACACACAGGTGAAGAAATCCGCAAGAGTCAGCGAAGAGTGGGAATTCCCCCGCATCGGTGATGCCGTGCCAAATCGGGCCATGTCCCCGATGAGGTGGGCGAATGCCTCCTAGCGGACCCCTGTCTTCGGGTGCTGGGAAGATGTGCCAGAGTTGCCACGTCCGCCCTGTCAGCACGTACCGTACGGCAGCACAGGTGGGACCAGTGGGGGCAGCGGGAAGGGGCAGCCGGTTTGACCACGCACGCACCGCAGGCGGCGCAGGCCGTCACGCTGCCCACGACACTGGACGAGGCCGTGGCGGCGCTCGGCGCCATGCCCGCCGCCGTCCCCGTGGCCGGCGGCACCGACCTCATGGCCGCCGTGAACTCCGGGCAGCTCAGGCCCGCCGCGCTGGTCGGCCTCGGCCGGATCAGCGAGATCCGCGGCTGGCAGTACCAGGACGGCCACGCGCTGCTCGGCGCCGGCCTGACCCACGCCCGCATGGGGCGCCCCGACTTCGCCGCGCTGATCCCGGCGCTGGCCGCCGCCTCGCGCGCCGCGGGCCCCCCGCACATCCGCAACGCCGGCACCCTGGGCGGCAACATCGCCTCGGCCGCCCCCACCGGGGACGCGCTGCCGGTGCTGGCCGCCCTGGAGGCGACCCTGATCATCGCGGGCCCGGGCGGTGGCCGCCGGGAGATCCCGGTGTCGCATCTGCTGGCCGGCGTGGACATGCTGCGCGCGGGCGAGCTCATCGGCTTCGTACGGGTGCCGTTGCTGCACGCGCCGCAGGTCTTCCTGAAGGCCACCGGCCGCACCGGACCGGGCCGCGCGATCGCCTCCGTGGCGGTCGTCCTCGACCCGGCCCGGCGCGGGGTGCGCTGCGCGGTCGGCGCCATAGCGCCGATGCCGCTCAGGCCGCTGGACGCCGAGCAGTGGGTGGGCCGGCTGATCGACTGGGACAACGGCCGGGCGGTCGTGCCCGAGGCGCTGAGCGCCTTCGGCGAGTACGTCGCCGCGGCCTGCATCCCCGATCCGGCGCCCGCCGAGGACGGCTCCGTTCCGGCGCTTCCGCCCGCCGTACTGCACCTGCGGCGCACCGTCGCCGCGCTGGCCCGACGAGCACTGGGGAGGGCACTGTCGTGACCGACGACCAGCACGGTGAGGGCGCGCCCGGAAGCGGCGGCCGCTGGGACCCGCTGCCGCAGGGCGACTACGACGACGGCGCGACCGCCTTCGTGAAGCTCCCCGAGGGCGGCATCGACGCCCTCCTGGCCGCGCCCGGGCACGGATACGTGCCCCCGCAGATAACGGTGACGTCCGCCTCGCCCGCGGCGACCGACCCGGCGGCGACCGGCGGCTGGGCCGCCCCCGGCGCGCCCGCCGGGGGCACCCAGTGGCCGGACCCCAACGCCGCGCCCCAGGACGCGGGCGCGGACGCCGACGACCGGTTCACCTACCGGCCGGGGGCCACCCAGCAGTGGACCTTCGACGACACGCAGGCGGGACAGCCGCACGCCGAGGGGCACGGCGACGCGGCCCGGCCCGCACCCGGACACGATGTGACCGGGCAGTGGTCGATTCCCGTCGCGGGGGGCGACCTTCCGGACGAGTCCGGCGAGTTCACCACCTCGTCCCTGGTCCAGCAGTGGGGCGGCACCCCGCCGGCCACCCTCCCCGGTGGCGCGCCCGCCCCGTGGGCGACGGAGCCCGCCGAGCCGGCGGACCCCGCGGGCCACCCCTGGGGCCGGCACCAGGACCAGCACCAGGACCAGCACCAGGACCAGGACCACCGGCAGCGCGGCGGCGCGGACGGGGAGCGGGCGGGCGACGCCGACCGCGCCCACGGGCCGTCAGGGCCCGGCGGGCGGCCGGAGACGGGCCCCGGGGCGCACCCCGGCGGACACGCGCCGGAGCACGCGCCCGCGCGGCCGACGGCGTACACGCCGGGGCACGACGAGCACCCCGGGCACGGCGAACGCCCCGCGCACGACGAGCACCGCGCGCACGACCGGCACCCCGGCCACTACGCCCCAGCCGGCCACGGCGCGGACCCCGTCGGCCACGGCGCGGACCCCGCGCCGCGGACGGCGCCGGACCCGCGGGCCGCCCGGGCCTCCTCCGCCCCCGGCGGCACCCCGGACGACACCCCTGACGTCACCCGGGACGGCGCACCACAGGGTGGAGACCGCACGTCCCCGTCCAGCCCCTCGTCCCCGGTCCCGGCCGCCACGGAGGCCGCGGCGCAGTCCGGCGCGGCCGCCGGCGCAGGCACCGGCGCGGACAGCGGCGCGCAGACGGGCGCCGGGACCGGCGAGGAGCCCCCCGAGGGGGCCACCGAGCCCCCCGCACGGCCCGCCGCCTCCGGGGCTCCCGAAACCCCCGAGGACGGCGCACACGCGCCCGGGACCGCACGGGAGCCCGCCGCGGACACGGCGCCGGACGCGCCCGACGCGCCGGACGCCGCCCCCGCGCCCCCGCAGGACGAGCACCCCCTCGCCTCGTACGTGCTGCGCGTCAACGGCGCCGACCGGCCCGTCACCGACGCCTGGATCGGCGAGTCGCTGCTGTACGTGCTGCGCGAGCGGCTCGGGCTCGCGGGCGCCAAGGACGGCTGCTCGCAGGGCGAGTGCGGCGCCTGCAACGTCCAGGTCGACGGCCGCCTCGTCGCCTCCTGCCTGGTGCCCGCGGTCACCACCGCGGGCAGCGAGGTCCGCACCGTCGAGGGCCTGGCCGCCGACGGGCAGCCCTCCGACGTGCAGCGGGCGCTCGCCCGGTGCGGCGCGGTGCAGTGCGGCTTCTGCGTGCCCGGCATGGCGATGACCCTGCACGACCTGCTGGAGGGCAACCCGGCCCCCACCGAACTGGAGACCCGCCAGGCCTTGTGCGGCAACCTGTGCCGCTGCTCCGGCTACCGGGGCGTCCTGGAGGCGGTGAAGGAGGTCGTGGCCGAGCGCGAGGCGCACGCCGCGGGCGAGGGCACCGAGCCGGACGCCGACGAGCCCCGGATCCCGCACCAGGCGGGCCCGGGCGCCGGCGGGATCCACCCCTCGGCGTTCGACTCCCCGGCACCGCACGACCCCTACGGCCAGGACGGAGGCCAGGCGTGAGCAACGAAGCCGCCACCGCTGCCGCCACGGAGGCGTCCGCCGCCCCCGAGCCGCTGCCGCACGGCATCGGCTCCCCGCTGCCGGCCGCCGACGCCCGCGCCAAGACGGAGGGCACCTTCCCGTACGCGGCCGACCTGTGGGCCGAGGGCCTGCTGTGGGCGGCCGTACTGCGCTCGCCGCACCCGCACGCGCGCATCGTGTCCATCGACACCACCCACGCGCGCGAGATGCCGGGCGTACGGGCCGTCGTCACCCACGAGGACGTCCCCGGCAGCCCCGTGTACGGGCGCGGCACCGCCGACCGCCCCGTGTTCGCCTCCGAGGTCGTACGGCACCACGGCGAGCCCATCGCCGCCGTCGCCGCCGACCACCCGGACACCGCGCGGATGGCCGCCGCGGCCGTCATCGTCGAGTACGAGGTGCTCGACCCCGTCACCGACCCCGAACAGGCCTTCGAGGCCGAGCCGCTGCACCCCGACGGCAACCTGATCCGGCACATCCCGCTGCGGCACGGCGACCCGGACGCGGCCGGCGAGGTGATCGTCGAGGGCCTGTACCGCATCGGCCGCCAGGACCCCGCGCCCATCGGCGCCGAGGCGGGCCTCGCCGTGCCCCGCCCCGACGGCGGCGTCGAGCTGTACCTCGCCTCCACCGACCCGCACGCCGACCGCGACACCCTCGCCGCCTGCTACGGCCTCGAGCCCGAGCGCGTGAAGATCGTCGTCACCGGTGTCCCGGGCGCCACGGCCGACCGCGAGGACCGCGGCTTCCAGCTCCCGCTCGGCCTGCTGGCGCTGCGCACCGGCTGCCCGGTGAAGCTGACGGTCACCCGAGAGGAGTCCTTCCTCGGCCACGCCCACCGCCACCCCACCCTGCTGCGCTACCGCCACCACGCGGACGCCGAGGGCCGGCTGGTCAAGGTCGAGGCGCAGATCCTGCTCGACGCCGGCGCCTACGCCGACACCTCCTCCGACGCGCTGGCCGCCGCCGTGGCCTTCGCCTGCGGCCCGTACGTCGTGCCCAACGCCTTCATCGAGGGCTGGGCGGTGCGCACCAACAACCCGCCCTCCGGCCATGTGCGCGGCGAGGGCGCCATGCAGGTGTGCGCCGCCTACGAGGCGCAGATGGACAAGCTCGCCAAGAAGCTCGGCCTCGACCCGGCGGAACTGCGCCTGCGCAACGTGATGGCCACCGGCGACGTGCTGCCCACCGGCCAGACGGTGACCTGCCCGGCCCCGGTCGCCGAGCTGCTCCAGGCGGTGCAGGACCACCCGCTGCCGCCGCTGCCCAAGGACACCCCCGAGGACGAGTGGCTGCTGCCCGGCGGCCCCGAGGGCGCGGGCGAGCCCGGCGCGGTGCGCCGGGGCGTGGGCTACGGCCTGGGCATGGTGCACATGCTCGGCGCGGAGGGCGCCGACGAGGTGTCCACGGCCACCGTGAAGGTGCAGGGCGGTGTGGCGACGGTGCTGTGCGCGGCCGTCGAGACGGGGCAGGGCTTCGCCACCCTGGCCCGGCAGATCGTCCAGGAGACCCTCGGCGTCGACGAGGTGCACGTCGCCCCGGTCGACACCGACCAGCCCCCGGCCGGCGCGGGCTGCCGCGGCCGGCACACCTGGGTCTCGGGCGGCGCGGTGGAGCGGGCCGCCAAGATGGTCCGCACCCAGCTGCTGCAGCCCCTGGCGCACAAGTTCGGCATGTCCACCGAGCTGCTCCAGATCACCGACGGCAAGATCACCTCGTACGACGGGGTGCTGTCCACGACCGTGACCGAGGCGCTGGACGGCAAGGAGCTGTGGGCGACCGCCCAGTGCCGCCCGCACCCCACGGAGCCGCTGGACGCGACCGGCCAGGGCGACGCCTTCGTCGGCCTCGCCTTCTGCGCGATCCGCGCGGTGGTCGACGTCGACATCGAGCTGGGCTCGGTACGCGTGGTCGAACTGGCGGTGGCCCAGGACGTCGGCCGGGTGCTCAACCCGGCACAGCTCACCGCCCGCATCGAGGCGGGCGTCACCCAGGGCGTGGGCATCGCCCTCACCGAGAACCTGCGCACCCCGCGCGGCCTGATCCGCCACCCCGACCTGACGGGCTACGCCCTGCCGACGGCCCTGGACGCGCCCGACATCCGGATCGTCCGGCTGGTCGAGGAGCGGGACGTGGTCGCCCCGTTCGGCGCCAAGGCGGTCAGCGCGGTCCCCGTGGTCGCCTCGCCGGCCGCGATCGCCTCGGCGGTCCGGGCCGCCACCGGCCGCCCGGTCAACCGGCTGCCGATCCGCCCGCAGGCCGCGGTGGTCACCGGCCAGTGAGCCGGCGCCCCCGGGCGTGCACGCGGGCCGGGGGCGTTGTCAGTGGTGCCGCGTAGTGTTCCGGTCGGTGGGGACGACGGCGTCATGGACACACACGGGGGCGAGATGAGCACGACCTGCACGACCACGGCGGTGATCACCCGGCGCGAGGGCGACGGCGAGGGCGGGGACCGCCCCGTCCGGTTCGCGCCCTACCCGGGCCGCCCGGGACGGTCGGGCCTGGCCCTGGACCTGCCCGGGCGGATGCTGGAGGAGGAGTTCGGCCGGGGTCGCGTCGCCCGCTTCGAGGACGTCGACTTCCCCGCCGCGCTCACCCACGGGCCGACCCGCCGCTTCCTGCGCGACACCGGCCTGCCCGACGACGGCCGCCTGTTCCAGCTGGACACCGACATGCCCCTGCCCACCGTCGCCGAGTACTACGCCGACGAGCGGCCCGGCACCCTCCCGCCCGCCGCCCTGCCGGCCCACGCCCACCACTGGATACGCCTGGGCCGCCTGGCCTCAGGCAGCACCCCGCTGCTCGACGGCGCCACGGGCAGGATCTGGAACTGGAACGAGCAGGAGGCCACCCTCCACCCTCTGGACGAGGACATCTCCACCCTCGCCCACACCCTCGTCCTGCTCCACCGCACGATGCCCGTCATGTCCGTCATGCCAGTCATGCCCGTCATACGGCAGCGCCCACCAGAGCGGACGTGAAGGCCGCCCTCGGACGGCTTCCGCAGCCGCCTCGAAGGCCGGTTCCCGAGGACGGAGCCGCCGCGTCCCCGGCCGGAAGGGCGGCACCCTTCCGGGGGGTGCCGCCCTGCCTTCCGCCTGGCCGGCGGATGGAGGCCGTGGCGGGAATCGAACCCGCGTAACTCGCTTTGCAGGTTCGTCAGTCCTGGTCAGGGGCCGATCCGGACGCGTTCGAGGGCGTTCAATCCCGTACGGATGCCGCGATCACTGGGGTTGAGTGAACGGGTCCGGACGGTCGCGTACGGCGATGAACGAGACGGAAACTGAGACGGCCAATGCTTTCTCCCTGTTGAGCAGTTACGGCACGGTGACGCCTCTGTGAAACAAGGTGGATACAGTGCGTGAATGGCACTCATCAACCCAGACGTGGCGCCGACCGTGGCCGCTGCGTCCCTCACGGTGGCGATCATCTCGCTTGCCCTGGCGTTCTACTCATTTCGGGCCGGCGGGCCGAAGGTCAGCGCGCAGTGCTACATAGCGGAGGAACCCAGTGGCGAGTACTTCCTCCGCCTCGTCATGTCAAACCGCGGGCGGACAGCTACGACCATCGACGTGGGGCAACTCGACGTCAGTTGGCAGTACGACTACAACCCTGCGAAGGACACTCATCGCACCCTGTGGCCGGTGTTTCCCGAGACCTTCCCGTACCGGCTGGAAGGACATACACCGGTCCAGTGGTCATGTCCCGCAACAGAACTGATGAAAACAGCCATCAACATGGCCCCCAACACGTGGCGACTTCACGTCAAGATCGGCCACCGTACACGCAAGGTGCGCGTCTCGAAGAGGATCGCTCATGTAACGAAGGACGGAATCGAGCCTCTTCGCTAGCCGCGGGCGTGTAGCCGCGCGGAGGGCGGCCGCTTTGCCCCAGGCAGGGGGTGTACGCCTCGCCTGGACGAGAGAACGGTGATACGGGAGAGGTCGTTGTCAGTGCCGTTGCGTACGCTCTGGCCAACGCCAACCACACAGGGGGTACAGGTTGAAGATTCAGGACCTTACGGATGCCGGAGCCGTTGAGAAGGCCCTTGCCGAGTTCGACGACCGCGGCGGGCTCGCGTTCCGCAAGCGGTACGAGTTCGGCCCTTCCGCTCGGTACTACCTCAGCCATGCCGGCCGCCTGTACGACGCTAAGGCCATCGCCGGCGTGGCGTACGGCTACCAGCACCCTGCCACCGGAGCGCTCAACAACAAGCAGTTCGACGGCGGCGAGGCGGCAACGAACAAGGTTCTTCGCCGGCTCGGATTTACCATCGTTGACAATCAGTCCAAGACCGTGGACGAGGAGCGCAGTTGGCGACTCCTGGTGTGGGCGGACCTCACTAATCGCCGGAACGAGGATGGCCTCGTCACTCCGGACGCCGTACGTTCTGTCGGAGCGTACGGCAGCTTCCGCGGCATCTGGGTTGACTCCGCTCGCACGAAGAAGGTCCATCCCGCCGGCGTCGCCGTTGGCCTCAAGCACACCGGGCAGCACTACCCGGACGAATTCAGCGACACGGGCGCGCTCTACCACTACCCCATCACCAGACGCCCCGGACAGGACCTCTCCGAGGTGAACGCCACCAAGGCCGCCGCCGAACTCAAGCTCCCTGTCTTCGTCATCAACGAGGTTGGCGACTACCGTGGTGTACGGCTGGCTTGGGTCGAGGGGTGGGAAGACGAAAGTCACCTGTTCCTCGTCAGGTTCGGCGAGGCTCCGCCCGAGCGCATTATCGACCGGGACCGATCCGACGAAGAGCCGTTCTCGCTGGAGGGCAACCGCAGCCGGAAGCGGCGAGGCTCGGTGACGGTACGCCCGGATCAAGCGCGTTTCAAGATCGAAGTATTCCGCCGGTACGGCCCTTACTGCCCGTTGTCGGGCATCGCTGTTCCCGAGATGATCGAGGCGGCTCACCTGCGCGGGGACGCCGACGGCGGAAGCTCGGACGCCAGGAACGGCCTACCCATGAACGCGGCCCTACACCGTGCCTTCGACGCCCACCTGTTCGCGATCAACCCGGACACGCTGACCGCGGAAGTGCGGCCGGATGGGCCGACGCTGGACGAGCTCGGGATCGTCAAGCCGACGCTCAATCTCCCTCGCCTTCCACACCGCGACGCTCTGGCGTGGCGGTACGCCGAGTGGTTGAAGCGCATCAACACCGGCACCTGACCCGACAGCAAAGACGTGCCTAAGCCCTCGGCCGCCGAAGCGTCCGGGGAATCAGGAGGCTCCGAGAGTGAGCCGCGTGTGAGGCGTCCCAACACGCTTTCCATCTGTCCGCGTGGGCGTTCAGGGGCGTCCATACGAGTTCGGAGGCCAGGTCAGACGGGGAGCGCGTACGACGATGAACGGCGGCGATTGTCGGCGCACTGGACAAAGACCACGACAACGAGCGGCTCAGAGTCAGTAGACCGATGAGGCACCTCCGACCTACACCTTTCGTGTCGACTGGGAGGTGCCACTAGGCGCCGCAGTTGCTATCGCTGCCGGCGTCTACGGCAGCTGGCGCGTCTTCTGGCGCTTCGGTCGCTTCTCCACAGGGACCAAACCTCGGCGGATCTTCATCAGATGCTCGTCTTTCGTGTTCTCGCCCACTGCGAGACGGCTCAGGATTCGATGCTGCGTTTCCGGAGTCCAGAACACTTCGAGACGCTTCCGAGCGCGCGTGATCGCGGTGTAGAAAATACTGTGGGAGATACTCTCCTCGTTGGCATCCGTGATGACAACCTTCACTGACTCGTACTCAACACCCTGTGCCTTGTGGATCGATACGGCGTAAGCGATCTGAAACGGCACAATGGTGGTGACGGAGTCGTCGTCATCGTCGCTGTTGCCGCGCTCGAATACGTCGAACTGGACAGTCGAGCCTTCCACCCAGCGCAGACCTGTGAAGAGCACATCGTCTGCAGTGACATCCCGTTCGAGATTCACATCGAAAGTGATACGGCCGGGCACGCGATCGATCTTGACGATCTTTCCCTTCAGGTTGTTGAAGATGACTGGGCTGAACCGATCAGACTCGTTGAAAAGTACCGGATCTCCGACCTTGTAGGTGGACTCGCTCCAGGTCACAGCTGGATTCGGGTTGCTTGCCTGCAGGAACCGGTTAATGTTGTTGATGCCATACAGGCCGTCATAGTTAAGGCAGAGCACGATCTCGTCGTCGCTTCGAGGCTGAAAGAGTGAGTCTCCCAGAACCGTCGAGTAGCCATTCTTGGAGAGCGACTCCTCGATGTGGTCGTCCAAGTTTCGCACCCTGCTCCACAGCGTGAGAAGGCCCTGGTCGGTCGTTCTGAAGGGCTCTGTGAGTTCGAATACAGACTCGCTCGGGATGTACGACCGGATGATGCTGAACCAGTTGCCAAACTCGATCGACTCGATCTGGTATACGTCGCCAACAAGCACGAGCAGATCGAAGGATGTCTTCTCAAGTAAATCGAGCAGGCTTGCGTTGCTCACGGTGCTGCACTCGTCAATTACCAATACGTCGTACGTTGCTCCGAACGACGTACCGTTACGCACGTGCTTGCTGATCGTGCTGAATTCGGAGTTCGGCGCCTGGACTCGCCTTTTCAGGTTGTCGACGGCCGGATTGGTGTGCGCCAAAAAGAGCTTCCGCGCGCCCTCGAAGTAGTTCGCGATGTGATTCACCATCGTCGATTTTCCCGTACCGGCCGCGCCGTAGATGAGGGCGACCTTCGAGTGCTCGAACAACTTTGTCAGAGCCTCAGCCTTCAAAGGGTCATCGATAATACCCGGGTTCACGTCAAGCCATGCCTGCACGTCGCTGCTGTGTTGGGGGACGCCACTAGCAGAAATTTCCCGGAGTTTGTTGATGATCGAGACCGTGTCGTCCTCGTACCCGACGATGAACACATGCCCATTTGCTTGAGCCAGCTTCCTTCGCGCGTGCCGTTCTGTGGGTGGAAGCATGCGGTTGTGGCGCGCGATCAGCTCGTCGAGGTCACCGAGGTCCTCCAGCTCAGCTGCAGGCGTATAGATCACACCGTGCTGCTCGACATTGCTCCTGACTCGTCTAGCCAGCAGTTCGTGAGGCCGAGTCCTTGCGTCCAGACTCTCGGCAAGGTCCCCAAAGCGCGGGTTATGTCCGCGTGGTGATGTGCAGAACGGCATCGTGTCGAAGGGCTTGCAACCCCAAGATACGCGCAGCCCGGAGAGTGCAGAACACTGGTCGACATCGAACTGCGCCTTGAGAACGCGGTTGTTCATCCGCAGCATGAGGTATCGCAACAGGCGAGAACCTGGCCGGTTGTTGCGGATGAGTGACCGCGCGCGGTCAAGGACAGGAAAGATAACCTCATCTCGTTGAGTGCCGACTAGTGCCCAGGAGCGGAGTGAGGCGTAAGCAGCGTCGGTCATATCCATGAGATCAAGCAGACTTGATCGGGTTGTTGTGAGATACCTCATCAGGTTGCGGTACTCGGAATGCGACCCACGAACCTTTCCGTGCGAGGCGTCGAAGAGGCGCGCGAAGTTATCGAACTCACATGGTCGGATTGACACCTCCCATGAGCGGATCAGCGTGATCGGCATTTTCTTTCCGAATACATCGATCGTGTCGCTCGCCAGCTCCAGACTGGCCGCGTACTTGTCGGTGACGTCTATGTCGGTGAACCCAATAATGCGATCGAACTTGCTCGTTCGGTCGTGGGCAAGATGAAAAGTTACCTCGTAGTAGATGCGGCCGGCGATGAAGAATGGTCGCGAGCTGTGAATGTAGTATCGCTCGCGACGTGGACTTGAGGACAGCCTCGTCTTTTCCTGCTCGATGCAAGCAGCAATCTTCTCGTAGTACTCCCGCAATGAGGGGTCGAGGTCGATCGGGAATTGTTCGATGTTGGTCAGGATCGTTATTCCGAGCTGATTCTTTGCGAGGTCGCGGGTGCGGAGTAGGTACTCGTAGTACTTCAGCATCAATCGCTCGGACGGGTCGCGATCCAGCGTGTAGTGCGAGACGCTGGCCTGAAGTAGGCCATGGAATCTACTCAGGATCCTGAATTTGGCGAGCGCCTTAACAGCATCCAGAGCTGGCCCGACCTGGTTGTAGTGAAACTCAGTCGAGCGATCATTAAGGTGCGCCCAGACAGTAAGCCCCTCGACAAGATTTCGGAGCTGGCCCAGCACGTTCTGCGAGAGGAAGCCTCGGTCGCCTACTGGGTTGGCAAGGTTCCGGCAGATGACGTCGTCGGCGCTCTTCACTTGCTGTTCTACTGTTGCCATTGCTCCCGCTCCACTTCCCCGAAGGACTGCGCGTCACCTTCGATATCGAGGCACGAAGTCCTAGCCGCCCCGCCCCGAGCCTTGCTGAAGTGCACCGGAGGGTATCCGCGTAGGTGTTCGTCCTGCTGCCGAACATCGGACGCCGCCCCGACACCACCAGACGACAATAGAACCACTCAAGAGCCCACGAACGCCCCTCTTTTCAAAACCTGCCCTGCTTGCCCCACCGGCTCCTGACCGACCTGTACGTTCCCGAGACCGGAGGCGGCTCGCGCCACCCTGGCCGCCCACGCTTCGCGAAGCCTAGGTCCCTGCGGCCACGCCGACAGTCGTCCCAAGGAAACCTGCCGCCGAGGGTGTGCGGGGGCGTCCGGGGGCGTTCGCCAGGGTTCAACGGGCGGGACAGGCGGGGTAGGCGTCCGGCGGTGAACGGTGACGGCCGTCGGTGCACTGGACAAAGAGCAGGACAACGAGCGACATGTAACCGACTCGGTCAGTGAGCGGCCGGGCGGTTGCGACCTACCCAGGTTGTCAGTGCCTGCCGCTATTCTGACGAACACTGACTTCAGGGGGGCTGGGTGTCAACTGTTCGTGCCAGTCGCAAGATTGAGAGGGCGGGCGTCAACGCCCTGCGTTCACTCCTTGAGGAGCACGACCACATCGTCCAGGAGATCGATGGAGGGAATGATCACGGCGAGGACATGATCGTCAACTTCACCCGCGCTGGCAAGAGAACGCCGTACTGGATCGCCATTCAGGTGAAGAGCGGCAAGAAGTACAAGCGGGCCCACGGGTATGCGATTCCTGTCGAGGACCACTTCGAAGATTGGCGGCAGAGTCGCATCCCAATTCTTGGTGTCGTTTACGACATGAAGAAGAGAGAATTATTCTGGGTGAACCTCACTGAACAGTTGAGGTCTGTAGATGGAAGTCCCGGATGGGTTCAAGTAGCAAGTGCCTCTCCGCTCAACTCCGAGACAATCGAGGACTTCTCTGCGGAAGTAGCTACTTACGCTGGCGACGAGAGAATGCGTATCCGTGCGGCGACTGAAGAAGGAGCGCTGGCCGAAGCGGTTCGTGCTCGACAGGGGCTGGACCCTTTAACTGCGCCCAACCCCTTGTACGAGGGTCTAGCGGACTTGGCGCTTCGATATGAGGAACGCCTTAAAGTCATTCGCAGGAATCTAATTAGGTCCCTACCGTTGCAGATCGTGATCGTGCTCATGTTGTGGGCATGGCCGTATCAAATCCGCTTCGTTGAGGGTTCCTCGGACATGAGTCCTGTGCTGTGGGTTTCCAACCTCTACGTATTCATGTTCATGATGGCTCTGACCGTATTCTTTGAGTTCAGGGCTGGTCGATCCCCCATCGAAACCGGAAAGTGGCTGTGGTTGATCGCTGTCAACTTTTTCTGGCTTCCTGTGATGGATCCTGACGGAGACCGCGGTTGGTGGGGAACGTTTTGGATCTGGGCTGGAGTGCTTGTTCCTTCCCTTGGTGAGAAACTGCTACTCATCACGTTCATTGGATTCGCAATAGACCGAAAAAGAAAGCGACGCGAAGCAGGCATCTGACACCTGTGGCCGGAGCAGCGGGATAGCGGAGGTCTGAATTCGGGGTGCATGGGGTCGCGTGTGGCCTCGACGTGGGAAGCTGGAGTCGAAGCGAGGTCACCGGAAGGCGCAGGCATGCTCGACAGAGAAGGGGAGGCCACGTGCCGCAGGGCAGTCCGCGAGGTACGTACCGGGAGGTCTCGGAATCTCTCCGCGAGAAGATCAGGGACGGAAAGATCACCGAGGCGCTCCCGTCTCAGTCGGCACTCGTGAGCGAGTACGGCGTGAGTCGCAGCACCATCGAGCGGGCGCTTGCCGCGCTCAAGGCCGAGGGACTGATCGAGTCGGTGCAAGGCGCCGGATGGTTCGTGGCGGGGACCGGCGACCGCCGGCCGTTGGTCGAGCGGGTGACCGACCTGTTGCGCGGCGAGGGGGTGAAGGTCGGCGACCGCTTCCCCACCGAGAAGGAGCTGTGCGAGCGGTTCGGCGCGTCTCGGACCGCCGTGCGCTCCGCCATCGCGCAGATGGAAGGTCAAGGGCTGATCGGCAAGGGGGCAGGGCGTGGGCGGGAAGTCCTCACCCTGCCGACCGGACGGGAGACGCAGACGGCATGACGACGACGGAGCGCACGGAGTTCGACGCGGACGCGGCAGAGGCCATCCTGCGCCGGGCATGCGCGGTCGCCGACCTGGACCCGGACGGCATCGAGATCCTTCGGCTAGGCGACCATGCCGTGTTCCGTATCGACGGCGGCCGGATCATCTCGCGGGTGGGGCGGGGTGCCGACCGCCTTGCCTCGGTGCGGCGAGAAGTGGCCGTGGCCCGGTGGCTCGCGGACAGGGGGTACCCAGCCGCGCGTCTCGTCACGGACGCCGAACAGCCGATCGTGATCGAAGACCACCCCGTCACCTTCTGGGAAGGGCTCGCCGACGGCGACACGTACGCGAGTACGGCAGAAATGGGCGTGCTACTGCGGCGGCTCCACGAACTGGAGTCGCCGCCTTTTCCACTGCCGCGACTCCAGCCGTTCGAAAAGGTCGCGAGCCGATTGGAGCGTGCCGCCATTCAGGAGAGTACCCGTGCATTCCTTCGCTCGATGGCGAGGGATTTGGAGGCAGAGTATGGGCGCCTCAAATTCTCGCTTCCATCGGGGCATCTGCACGGTGACTTCAACGTGGGTAACGTCCTGCGCGACGCGGCAGGCGATCCGCGCGTAATTGACCTGGATGGATTCGCCACGGGTCCCCGCGAGTGGGACCTGATGCAAACAGCCATGTACTACGACAGCTTTGGGTGGCATACGGAAGCGGAGTATGCGAATTTCGTGGCTGGCTACGGTTTCGACGTGCGTGAATGGGACGGATACGCCGTACTGCGGAGTGTGCGAGAACTTCTGATGGTTACGTGGCTCTCGCAGAACGCTGGCGCGAACCCTCGGGCCGCTGACGAGGTTGAGAAGCGGGTGGCGAGTCTCCGGTCAGGAGGATCTCGCCGAGACTGGGCGCCCTTCTAGGGCGTCAAGCCGCATTGCTGCCACAGGCGGAAGGTACGTGCTTCTTCCATGAAGGTGCGGAATTCGACAGCGCCTCGCATCGTGGGCGAAACGCGTTCGCAGAATTCTCGAACGTACTGAACGCAGCGCGCAGACTTCAACCCCTCGCCGAGTTGTAGCGCCTTCTTGGCGATTTCGCAGCCGCGTCCAATTTCGCCTTGGTTGATATAGGCTTCGGCCTGCACCATCGTCGCGAAGAAGTCGCTCCGATTGTTTAGGCCGTCGCCGAAGATCGACCCCGCGCCCCGTTCTGCCGCTTCTGCGGACCGGCCCAAATCTCGGAAGCAATGGCCGATCTCGGCTGCAAGTTCCACTTCATCGAAATACGCGATGTACGGCGGATCGCTGTCCGGGGTCCGCTGACTGAGCTTGTGCTCTGCCTCTACCAAGGCGAGGTCGCATCCTCGTTCGTCGCCGAGACGGGCCAAGGCCCGCGCCTCCATGGCGTGGAACTGCGCGGACATTGTGGGACCCAGCACGCCGGCCGGTCCTGTGTAGGCGGCCCGAGCCAGGGTGGCCGCGTCCTGATAGCGCCCGAGGAACGTGGCCTGGTGGCTCATCGCGGAAAGGATGCTGCCGCCAAGAAGCCGGTCCCCTGCCGCTTGCGTCATGCGCAGTGCCTGGATGAAGTACCGCTGAGCGATGCCGTGAAGGCCGCTGTCGTATGACATCCACCCGGCGAGCAAGAGCGCTTCCGCCACGGCCGAGTAGAGCTGTTTGCCCACGGCGTCGGAGTACTTGCCGTCCAGCATCGGCCGGACGTCCGTGTGCAGGTACTGGATCAGCGCGCGCCGGGCGTGGCCACCGCCGAACTTGCCATCGAGCATGCTGAACGCGTCGGCAGTGGAGCGGATCATCTCTACGTCCACCGTGCCAATCGCGCGGTTGCCCGCGCGCGTCAGCTCCCCGTCCGGCGGGGCGACGATCCAGCGCAGGGAAGCCGTGTTCCAGGCGGCCGAGTCCGGCTGTGCTCTGACCAGTACCTCAACCTCGGCAAGGTCGGCACGCCAGAGGTCAGCGACGGTCTTGACTGTCGCCTCGGGCCTGTCCACGAACTCAAGTCCGAGGTCAGGCTGTACGGAGGACACTGCCGCGTCGCCCATGCCGATGTCGTCCAGGGTGAGCCGGCGCCCAACCTTCTGTCCGATGGCATCCGCGATGAACTGCGGCATGTTCCCACGCGGGATCGCCCCCTTGAGCCACCGCGAGACGTACGTGTGATCGCAGGTGATGTCTTCACCCGACCGAGCGGCAGCGGCGACCACCGCGCGAGCAAGGGACTTGTGCGAGAAGTCGCCTTCCTGCATGAGCGCGGCCAGTCTGGCGTTCCGGTCTGCCATGGGACCCCCAGAGTGCGGCCGTAGTACCAGCTTGACTCATCGTCACTCTACGCAGGTCAGCCCCGGGGTGCAGAGGGTTCGCACCTAGGAGTGCACGAGTGCACCCCCCAGTACTCGCTCCCGAACCGGGCCCCGGATGGGGACAGTTGAATCACCACCGCACGGGACAGGTCGGCGGGTCCGAGTCGAAAGCCACGGGTTGACGGCGCGGAATCCTTCTGCCAACGTGAGTGGTAGGTAATACACACCACGCATTGCGGTGTGTGGCACCGAAGCACGACCAATGGGGGCCAAGTCCACCGGACGCGACCCCAAGGGGCCCGGGACAGAGCGGGCCGAGGGCGCACCCGACCCTGGGCATTCGGGAGGGCTTAGGCCGAAAGGTCACGTCTCCATACGCCTACAACGGGGTCATGCCGCGCTACCTGATACGGGCGCGGCACCCCCGAAGGAGACATCTCGCCCCGGCATCACGCCGCGAGGGCGCCGGATCGAATCCGGCCCGGGGCACTTGGCCGGCCGCTACTCGCGGCGGCCATCAACACCGATGCAGCGGCACTCCCGGACAAGGACAGCCCGCCGCTCCCGGTCTTCCTCCCCGTGCATCGCGGGGCGGTCGCACTCCCGGACAAGGACAGCCGACCGCCCCGCACCTTCCCGACGAACCCGAATGGAGAGATCCACCATGCGCATGCGCACCTTCGTCGCTGGCCAAGAGGCCGTCAGTCACGCCGAGTTCGCGGAACTGGCGCTCGGCATCGACATCGAGCTGTTCCGCGGGCCGCTGGAGCCGGAGACGGACTCCGAGCGCGCCGCCCGCGAGGATGCGGCCCGTGACGTGCTCGCCGACCTGCGGGAGCAGGGCGAGGCCGGTGACGAGATCGCCGCTTGGGACGCCCTGTACGCCGACGCCCTGACCCACACGGTGCCGTTCCTGCGCGCCGCTCGCGGCCACCGGCCGGGAACGGGGGAAGCGGCATGAGCCACACCGATGCTCTGAGGGCTGCGCACTCCGAGGTGAAGGCGGAGATCGCGCGGACCGACAACAAGACCGCGCTGCTGCTGGCGTTCGTCGGCGCGGTATTGGCGGGCGCCTGGACGGTCGCCAATGACGTCACCCTGACTCTCCCCACCCGCATCGTCGGCGGGTTCGGGATGGCGCTGCTGGTAGCCGCCGCCGTCCTGCTGCTGCGTTCGGTGCGTCCGAACCTGAGCGGCCGGCACGGCTTCCCGCTGTGGGCCACGCTCACCCCGCAGGAGATCCCCGCCGCAGTCTCCGGTGACCTCGCCGCCGACATCGCGGGCTCGTCCCGGCTTGCGGTGGCGAAGTTCACCGGCTTGCGCCGTGCTGTCGATCTGACCTGCGTGGGCGGCGCCCTGCTCGTCATCGCCATCCTGCTGACGCTGGGAGGTGCGGCATGAACGACGTTCTGACAGCAATCGCTTCGGCGGCCCCGCTCGCCTCGGGGTGGGCCTGGCACGGTGTGGCGATGCGGCGCCGGCTGGCCGCCGCACGCAGGGACCCGCTGTCAGGTCTGCCGACGCGGGCCGCGTTCGAGCGGCGGGCGGAACGTGCGCTGTCCCGTGGCCCGCACGGCGTGATCGTGATGGACCTGGACGGGTTCAAGCACCTCAACGACGTGTTCGGGCACGCGGCTGGAGATGCGGCAATCCTCGCCACGGCCGCGAGCCTGACCGACGCTCTCAGCGACCGGCGCGGCAGCGTGGCCGCCCGGCTTGGCGGGGATGAGTTCACCGCCGCCGTGCCGCTGCCGGACCCCGCGCCGTTGCCGTGGCTGCTGAGCGGTCTGCACGGCGAGGTGACTGCCCCGTTCGCCTACCAGGGGATGACGCTCGCCGTCGGCGCCTCGATCGGCGCGTGCGTGACCGCTGACCTCCCGGCGCCCTCCCTGTCGCTGGCGCTGCGACGGGCGGATGAGGCCATGTACGAGGCCAAGCGCAGCGGTGGCGGATGGCGCATCGCAGACGGCCCCGCGCTCACCCACACCACCACGGCGGGCCGCCGCACCGGGCGCCCCGGAACGGCTCGAAGGGAGGCCGCGTGATGACCGGACGCAAGCCGCTGACCAAGACGCAGAAGACCGTACTGACGGCCGCGTTCGTGCCCATGCTGCTGACCGGCGTGGCCGGCGGTATCGGCACGTTCAGCAACATCGGCCACGCCTACGGCAAGGGCACCGCGCTGGGAGCGGTGGCGGCCGGTGAGGGCGCGACCGCCGTTCTCGGTCTGGTCCTGCTGGGACTGACCATGCTCGGGCAGTCGTCCCCGTGGCCGATCAGGGTCGGGCTGTGGGCACTGCCGGCCGCCGCCTCGGTCATGGCCGCGATGGCGGGCCCCGACGCCGGCCGTACCGTCATCTACGCCGTGACCCCCATGGGCATGTGCGTGTCCGCCGAGGGCATGGCGTTCCTCGCGCGGCGCATCGTCGTGCACACCGACGGCCGTGACGCCGAGGCCGAGCGCAAGGCCGCCGCCGTCGTCCAGGCGCTCGCCTACCACCGCGCCCGCGCGGCCAACCACCCGGACACGCGTGTACGGAAGCGGTCGGACCGGAAGTCGTGGCGGCTCGCGCGGAGGGTCGGCGTCGGTGACGTGGCGCTCGGATCGAGGCTGCTGGACGTGCAGCGCGATCGGGTGGCGGACGGCGCGAACGCCGCCTTGTCCACCATGTTCGGCGGGATCGCGAATGCGGAGGAATCTACCGAGATCATGAGGAATCGGTCTACGGCTGACCTGCCGGAATCGACCCCGGCACCCTCCGTAGTGCTGACTCGACTGCCGATCCCCGATCCGGTGCCGGTCGACTTCGCCAAGTCGACTCTCCCGCTCAAGCCCGCCCCGGCGATCGCTGCTCCGGTCGACCTGGTGAAGGCCGATCGGGCGCCGGTCGAGTCGAGCAAGCCTCGGGCGGTGTCGGCCGACTCCCCTCGCCCCCGGCGGGCGACCGGCAGGGTTCCCGAGGTGGCCCGGTCGCCCCGACCGAAGCGCACGGCGGCGCAGTTGCTCGATGAGGCACGCGCCGCAACCGCGGATTGGCCGGACGCGCAGATCACTGCCGAGGGCATCCGCCGCACGGTG
Source organism: Streptomyces sp. NPDC004065 (assembly GCF_044903565.1). Classification (NCBI taxonomy): domain Bacteria; kingdom Bacillati; phylum Actinomycetota; class Actinomycetes; order Kitasatosporales; family Streptomycetaceae; genus Streptomyces; species Streptomyces sp. NPDC004065. The sequence goes on along the minus strand of NZ_JBJDQT010000021.1, from coordinate 39,947 downwards.
CGCACCTCGCCGGCGAACGCCCGGATGCTGCGGGACACGCTCCTTGCCGAGCGCGCCGACCGTGCCGACGGTGACGCCGGAGCGGTGGCCGCGTGACGCGGCTGACCCTCGCCGACTGCTTCGACCCCGACGGCGAGCGGTTCGGCATCCCCACCTATCCGTGGCGCTGCGCTCCCGATGGCTTGGCCACCCGCCGCCAACTGCGCAGTCGGGGGCTACGGCCGGGCGGTCAGGACGTGGCGGCGCAGATCCTCCGTCCGCGCCGCCGGCGCGAGCCGCTGACCGCCTACCTCTACCGGATCGATCGGGCACTTCCCGTGCGGCCGATGACGCCGGGCAGGTGGCGTGCGCACGCGGCCATGATGCGCGCCCGCCGCCGCTGCCCCGAGTGCGGCGCGGACGCCGGATACGTCATCCCGCTCTCGCTCGGCATGTGCGGGACCTGCGCCTACCCCGAACAGCGCGCCGCCTGAGCCTCGCCGCTCGCCCGGCGAGCCCCCCGTTGAACCCGGCGGGGCCCGACCGCTCACCTTCCACAGCGCCGGTCGGGTCCCGCCTCTCCTCCCACTGGAAGGGACTCTCAGTGAAGCATCCCGACGACGACGAACTGTTCAACCGGCTGGAAGCCGAGATGGCCGCCGAAGGCGGGGCCGACGTGGTCGACCTCGACAAGGCCCGCGCGGCGCGGGAGTCGACCGGCCCCGAGGCGGACGACCCGACCGCCCCCGTCATGGTCGACCAGCCGACCCCGACCGCGACCGGTCCCGGCTACCTGGGTCGACTCGCCGCCGCCCGGCGCCGACCGGTCATCCCGATCTGGCTGCGGTCGGTGGCTGAGCTGCGGACCGCGTCGGCATGGGTGGCCCGCCACTACGCCCACACGATCGCCTACCACGCCCTGCGTGCCCCGGTGTACGCAGCCCGGCTCACCTTCCAGGCCCCGACCGGCGCGGCCCGATTCGTCGGCGGCACGATGCGGTGGGTGGCCGACCGCGAGGGCGAGCCGGTCCGCCTCGCCGCGGTGCGCCGCGAGGACGCGGCCGAATACCTCAAGCTCTCCCGGCAGCGCGACGGCCGGGTACGGCTGCGCATCCTCGTGACCGTGCTCGCGCTGTTCGTCGGCCTCGCCACGGCGCTCGCCATCTACGTACTCGCCCCCGCCTGGCTGCAGGCGGTCTCGGTGAGCGCGGTCGTGCTCGCCCTCGGTGCCGCCGGCCGCAAGGCCGATGACCCCGTCATCCACCGGGCGGTGGAACTGCCCAAGGCGACCAAGCTCACGTCGGACATCGTCCTGCGCGCGCTCGGTTCGCTCGGTATCTCCGCCATCAGCCAAGCCCAGGCCAAGGGCCGGGACGGGTTCGAGTTCACCGCCCCAATCACCCGCGACGGCCCCGGCTGGCGCGCCGAGGGCAACCTGCCGTTCGGCGTGACGGTGACGGACATCATCGAGCGGCGCGAACGCCTCGCCTCGGGTCTGCGCCGCCCGCTGGGCTGTGTGTGGCCCGAGGCGGTGCCGGATGAGCACACCGGGCACCTGGTGCTGTGGGTGGGCGATCAGGACATGAACAAGGCCAAGAAGCCCGCGTGGCCGCTGGCCAAGTCAGGCACGGTGGACCTGTTCAAGCCCGTCGCCTACGGCACCGACCAGCGCGGACGCTGGGTCGAAGTCACGCTCATGTACATCGCGGGCGTCATCGGCGCCATCCCGCGCATGGGCAAGACGTTCCTCCTGCGTCTGCTGCTGCTCATCGCCGCACTCGACCCACGCGCCGAGCTGCACACCTACGACATGAAGGGCACCGGCGACCTGGACCCGGTCGGCAACGCCGTCTCCCACCGGCACGCCGCCGGCGACGACGACGACGAGTCGATCGCCTACGCACTCGCCGACTTCCGCGCCCTGCGCGAGGAACTGCGCCGCCGCACAAAGGTGATCCGCTCCCTGCCCCGGGACATCTGCCCCGAGTCCAAGGTGACCAGCCAGCTCGCCGACAAACGCTCGCTCGGGCTGCACCCGATCGTGGTCGGGGTCGACGAGTGCCAGGTGCTGTTCGAGCACCCCGACCACGGCAAGGAGTTCGAGGAGATCGCCACCGACCTGGTCAAGCGCGGCCCGGCGACCGGCATCGTGGTACTCCTGGCCACGCAGCGCCCGGACGCCAAGTCGCTGCCCACCGGGATCAGCGCGAACGCGTCGGCCCGGTGGTGCCTCAAGGTCATGGGCCAGACCGAGAACGACATGGTGCTAGGCACCTCGCAGTACAAGCGCGGGGTACGCGCCACCATGTTCGCCTGGGGCGACAAGGGCATTCACTACTTCGTCGGCGAGGGCGCCGATGCCCGTATCGTCGCCTCGGTCTACGTCGACGCCCCCGGCGCCGAGGCGATCGCCGCACGCGCCCGCAAGGCGCGCGAGAAGGGTGGACTCCTGTCCGGCTACGCGCTCGGTGAGGCACCGGAGGAAGTCACCGGCTCCGCTTATGACCTGCTGGCCGACATCCTCGCCGTCGTCCCTGCGAGCGAGGCCAAGGTGTGGTCCGAAACCGTCGTCGCCCGGCTCGCCGAGCTGCGCCCCGAGGTCTACGACGGCTGGGACCCCGACGCGTTGGCCGCCGCGCTCAAGCCGCACGGCGTGAGCACGGTGCAGGTGGGCCGCCGGGTCGACGGCAAGGTCGTCAACCGGCGCGGCATCACCCGCGCCCACATCACGACCGCGATTGCGGAGCGTGACGGAAACCGGGACGCGGGCTGAGGCTCCGGGGCCGCTAACGATAGCGGCAAGCCCCGCTAACGTTAGCGGCCCCGCTAGCGCCCCAAACGGCTCCTGATCAGGCAGCTAGCGGATAGCGGCCCAACTGCGGAAACCCCTGGAAACCGCCCCGGAGGGCCCTTCATGACCCCCATCCTGCTCGCTATCACCCTGCTGTTCGGTGTCACGCTGTGTTACGTCGCGGTGTGTGCTGCCTCGCCGTTCGGCAACTGCCGCAAGTGCCACGGCTGGGGCTTCGAGATGAAGACCGACCGCAAGGGCCGCATGAAGCGCGGCAAGGACTGCCGCCGCTGCCGCGCCACCGGCAAGCGCATCCGCGTCGGCCGCTGGCTCTACAACCGCTGGGCGCGCATCTACCGCGCCGGCACCACCGACTGAACCCCGAAGGAGACACACGTGGTCCTCAGCATCTCCGCCGTGCTGCTGTTCGGCGCGGCCTCCGCCCTCGCCGTCAAGACCAAGTCGGCCGGCGGCGGCGCGGCCATCGTCCTGTTCCTGTTCGGCTTCTTCGCCGCCGGGACCGGCGCCTACGAGCCCATCCGCAACCTCGTGCAGGCGTCCGCCGATGCCATCGCCCAACTCGGCCACTGACAAGGGGACACCCAGTCATGAAGCACCCCAACCGCCACCCGGCCATGCTCAACGCCACGGCCGTCGAAGTCCACCACCCCGCCCCGCTCGCGCCCACGGCGCCGCTGCTGCCCGTACAGCCGGACAGCATCCCGGCTGTGGCGAGCGTCGTCCTGCCCGACGGCCGCCTCGTCACCGGCTACGCCATCGAGCCCGCCAAGCCCGACCCGGTCGCCACCAAGCCGCCCGTCTCCCGCGCGGCCGTGAACATCGCCCTCGGGGGCGTCGGCTTCCTCGCCGTGTGCGGCGGGCTGTTCCTGCTAACGGCGTTCATCACCGCTTTCACCGCGCTGATCACGCAGCTCGTCATCCTCGCCGCCGTCATCTTCGGCGGCTGGGTGGCGGTGCAGGTGTTCAGCACGAGCGGCCACCGGAGCGGGACCACGGTCAACATCCGCAAGGCCGTCATCAAGCGCAGCCACTTCCACAGCTGACGAAGGAGGAACCTCCGTGTTCGACATCCGCGTCATCTGCGATCCGGCCGACACCGACCGCATCACCAGCGCCCTCAACGCGGCGTTCATCACCGGGGACGTGCGGCAGTACTCCGCCCGCGACGGCAAGCGCACCCGCCTGTACGTCACCGCCCACCACCGCCCCGCCCCCAAGCCGTTCCCGAGCCCGGAACGGGCGTACGCGCTCGCCCCGAGCGTCCTCCGCGAGATGGCGTGGGTGACGAACACCATCGCCACGGCGGAGTGCTTCACGGAACTGCACCGGGACTACTACCTACGCAAGGCCGCCCTGCTGGATCGCATCGCGCTCATGGACGAACCGGCCCCGCCGTTCGGTGACGCCACCGAGGCCGCCGAAGCGGCGGCCGTGTTCCTGCTGGACACCGACCGCGATCACCTCGAACCGCTCTCAGTGGAACGGGCTGAGAGGGACCCGCGCGGCTACGTCCGCGAGCAGTACGCCCTGCGCGCCTGCTGCGTGTGCGACGACTTCGGCGAGGGGGACTGCCTGATGCACCCCGACCCCGACCACTAGCAACGCCCGAGGGCGACGGCACTCCCGGACAAGGACAGCCCGCCGCCCTCGGTCTCCCAATCCCGACGAAGCAGAACAGGAGACCTACAGGATGACACCTGACTGCAAGACCCGGCGCCCCGGCGGCGGGAATCACCCGGACGGGAACGCCTTGCGAACCGCGCTGGACCTCGCGGCGGCGGGCGTGCCCGTGCTGCCCTTGCGCGAGGGGAAGGTGCCGTTCGGGAACTGCCGTGCGTGCGCGGGCGGCGCCTGTGGTGGGCGGCCGAACATGAAGAACGCCGGTCCCTGCCGGTGCCCCGCTCCCTGCCACGCGTGGGCCGCCGCCACGACCGACCCGCAGGTGATCCTCTCGCCCGCGTGGGCGTCGGCGTGGCGTGAGGCCGTCTGCGTCGGCTACCACCCCGGCGGGGCCGGGCTTACCGTGGTGGACCTCGACAACGCGGCGGCCGTCTCGTGGGCCCGCGAGACGTTGCCCTGCACCCGGACCGTGCCGACCACACGCGGTCAGCACTGGATCTACCGGGGTGCCATGACCTCGCACAACGCCGTCCGGCCCGGTGTGGACGTCAAGTCGCTTATGTCCTACGCCCGGTGGCTGGGGCCCGGCAGCGGCACCATGACGGACCTGCCGAGGGTCGTCCGTGCCCTCGCGGTGAAGGAAGAGACCACCCCCGCGCCGGGCGAGGTGGTCTCTTCTCTCCCCGCCACCTGGGACCGGACGGTTGCCACCGGGTGCCGCCACACCGAGCGCTACGTACGCACGGGTCTGGAACGCGGCCTCGCCAAGGTGCGCTCCCGCATCGAATCGGGCGCTGGATCACAGGCGTTCGGGGTGGCCCGGTTCCTCGCGGCTCAGCACGCGGACTGCCCGGGGCCGTGCGGGCTGGAAGCCATCGGGGAAGAGATCGTGGCCGCCGCCGTCTCCGTCGGAGTCCCCGAGGCGTACGCGCGCCGCGCGGTCGCCAACGGCCTTGAGGCGGCCTCGGAGCGAGCGGCATGAACAAGGCATCCCGTAATCACGCGAACGGGCCGCAGGGCGCCGTACGGGTCGCGCCACGGACGTCCGTGGGCGAACCGAAGGGCGTCGCCCGTAAGGGCGTCCTTTCTGCTGTTCGTTTTGACCCGCAGCCGGTCACCATCACCGGCATTCAGCCGGGCTTGCAAGTCCGGTTTACCGAACCGCCCGTCGCCGACTGGCTTTGCTGCTGTGGGCACCACGAGCGGGCCCGTGGCCGCGCCGCCGTCATGAAGCTCACGGCCCGCGTCGGTATCTGCCCGCACACCACCACCGCCGCCGAAGGGAGGGCAGCCGCATGACCACACAGCCTGTGGACAGCCCCGACCTGTGGGCCGGACTGTCCACCCTCGAAGCACCGCCCGAGGGCGAGACCGCACCGGACGTGTGGGAAGACCCCATTCCCCTCACCGGCCGGCGCGAGCGTCCGCCGTTCCCGGTCCACGTCTTCCCCGCGTGGCTGCACGACTTTGTGGCGGCAGTCGCCGAGGAGACGCAGACCCCGGTAGACCTCGCCGGATCGATCGCCCTCGCCGTGCTCGCCACGGCCGCGGGCGGCCGGTCCGTCGTCCACGTGCGCGGCAACTGGCGTGAGCCCACCAACCTCTACACCGTGGTGGCGCTCCCGCCGGCCAACCGCAAGTCCGCCGTCTTCGCCCTGCTGACGGACCCGCTGTACGAGGCGGAAAAGCAGCTCAAGGCCGCGATGAAGCCGGTCATCGTCGAGGCTGAGCTGACCGCCCGCCTCGCCAAGGAAGCGGCCGACAAGGCCGCCGCCAAGGCCGCGTCCGCCGACGCGGACAAGCGTGACGAGATGGTGGCCACCGCCGTCGGTCTCGCGCAGACCGCCGACACGCTTACCGTCCCGGCCGAACCGGTCCTGTTGGCGGACGACTCCACCCCGGAGACGGTCACCTCGCTCATGGCTGAGCAGGGCGGTCGGCTGTCGGTGATGAGTGCCGAGGGCGGCATCTTCGACATCATCGCCGGCCGCTACTCCGGCGCCCCGAACATGGAAGTGTTCCTCAAGGGGCACGCCGGGGACCGGCTGAGGGTCAACCGGCAGACCCGCCGCGAGTACATCGACACCCCCGCCCTGACCATCGGCCTCGCCGTCCAGCCGGACGTGTTGCGGGACATCGGCAAGGTGAAGGGGTTCGATGGGCGCGGACTGCTGGCCCGCTTCCTGTACTCCCTGCCCCCGTCCACGGTCGGTGAGCGGAAGGTCATCACCGACCCGGTCCCGGAGCAGACGGCCGCCACCTACACCGCCAACGTCATCAACCTCACCTTGGCATTGGCGGAGTGGACCGACCCGGCCGTCATCCAGCTCAGCCCCGAGGCGGACGCGGCACTGATCGAGTACCAAGAGCACGTCGAACCGCAGCTCAAGGCGCGCGGCGGCAAGCTTGGTCACATCTCGAACTGGGCCGGAAAGCTCGCCGGAGCGACCGCCCGCATGGCCGCGCTGCTGCACCTTGCCGAGCACCTGGGCAACGGCTACGCCCGCCCGGTCTCAGAGGCCACCATGCGCGCGGCCATCGAGCTGGGGGAGTACTACACGGCCCACGCCCTTGCCGTGTTCGACGTCATGGGTGCCGACCCTGTCCTGTCCCGCGCCCGCAGCGTGCTGGAAGCGCTCAGGGACAACGGGTGGGACGACGTGAGCCGACGCGACCTGTTCGCGGTTCTGTCGCGCGCTGAGGTGCCCACCATCGCGGACCTGGAACCGGCCCTCGCTCTGCTGGAAGACCACGGGTACCTGCGGACCTATCAGCCGGAGCGCACCGGCAAGCGCGGTAGGCCGCCGGCGCCCCGGTTGCAGGTGCACCCCGTCCTGCGGCAGGGCGGCCGGTGAGCCGGTCTCCCCTCCCGACCCCGTCGCACAAACCGCAAAATCGCAAAAAACCTCGACGGGGCCGCTGACCAACGGCGGGACCTCTCGGCAGTGCCTGGCGAGGTCCCGCCGCACTATCCCGCAATATTCCGCACAAACCCGCGTCCGTGGACTCGCGTACCGCTGCGCGCAGGGCGCCACGGATTTTTGCGGAATATCGCGGATTTTTGCGAGCCCCACGCCGATGCCGACCGCGAACCGCATCACCGCAGGTCACCGGCCCGGGCCGGGGTTTCTGCGGATAACGCGGTTTGTGCGGCGGCATCTCCCGCGAACGCAGCACAAGAGGAGTGAGCCTTGAGCGAGCACAGCACCCTCGCGGCGCCCACCGACGACGACCCGACGCTGGTTCTCCTCACGGTCGAAGAGGCCGCCCGCCGACTCCGCATCGGGCGGACCACGTGCTTCAACCTCGTGAGCTCCGGCGCGCTGGAGTCCGTAAAGGTCGGCCATCTGCGCCGGGTGCCGGCCGACGCCGTACCCGCATTCGTCACGCGTCTCCGCACCGCCCAGCGCGCAGCTTGACGCCGACCGGGGCGGCGGCACTCCCGGACAAGGACAGCCTGCCGCCCCGGCCTCCATCCCGACACCATGAACAGGAGCCTGCCTGTGGCAGAGAAAGAGAAGCGCACCCGACAGCCGAACGGACGCAGCTCCATCTACTTCGGCAAGGACGGCAAGTGGCACGGTCGGGTCACGGTCGGCGTCCGCGACGACGGCAAGCCAGACCGTCGCCACGTCGAGCGGAAGACCAAGGGGGAAGTCGTCGCCGCCGTGCGGGAGCTGGAGCGTCAGCGCGACGCCGGCACTGTGCGTAAGCCGGGGAAGCCTTGGACGGTAAAGGCCTGGCTGACGCACTGGATTGAGAACGTTGCCCCCCTCGCGGTCAACGACAACACGATGGTGGGGTATGGCGTCGCCGTTCGGAAGCACCTCATCCCCGGGCTGGGCGCTCACAGGCTCGACAAGCTCAAGCCCGAGCACATCGAGGCGTTCTACGCGAAGATGCAGGCCAACGGCAGCAAGCCCGCAACCGCCCACCAGGTGCACCGCACCTTCCGGACCGCCCTAAACGAGGCCGTACGGCGCGGTCATCTCGGCAAGAATCCGGTCCTGCTGGCCAAGGCCCCCAAGACGGGCGAGTACGAGGTGGAGCCCTACAGCGTCCAAGAGGTACAGCGGTTGCTGAAGGCCGCCGCCCAGCACCGCAACTCCGCACGCTGGGCTGTCGCCCTCGCCCTCGGACTGCGTCAAGGAGAGGTGCTGGCCCTGAAGTGGGAAGACGTGGACCTTGACGGTGGGTTCCTGGTAGTCCGCCGTAGTCGCCACCGGCCGCAGTACGCACACGGGTGCGTGGAACCCTGCGGACGCAAGGCCGCAGGCTACTGCCCGCAGAGGCGACGCACCAACCCGGAGATCTCGACCACCAAGTCACGGGCCGGCCGCCGTGCGGTCGGTCTCCCGGAACAGCTCGTTGACCTACTGCGGGCTCATCTCAAGGCTCAGGAAGCAGAGCGAGAGGCGGCCGGGAAGAGCTGGGAGGAAAACGGCCTGGTGTTCCCGGATGAGTACGGTCGTAGCCCGTCCCACCGTCGGGACTGGGCTGAGTGGAAGGCGCTGTTGGCAGAGGCGAACGTCCGTGACGGGCGTCTGCACGACGCGCGCCACACGGCCGCGACGGTCCTCCTCATCCTCGGCGTTCCCGAACGGGCGGTGATGGGGCTCATGGGTTGGTCGACCACGGCCATGGCCGCGCGATATCAGCACATGGTCGACACAGTCCGCAGAGATGTCGCCCGACAGGTCGACGGCCTCATCTGGTCTTCAGACGAGGGCACTGGACACTGACACTGTTGGGCAGCGTGCGGCTGGACGAAGGTGCGTAAAACGATTCACAGACCTCCTGTCTGTGCTGGGCAGAGCGTCATTGTGACTCGTGGATGAGTCGCGGCCGCGCGGGTCTCGTATCAACTTTGTGGGTCCTTCCTCCCTCGCGAGGGAGGAAGGACCGCTACGCTGACCGTGCAAACCTCGTGTCACCCGCCAAGGCACCTGATTGCAAGATCTCTGGAGAGCGACCAGAGAAGACCACGGAGCGAAGGAACACCAGAACAGGCCGGCACTGGACCGCCACCAGGCCGGAGCCTCACTTCACTCAGACGCTGTTCCCCCAAAGACGGAGGCCGCAGCGCCATTCGGCGTGCGGCCTCCGGTGCGTCGGGCTATGACGCACCACCCTGCCTCTGGGCAGGAAGACTGCTCACGCAGTCATGTGGGTAGGGCCTGAGCTGAGGTCGTGGTTACTCATTTGCCGTTCCACCAGTCGTGCAAGAAGCGCAACAGGTTGATCGCGAATGAGGCCACGGCCCAGCTTGGGCCCTTCTTCCACCTCGCCGTCTCGGTCTCCTGAGACGGTTCGGGTTCCTCCTTCACCGTCGCGGTCTCCCGAGACCGCTCCGGTGTCCCGCCCTTCGTCGTCTCAGTCTTCTGAGACGGTTCGGGCGCCTCCTCCTTGGCCGTCTCGGTCTCCCGGTCCGGTTCGGAGGGGGGTTGTTCGCACGGCTTGCCTTCCAAGAGTCACCTCCAGATCAAAGCCCGTCAGTCGGGCAACGGCGTGATCTGAGGGACTGGTTGGCATGGCGTACGGCCACCCGATGGCAGCCTAGGGGGCCCGCCGGGCGGGTGTGGGCGGTTCGCCAAACAAGGTCGAGAGACGAGGCGGATGCGGCGTCGTTGGCCTTCGCGTGGACCAACTGCGACGGAAACTGAGACGGAAGCCGAAGGGGCGCCCGGTTCGATGAGCCGGGCGCCCCTTCTACTTCCCTGGTCAAGGCACTTGAGGCCGTGGCGGGATTCGAACCCGCGTAACTCGCTTTGCAGGCGAGTCCCTGAACCACTCGGGCACACGGCCGTGTCGAGAACGACCGTAGGGCGGGCGGCGGGGGAGGCTCAAGGAAAGGGGCCGGGCCGCAACGGGACTGCCATACGCCGTTCACGAACGGGGGGTCGTACGACCAAGGTCGCAGGCGGCGGGGGACTCCTGACAGGGGTCAAAGGCGGTTGCGCGCCTTACGCTGGCGGCCATGACCGTCCTTGAACCCCGCGACACCGGCGTCGCGGACGCCCCCGGCCAGGCACAGCAGCACGACCCGGCCACCGACACCGTGCTGAGCCGGCCCCACCGGGCGCTCAGTGTCGGGATCGTCTCCGTCGTCCTGCTGATCGCCTTCGAGGCGACCGCCGTCGGCACCGCCATGCCGGTGGCCGCGCGGGAACTGGACGGGGTCCCGCTGTACGCGTTCGCCTTCTCCGGATACTTCACCACCAGCCTGTTCGGGATGGTGCTCGCCGGGCAGTGGTCCGACCGGCGCGGCCCGCTCGGGGCGCTGACCACGGGGATCGGGGCGTTCGCGGCGGGGCTGCTGCTGGCCGGGACCGCCGGCGCGATGTGGGTGTTCATCCTGGGCCGCGCCGTACAGGGCCTCGGCGGCGGACTGGTGATCGTCGCGCTGTACGTAGTCGTGGGGCGGGCCTACCCCGAGCGGCTGCGCCCGGCGATCATGGCGGCGTTCGCGGCGGGCTGGGTGGTCCCGTCGATCGTCGGCCCGCTCGCCTCCGGCGCGGTCACCGAGCACCTCGGCTGGCGCTGGGTGTTCGTCGGCATCCCCGTGCTCGTGGTGTTCCCGCTGGCCCTCGCCCTGCCCCAGATACGGCGGCGGGCGTCCGGACCGGTGGGCGGCGCGCAGGAGGGCGGCGCGCGGCCGTCCTTCGACGCGCGCCGCATCCGGCTCGCCCTCGGCATCTCGCTCGGCGCGGGACTGCTCCAGTACGCCGCGCAGGACCTGCGGTGGGCCTCGCTGCCGCCGGGCCTCGCCGGAGCGGTGCTGCTGGTGCCCGCCGTACGGGGACTGCTGCCGCGCGGCACCTACCGGGCGGTGCGCGGGCTGCCGTCCGTGGTGCTGCTGCGCGGGGTGGCGGCGGGCTCCTTCATCGCCGCCGAATCCTTCGTCCCGCTGATGCTCGTCACCCAGCGGGGCCTGTCCCCGACGCTCGCCGGGTTCTCCCTCGCGGCGGGCGGCGCCACCTGGGCGCTGGGCTCCTGGGTGCAGTCCCGGCCGCGCGTCGCGCCGTACCGGGAACGCCTGATGACCCTCGGCATGGTGCTGGTGGCGGCCGCGATCGCCGCCGCGCCCAGCGTCCTGGTGCACGCCGTCCCCGTCTGGACGGTCGCCGTCGCCTGGGGCTTCGGCTGCTTCGGCATGGGCCTGGTGATCGCCTCCACCAGCGTGCTGCTGCTGCGGCTGTCCGCCCCCGAGGAGGCCGGCGCCAACTCCGCCGCCCTGCAGATCTCCGACGCCCTGTCCAACGTCCTGCTGCTCGCGGTGGGCGGCGCCGCGTTCGCCGCCCTGGGCGGCGGCACGGTGGCCCGCACGACCGCGACGGCCTCCGGCTCCACCTCCCACCCGGCCGCCTTCGCGGCGGTGTTCCTGCCGATGGCGGGAGTGGCGCTGCTGGGCGCGTGGGTCACGCGGCGGGTCCATGCCGGGACTCGGTAGCGGCTCGGGGCGGAGGAGGTGCGTGACTACGGACTCCTGGACTCGGCCCGGGCGCGCCCGCGGTCGAGCGTCTTCGGCCAGGACGCCTACCCGGACGTCCGGCAGAAGGCCGCCGCGCTGATGGAGTCCCTCGCGCGCAACCACGGACTCGTGGACGGCAACAAGCGCATCGCCTGGTACGCGACGCGGGTGTTCCTGCACCTCAACGGTCACCCGCTGGACGACGCCTTCGACGTGGACGAGGCCGAGCGCTTCGTGCTGGACGTGTGCCAGGGCGCTCTGGACGTACCCAAGATCGCCGCCCAGCTGCCGCACTTCGCGCGCTGACTGTGACGCCTGTCGCACCCGGGCCGGCGCTGTGTCGTCGGTCCGGGTGACGGGCGGGCGCACCGGTAGGGTGGCCCGGTTGTCATACGTAGCCGAGCACCCAGCACAGCGAACCGGAGACCGTGACTACCACCGCCGCCAGCTCGTCCCACTCGCATCACCTGTCGCCCGCCTTCCCCGGGCGTGCCCCCTGGGGCACCGCCGGCAAGCTGCGTGCCTGGCAGCAGGGGGCGATGGAGAAGTACATCCAGGAGCAGCCGCGCGACTTCCTCGCGGTCGCCACCCCCGGCGCCGGAAAGACCACCTTCGCGCTGACGCTCGCCTCCTGGCTGCTGCACCACCACGTCGTGCAGCAGGTGACCGTGGTGGCGCCCACCGAGCACCTGAAGAAGCAGTGGGCCGAGGCGGCCGCGCGGATAGGCATCAGGCTCGACCCGGAGTACAGCGCCGGCCCGCTCGGCAAGCAGTACCACGGGGTCGCGGTGACCTACGCCGGCGTCGGCGTCCGCCCCATGCTGCACCGCAACCGCGTCGAGCAGCGCAAGACCCTCGTCATCCTCGACGAGATCCACCACGCCGGTGACTCCAAGTCGTGGGGCGAGGCGTGCCTGGAGGCGTTCGAGCCCGCGACCCGGCGGCTCGCGCTCACCGGCACGCCGTTCCGCTCCGACACCAACCCCATCCCCTTCGTGGCGTACGAGGAGGGCGCCGACGGCATCCGGCGCTCGGCCGCCGACTACACGTACGGGTACGGTTCCGCGCTCTCCGACGGCGTCGTCCGCCCCGTCATCTTCCTCTCCTACAGCGGCAACATGCGCTGGCGCACCAAGGCCGGCGACGAGGTCGCCGCCAGGCTCGGCGAACCCATGACCAAGGACGCCGTCAGCCAGGCCTGGCGCACCGCCCTCGACCCGCGCGGCGAGTGGATGCCGGCCGTGCTGCGCGCCGCCGACCAGCGGCTGACCGAGGTCCGCAAGGCCATCCCGGACGCCGGCGCCCTCGTCATCGCCTCGGACCAGGACTCCGCCCGCGCCTACGCCAAGCTGATCCGCGAGATCACCGGCAGCGCCGCCACCGTCGTGCTGTCCGACGACGCCGGCGCCTCCCAGAAGATCGACGAGTTCAGCCACGGCGACGAGCGGTGGATGGTCGCGGTCCGCATGGTCTCCGAGGGCGTCGACGTGCCCCGGCTGGCCGTGGGGGTGTACGCCACGACCATCTCCACCCCGCTGTTCTTCGCCCAGGCCGTCGGCCGCTTCGTACGGTCCCGGCGGCGCGGGGAGACCGCGTCCGTGTTCCTGCCGACCATCCCGGACCTGCTCACCTACGCCAACGAGATGGAGGTCGAGCGCGACCACGCCCTCGACAAGCCGAAGAAGGACGGCGAGGAGGACCCGTACGCCGAGTCCGAGAAGGAGATGGACGAGGCCAACCGGGAACAGGACGAGGACACCGGCGAGCAGGACATGCTGCCCTTCGAGGCGCTGGAGTCCGACGCCGTCTTCGACCGCGTCCTCTACGACGGCGCCGAGTTCGGCATGCAGGCCCACCCGGGCAGCGAGGAGGAGCAGGACTACCTCGGCATCCCCGGGCTCCTCGAGCCCGAGCAGGTGCAACTGCTTCTGCAGAAGCGGCAGGCGCGGCAGATCGCGCACAGCCGCAGGAAGCCGGACGCGGAGGCCGACCTGCTCGAACTGCCCGCCGAGCGGCGGCCGGTCGTCACGCACAAGGAGCTGATGGAGCTGCGCCGGCAGCTGAACACGCTGGTCGGGGCGTACGTCCATCAGAGCGGCAAGCCGCACGGGGTGATCCACACCGAGCTGCGGCGGGTGTGTGGGGGGCCGCCGAGCGCGGAGGCCACGGCGGGGCAGTTGCGGCAGCGGATCGAGAAGGTGCGGGAGTGGGCTACGCGGATGCGGTGAGGGTTCTTTTGCCCGGGGCTCCGCCCCGGGACCCCGGCAGGGGGGTGCGCCCCCTGCACCCCTCTTTGCCCCATCCGGCTTTGCCCACCCGCCCGCCCGACTCGGTGGGGTGAGGGCTCCCGTCCCTGGGGCTCCGCCCCAGACCCGGGCGGGGGCTGCGCCCCCTGCACCCCCCCTCTGCCCCATCCGGCCCGCCCGACTCGGTGGGCCAAGACGGCACCGCCACGGGGCTGCGCCCCGGACCCCATGCGGGGCTGCGCCCCTGCACCCCGGCGGGGCTGCGCCCCTGCACCCCGGCGGGGCTGCGCCCCTGCACCCCACGCAGGGCTTCACCCCGGACCCCGGGCGGGGCTCCGCCCCCGCGGCACTTCGCCCTGTCCCGAAGTGATGGTCTCGCCAGGGCGTTTCGGGACAAACGCTGGTGATCCATGCGGGGTGGTGACCGGATTCTGGACGAAGGCTTCCGCTCAGCGAACCGGCTTCGCTACTGTCCCGCTACGCACACGCCCCGTGGCAGCGCCGCCGCGGAGCGCAGCCGTGAAGCGACTTGGGTCCGGGACCGCCGCCCGGACCGCCGGCCGATCGGCGGCCTCTGTTGCGCGTCACTGACGGGACTCGGTGACGTACACCGCCGCGCGGAGGGTCCGCCGACCTCACCACTGAAGGAGTGGGCGTCGTGACCGCGGAGACCTCCCAGACGCTCGACCGGGGACTCAGGGTCCTCAAGCTGCTGGCCGACACGGACCACGGGCTGACCGTCACCGAACTCTCCCAGAAACTGGGCGTCAACAGGACCGTCGTCTACCGCCTGCTCGCCACCCTGGAGCAGCACACACTGGTGCGCCGTGATCTGGGCGGGCGCGCCCGGGTCGGGCTCGGTGTGCTGGGGCTGGGCCGGCAGGTGCATCCGCTGGTGCGCGAGGCCGCGCTGCCGGCCCTGCGGTCGCTGGCCGAGGACATAGGAGCCACCGCCCACCTGACGCTGGTCGACGGCTCGGAGGCACTCGCCGTGGCCGTGGTCGAGCCGACCTGGACCGACTACCACGTGGCCTACCGCGCCGGTTTCCGGCACCCGCTGGAGCGGGGCGCCGCGGGCAAGGCGATCCTCGCCGCCCGCCGCCGGCCCTCGGTGGACCCCGGCTACACCCTCACCCACGGCGAACTGGAGGCCGGCGCCTGCGGTGCCGCCGCACCGCTGATCGGGGTGACCGGGGTGGAGGGCAGCGTCGGCGTCGTCATGCTGGCGGACTCCGTACCGGAGCGGGTGGGGCCGCGCGTCGTGGACGCGGCGCGGGAGGTCGCGGAAGCCCTTCGCTGACCCCGCCTGGCCCCGTCCGGCCTCGGCCTGGCCCTGCCCGGCCTCGCCCGCCTCGCCTGCCCCCTGCCCGGCCTCGCCCGGCCCGCCCGCCTGGCCCGGCTCCGGGCGCCCGCGCCTCGCCTGCCCCCCCGCCCGGCCCCGTCCGGCCTCGGCCTGGCCCCGTCCGGCCTCGGCCTGGCCCTGCCCGGCCTCGCCCGCCTCGCCTGCCCCCTGCCCGGCCTCGCCCGGCCCGCCCGCCTGGCCCGG